>MFQC01000001.1:0-125889 GCA_001784285.1 Candidatus Magasanikbacteria bacterium RIFCSPHIGHO2_02_FULL_48_18
AACGACCGCATCTCGGAAAACAGATGCATGGACTGACACCCGAAGAAAAATATCTAACTTTTATTGAAAAGTGTCACCCTTGAAGGTGAACCGTACAGACCCATGATATATGACCGAAACCTATGAATGAAAGAGATGACTTCGAATATAATGAAACAAAAAACGCATTTGCGTCTTATGAAGGATCCATGCTTTGAAGAAATACCCCGATGCTTCTTTCGAATGGTGCGCTTTCTTCAAAAATATGCCGAGACGAAAATAATTTATAGCCAATAATCGTGGATACTTGATATATTCTTCAATATGCTTTTCAAGGACACGTTCTCTTCCCATAATTCTTTTTTCAAGATAAGAACCAATATGCACATGCCCCGAAGTCATAAGCATAACAACGAGAGGGATATTAATCCCCATTCCTTTATATTTTTTTGTGATTCGAATAACGAGCTCTGCCTCCTGATGGCTCGGAAGGGTCTCATCAAATAAACCAGAATGTTGAAAAACGTATTTTTTTACAACAAGTGTGCTTGTCAAAAACCCCTTAAAATTTGTCAAAGACAATTCATGAAAATCTTTTACACCACTATGCACATTCGTCATTTTTTTTTCTTCGTTCATAATAATATACACTGATCCAAAACTGAAACCCACGTCATCGGGAGTATGAAAAAATTGCTCCATCTGAATCTCCAATTTATTGGGAAGCCAAAAATCGTCGTCATCAAGAAAGGCGACATATTCGCCTCTTGCATTTCGAATACCAGTATTTCGCGCCGCCCCGCCGCCAAGGCTTTTTTCGTGACGGAACATGCGAATCTTTGGATTGGTAAAGAGCGGTTGGGTAGTATCAAGGGGGAGCACTCCTCCGTCGTCCACAATAATCAATTCAAAATCCTGAAAGGTTTGGCCAAGGACAGACTCAACCGCCTTTTCAAGAATGGCCGGCCGATTATGAGTTGGAATAATCACCGAAACTGAGGGCATATTACAATGAAAGAGCGCTTAAAAAAAACTGCTCCAATCGTTGCGTTTGTTCCTCCCACGATGGCATGCGGCGGATGTATTGGTATCCCGATTCGGCGATCTGTTTTCTTAGAACAGAATCACGAATGCATACATCGAGTTTCTTTTTTAAATCAGCGATATCCCGATGCTTTGCGACAAATGCGGTTTTCCCATCAAAGGCAAAATCTCTCGACCCTCCGTTGTCATACGTCACAAGAGCGGTTCGGCATGCCATAGCCTCCATAGACGGAAGACCTGCCCCCTCATCCCAAGACGGACAAAGATAGATATCCGCATTTGAATACAACTCAGGTATTTTTTTTTGTGGGGGATTATAATAATACTCATCATGCGGCACGGAAATGGTTTTTTCTCGAGCGCCAAAAAGAATCAGACGAATAGTTGGATATTTCTTCTTGAGCGCTTCGACGACGGAAATACCCTCCGCCGTTCCCTTCCACGCATAGGAATGGTGCATCATAACAATACGTATGCCCCCATCTTCATTCCGTGTTCGACAAGGAGAAAAAAATTCTCGATCAATTGGATTCAGTAAAAGAAATGCATCGCCGTGGTATTCATCCCGTACCACGTCTTGTAACCACGAGGAAACCACAATTTTTTCCAATGACGAACAGTACGCCTTTTCCACCCCTGATCGTTCGGCGTGATACAGCTTTTCGTCATGTTGAATAAAGAGAAATTTTTTTGCGGAATGGCGTTTGTACTGTAACGCCTGGACAGCGGAATACCAAACCGATGTTACTAAAATATCAGCATCCGGTATATACTCTTCTTCAAAATTTTTTACTCGAACAATTGACGCCTGAATAGTGGAAAACCACGACGGCTTTATTTTGAAAAAATTGATAACCTGTCTCCGCCAGGCATGGGGATTACCAACCAACACAGAAACATGATGCCCTTTTCGGGACAGCCGATCGGCATACATTAAGAGAATTTTTACTCCACCGGAAATTTTAAGATGCGGAAGCAAAAAAATAATCTTCATACAAAACTGGTGTTTGCACCATTCTCCTTTTTCCGGCATGTGAGAACAAATATTCTTGGCTCAACGTATTTTGGATTATACTGAGAAACTTCAAAACCATTCGCCAGTGTATATATATGAAAATTTTTTCGTATAATTTTTTGTACGATGGAGACAGATTTTCTTACAAAGAAATACGTCCACATCTTTCTTATCAATCGCTGGCCATAGACGCCATCAATGATAAAAAAAGGAGATACTTCCCGAAAAAGCATATCTTTGGTATATTCCAAAACATGAAACCGATTTTCCGGCTTTTGACTGAATGGCGAGGTAATTTTTTTGTTTGGTGTGGAAAACAAAACAATACCGTTTGGCTTAAGCCACAAAAAAAGATTTGAGAGATACTGCGCGCGAATTTTTTCTTCAAGATGTTCAATCGTCTCAAAACTGCAAATCATATCAAAAGACTCCGGACGAAACAACGGCTCATCAACCGACCCGCGGATAAAATGAAGATTCGAAGTCTGATAATGCAAATCCGCGTATGCGATGCAATCGGCCGAAATATCGACCCCGGTTACCTCTTGTGCAACCGCACTCAATAGAAAAGAACCATACCCCGTTCCACAGGCAATATCGAGAACAACATGCGACCTTTGGGCATGACGAGAGGCAAATTCATATCGCGCGACATGTTCATCCCGCAATCGCGACTTTCCTATCTCAGGAATAAATTGTTCACCGGTGGAATTCATAGAATATACCGTATTTTTTCTTCTAAATTTTCAATACTAAATTTTTGTTTGATGGTTGCATACGCATTTTTTTCTATGTCTTTCATGGTTTTATGCCGGGTATACACATCAAAAATTTTCTCCGCCAAATCGTTTTCATCAGCCATAGTACAAAAAATAATATCAACCCCATCCTGAAAATTTCTTGCCATTTCCGGATTTTTTCCAGTAATCACCACTTTCCCGCACGCCATGCAATCAAGCACTTTATTCGGGATGACGCGGCGCGCTTTTTCCGTGTTACCAAAAATACCAAGACAAATATCAGAAGATTTGATATGCCGAATTAAATCGGTATAAGACATGCGATCAATAAACGTGATATTTTTGAGCCGCAATTCTTTATAAAGCGATTCGATGAAGGGGCGGGTCTGGCCCGCGCCAATCAACGTAAAGTGAATATTCGTTTCATTTTTTATGATATGCGCGGCGCGGATGATATATTCAATGCCCTGAAGCGGAATATAATTGCCATAAAACAAAACATTGAATGTCTGTTTTGGAAAAACGGATTCCAACCCTTCCGGTGTGATTGCATCAATAAAAGCGCAATCAATCGTCACGGGCAAGATCAAAAAGCGTTTGGCGTTCCCAACATGAAACATCCTTCGAAAATACTGTTCATGTTCCTTCGTATCGCACACAATACTATGGGCCGCTCGACACGAAAAAAAATCTAAAAGATAATAATAGATGGCTTTTATGGAATACCTCCCTGCTAA
The DNA here is from genome assembly GCA_001784285.1 of Candidatus Magasanikbacteria bacterium RIFCSPHIGHO2_02_FULL_48_18. Lineage (GTDB taxonomy): Bacteria > Patescibacteriota > Patescibacteriia > Magasanikbacterales > UBA922 > UBA10181. The sequence goes on from MFQC01000001.1 coordinate 3,516, forward strand.
TTTTCTATCTTCAACAAATGTGTCATAAATCGATGTAAACGCGTCAAAAATAATAGGAACACGAAAAAAAAATCGAAAAAGAAACAAAATCAATACAAACCGTTGAGCCGGCTGCATCACCCAGACATAATCCTGGTGTTTCCCATACCGAAAAAGCGCTGTAACAAATTTTAAATATTCCCGCTCGCCGACTTGTTTTTCCGTGACGTCAAAACACGCCCGCAATGCCATAAGAAAGCATCGATTGCGTGGATATTCAGGCAGATAACCACCAATAATCAACAGTTTCTTCATATGGGTACACTACGATACAATATTTTTTTTGCTCTTTTTTCCCAAGAAAAGCGTCCTACATCCCTATATGCTTGCCCCGCAAGCGTATCAGAGATAAGGGGATTTTTCAAGGCAAAAAGAATCCGTTCAGCCATTGCTTTGGGATCACTGGGAGGGCAAAAAAAAGCATTGTCTTCTGATAATATTTCGCGAATGCTTGGCAGGTCGGTCGTAACAACAACACGACGACTGGCCATATACTCAAACATTTTTAATGGCGTCATAAAATATGTGTAATGCGCCGCTTGAGGAAACGGCAATACCAGCACATCCGCAGCTTTGAGATACAGAGCCAGCGTTTCATGGCTCACCCTCGATAAAAGAACAACTCTTTTATGAACCAAAAGACTTCGCGCATATGATGTATAATACTCGATATCCTCCATACTGCCGCCAACGCCAATAAACATAATATCGTCCGGCAAAAAAACAAGAGATTGAATGATGTCTATAATGCCCTTTTCTTTTCCCATCGTACGAAAACTACCCTCATAGAGAATTATTTTTTTTGAATCCAATACGGTATTTTGTTGTTTTGTGAAAATTTTTTTTCTTGCTTCCTCTTTTGTCACGTCAATATCAAAAACAGAAAGATCAACGCCGTTTGGCGCAAGAACAAGTGATTCCTTTTGAAAACTAGCCTTTTCAAACTGTCCTTCAATAAACCTATTCGTAGAAACAATCAAATCAACTTTTCTCAAAAAAAATAATGCCAGCGTTTTACTTTTTCCAAACCAATCGTGGCATTCATAGACAACAAAAGCCCCTTTCTTTTTCAAAAGCCACGCCACGGACGGATCGCGCGTATAACCAATGGTTCCCCGGACAATCCGCGTAAAAAACAACGACGATAAGAAAAAAATCTCCTGTAGCCATTGTGCTCGTTTGAAGAACAAACTATTCCATTTCATAAAATCAATTCGGCCAAGCGTGCGCACAAAAAAATTTTCTTTCACGTCATAATATGTAAATACCGTTTCTGTAATGGGATTCTTGCGATATGGCCGCCATAATTGAACCGGTAACCCCAAAGCCGAAAATTGTGCGCACATCTGGATTATTTGGTGCCCGTATGCTTTTTCGGTTGGCATGCGCGCGTTCACAATGTAGACGAAAGGACAACGGGTCATGATGGCCTCCCGTACTGCATTCGCCACTTCTTCAATTGACCGGCCAAACGGACAGGATACAACCTGAAATCCCATATCTTGGAAAAGATGTTTTGACTGAACAAAATTTTTGTTCACTCCTTCCTGCCACCTTTCCCTCACCCCATATCCTCTTTTTTGGAGCCGGGCCTCTCGTACCTCGGAATCGCCATGAAACAACACCAAAAGATCAGGTTTCGGGAGCCAACGCATATACCGCCGAAGCAGATTTTCGGAAATTGACCGTTCGAATAGGGAAAGAATATTTTGACAATGCCCTTGGTCAATAATCGCGTATGTCAATAAAGACGCTTTCGCGTATTTGGCATTGTGATGAAGAAACAAATTCATGAACTTGGTGTACCACAGTCGAAAACCGCCTGAAAAAACACACAACGTTATCCCTAACATAACCGTCCGGAGTGGATGACGAAGAAAAAAAAGAAATGAATACAACAAAAGTTCAAAAGAAGAACCAATGGTCACTTGCTGAAAATGGGAATTTTCTCCAAGATACGCCGCAATAGTAGTCTTTCCACTGCCGGGTAAACCGTAGAGTTCAATGATCATAGCTTTGTCGCAACCAATATATATGATTCACTTATTGCCTTATTCCACCAACGCAACCGAAAACGAGAGCACAATCTATAAAAAAACAAATTCAACCGAGCTGAATGAAATAGCGGAATGGAAATCGTGACTGGGAAAATATGTATATCAGAAAATCCATGGGCAAAAAAAAGGTTGACGAGCGCATGTGGCGCTATTTGGCCTTGGTGCATGGCAGTGAGTGATTTTCCCAATAATTTCAGACGTCTGTAATGAGGAGTCTTGGTAATCAACATAACTTTTTTACCAGGACTCACGAGCAATGCTATTTTTTGTACTGCTTTGCCCTTATCTGGAAAATATTCAAAGACCCGTGAGGCAAAAAAGAAATCATAGGACGGCCCCCCGTGAAATGCCAAAAAATCAGATTCAAAAAAGTAAACCCCGTGGCATGCCTGAAGACTTTCCCTGGCTTGATGCAACATTTCTGAAGAAATATCAACCACGTCAATCCTGGCGTGTGGAAATTTGGACACCAGGAGCTTTGTCCATGTTCCCGGCCCTGGCCCCACTTCAAGAATGCGGGAAGGGTGGACAGGTATCTCATCAAGACGTTGCCTAATACTTTTATAAGTCATCCGATACGCGGCGCGATCAATATCGCTCTTTATCCACCTGCTATACTCATAATTTCCATTATATTTGTCTTTATTTTTTTTATTATATATGTTTTTTATATCACTGGTTTCAAACAGGTATTTCATACAGGAGCATCAAATGAATATATTTTAAAATTATCAATTTCATGCACTTGAGTAAAAAAATTATACTGATCCAAATTCCAATCTGCATGTTTTTCCGTGTCCCAAACAATATAGTCCAAACGGTATGGCTTCACCAATACTGGAAAAAATTCTTGCTTTAGCACTGTATATTTATGTTGAATGTCCCTCATGGCATCCTGTGGCAGCCTTTCATAGGATATTTGCCGAAGAAATAATACCCGACGAACTTTATTTTTACTTTGATTATGCGCGTAGGCATTGATAAACTGGGTACCCCATATCGATCTTTCATATCGCACAAAATCAGAATATTCCAGTGTATTCCAATACTGATTGATGAGAAATCGGTTTTCGACCTCTTTATTGGAAATAAAATGCAAATTTGCGAAACGCGAATAAAAAACATTATTGTGGGTATACATGGGGATAAGATTGCTCAGCTCATCATCAGCAAATACTACGTCATCTTTATCCGTATTAGAATCTAACCACTGCATTACCTCGCCATACCCCTGCCAATCAATTATTTGTTCCGTAACGACAGACTGTCTTACAGCTATATAAAAAGCATTGCGGAAAGAAAAAATAAATATTCCTATAAATAGTATTTTTATATATAAAGATTTACGTTCCTTAAAATTTTCAAATGAAAAAATCCTTGACAGGACATAACAGACAAAAAAAACAAACCAAAATACTGCCGGCATCCAATAATGACTGGAAAATTCCAAATTTTTACCAGTAATAATATGATGATTGGCAACAAGAGGCCCGGCAATGACTCCACTGAGTAAAGAAATGGCGTATATATTTTTTGAAATTATTTTCTTTCTCAAACATATTGCTCCCAAAAAAAACAAGAGGGCTCCACTACCAACCATCCTTATCCCCGAAGGAAAATGAGTACTCAGCATTCCAAGGCGAGCCATGGTATCTGCATATTCACCAATTTTTACGTTGTGAAGCATATCAACAATATATGGGACGCCCAAAAGACACGCGACGACGAACGAAAGAAAAATCCCGCGCAAATATTCTTTTCCTGTTTTACTCAAATATATCCCAGTGCATAAGAGAAACAAATACACAAAATAAAATGTCCAATAATACGTATAAACGTAGAAAAGACATCCTAGAGCAACCCCCAAAAGAATGGCCCAACGTATATTTTTTGTATGAAAATAGTTAAATAAAAAAAGCGGAACAAGCAAAAAAAATAAAAAATTTATTTGTGGACTTGGAGAACGCCCAAAAAGCTCCAAAAAAAGACCCGCATGCAAAAAAACCGCACCCGCAAAACTTATTATTCTATCTCTTGAAGACAAATAAATGACAGCAAATGTTAAAATAAAAAGAAAAAATGGAAAAACTCCATCAAAAAAAATATTGCTTTGAAAAATATCAAGCCCAATCAGAGTAAGCGATCTCGCCAAAAAATAATCCGGAATCCAAAATTGGATAGTGGGATAATTTTTATATTCAAACAAATACGGATTCCCAAGCTTGCTATGCGCGTCAATACTATCCCTTCCCCTGGCCAAATAATATAAATCATCAGAGCCAAAAATTGGATAAATACCTTCAAATGACTCTCCCAAGGATCGAATTTGAATCATTTGGGGCACAGCAGTAAGAATTGCAATCAAAAAAGCAAAAACAAAGACCCAACGATTTAAATATAAAATTTTGGAAATCTTTTTAAACATCTTTTATCTTTTTTGCTGTGACCAAAATATTGTCCCCCAAATTTATTGGCAATGATAATTTTCTTAATAAAGGGATATCGCATAATTGCGAGAGCTTTCTCCACACAACAAATTTCTGCCAATTGTGCAAAATAAGAAAAATATATGGGAGCGAGAAATTTTTCTTAATCTTTTTGATATCGACAATCTGAAAACCAACTTTTTTGAGCAACATATTGAGACTTTGTTTAGAAAAATAAAAAAGATGTTCCGGCGGAATTATCATATTCCACCTTTTCCCCAATAGTCTGGCCCACAAACTTTGACAGTTTACTGTGTTTATCACGAGCAAACCTTTGTCTTGCACTATCGAATTTACTATTGTTAAATCCGCCAATGGATCCGTCATGTGTTCAAGGACATCAAACATCGTTACCGCCCCGTATTTTCCTTCCGGACGAGTAGACGACAGGGTTCCCGAGGACACCGCGTGCCCTTTCTTTCTTGCACATTCAGACGCGTAATTGGAAATATCAACACCAGATGTTTCCCAACCCCGCTCTTTCGCAATATCAAGAAAAAAACCAGTGGCCGCGCCAACATCAAAGAGTTTTTTTTCACACCCACACTCTTCAATCATTTGAAGTGTTTCCAAAAAAATCTGCCTCATTGGTTCCTTGTCTTGGTCATAATCCGCGTATCCAAAATCTGTTTTTGTCTTATCTTTTAAAAAATAATCCTTGTGGTAAACAGACTCCGTACTGAAAGGCAGCGGCCAGACAAACAACAAGAAGCACTCAATGCATTGGTAAACGGTAAATCCATTTTTTTTGCAAAAAAAACTTGTATCCTCCCCCTTACAAATTGGACAGATTATCTTTTTTTCCATATTCATAACATGGATCATGCTTCTCTTACACGCGAAATCTTCTTAAAAAAAGACGTATTGGTATTTTTATCCCCTCTTGTATAATCTGGTTAGAAAGTTTTGACTCTCCTTCTCTTCGATTTTGAAATAAAATCGGAATTTCTTTCACAGATGCTTTAGCATTAAAAACACAAAAAAATTTGAATTCCATTTGATACGCATACCCAGACGCACTTATGGTTTTAAAATTTATTTTTTTCAAAATTTCTTTTTTAACACAAATAAATCCTGACGTAAGATCTGAAAGTGGAATACCAGTGAGTGCGCGGGCATAAAAATTTCCAAACCTGCTCAATAATCTTCTCCACACTTCCCACTGTTGAATACCACCACCATCTATATATCTTGACCCGACAACGAGATCTGCCCCATCTAAACACTGTAATAAAATTGGCACGTATTCCGGTCGGTGGGAACCATCCGCGTCCATCGTTATAATAGCCTCTAAATAAGGCAAATTTTTATTGATAATCCATCGTATCGCATCAATATAGGCACTTCCTAAACCATTTTTTTGAGGCCTTTTGAAAAGGTGCAGATGAGGATATTTCGTCATAAGATTGAGCACTACTTCCGCAGTACCATCTGGAGAAGAATCATCAATAACCAAAATATGAATTTGTGGCATTATTTGGAAAATTTCAAAAAGCAAAATCGAAATATTTTCCTTTTCGTTATACGTAGGAACAAAAATAATATGCTTGGCCAATTTCAAAGATTCACTTTCACGAAGATCCATACGAGTCAGCAAAAATTTGAAGTCCGCTTCCATTCACGTCTTGTTTTGACAAAAAGGAAAAAAAACTTTCCAGTGTGGTATACATTTTTTCAATTGATTCTCTTGTTTTGTTATACGGGCTACCGCCTGGCATGAGCTCTGACGAATGAATAATAAATTCAAAAATAGGCAATCTGTTTTTCCCCGCAAGTTCGTACAAGGACACAAGGTCCGATACCTGCGTCTCGGGAAATACCCGACACCACCGGAGCCGATACAGCCGTTGCATAAAAAAACGTACACGATATGGCATGTGTCCCAAACGCGTATGAAAAGGAAAAAAAAATTCTGTAAAACCAAATCTGGTATACAAAATTGTAACAGGAACTTCAAAGATTTTCCTTCCTTTTCTTGAATAAAGAAAATGGGGAAAAACCGGAGATCGTGAATAATCAGGAACTCCATCCATTTTGCTGGAATCCACAAAATCTCTCCAATTCACCTTTGGAGACACAGAACAATCAACAATATAGCCAAATTCCGAGAGATAGTCAATCATTCTCTCATCAAGTCCCCATTTTCCTGCCCGGAAAATTTTTGGCGCAAAAGAAAAATTATTTTGAATTGTTCTCGTGAGCGTTTCTAATTTCTGGCGCAAAAGATCATCCGAAAGTTGCGAAGGAAATCGTTTTTCTGGAACGGCTCTTTCTTCGTCTGGAAGCAAGGGGGGGGTGGTCCATGGGTGAAGATGCGCGCCTATTTCCGCCGTTCCTTTCTCTCGCCACCCAGACAACAGGTCAATCGCAAAAGGATCGACGGCGACTTCGTGGGTTATAAGGTAGGTGGGAATAAATCCGTATTGTTCACACAACTTCTGAAATCGCGGGAGAAACCGGATGTTATCAACCGTCCTTGGCGACTCTCTTTTCCATTGATTGTCCGCTTCGGTGTCAACGGTAATGAGGAAATACATAACAAGTATCACATGAAACGCCGTCTCATTCGCAGTATAAAAAATAAAAAACGGGAATATATTTTTGTGTAATACCACTGTTTCCGCCGCTCTCCGCCAAATGCCTCTTTAAACTCTGTCAAACTCCGCTCTTCTCCGCCCGTTGCATCCGGATGAATGCCGCCCAAGTCAAACACATGCCTTCCGGTTTCTTTTGCCCAACGAATTGCATGCCACAACAGCATGCGATTTGCCTGCCCGACAATATCACGCATCCGGCCGTCACCTTCCTGAAAACGATCAGAACACAGCGCCCATGCGCGGGCATAAATATGATCGGCAATACATACTCCTGCCGCGATGATGCGCCCTTCAAAAAAAGCGCCAAACAATTTCCCATGTTCCCGAAAAGGAGTGAGACTATCTTTGGCAAGGCCTTTTTGTTTCCGAAACGGGAGATACACTTTGGCAAAATCTTGAAAATCAATGTCTTCTCGTATCATAATGCCGTTATGCTCCCCTCGCTGAATTTGTTTTCTGATAAAATTTTTCCTCATCCCCTCCCACATAGCAGACAAAGGCCGGTCAAGACGAATGATACTGGTTGTGCCTTCTTTCTTTTTGAATCCTTGCCTTTCGGCGTCCGTATAGGAAAAAAATGTAACCATGTCACAATTTGGAATATCTTTCGGTTCGAGAAACCAGCGCCAGTCTTTTCGGAAAAATAAACCCGGGTAACGGTACTCGACGCCCGTGCGCTCCTTCTTTGTCCCATAAAGCAACAAAAGATGCCCAAAAAGATTGATCCCGGGGACATGGCTCGCAATGCGGGATATGCGGCCGCCCAAGGCAGGCGACAGCCGCAAGCGCGCTTCAAATGGAAGCGTAATATCAATAGGAATCATGGTTGGTATGGCAAAATACGGATGAAACTCGCGATGCAATTCGGCGCGTGTAAAATAATGATAAAAAATACCGCCCTCGTGCACGCCTTCTTGGGAAAGACGACGGATGCGCCTTCTCAGATCGTGGTGATACACGCTACAGACGACATCACCGTCCGGTTTGAGCGTATCCCATATATGAAACAAAAAATGATCGCGCATTTCTTGCGTTGGTACATGCTCAAGGACCTGTGTGGAAATGGCGCAATCAAAAAAATGCTGTTTTGTTTTGAGTTGTGTCGCATCTGCAAAAACGAGACCCGCCCGCGCGTGATGATTTTTTTTCGATAAAACCAAAAGAGAGCGGAGAGAAAAATCGACAGCCAACACCAATGCTCCCTGGCGGGCAAGCATCTCGGTCGACCGCCCTGTTCCGCAACCATATTCAATAATCACTCTTCCTTGCCGGTTCCCAATCATTGCCATTGTTTGCGCCATTTCCTTCTCGTATCGCGAAGAAAGCCGCGCATCATACCGCTCTGCCTGTGCATCACGCGTCTGAATTTCATCGCGCAACACCTCGCCAACCGCATCTTGCCGCTCAAACATCATACAAATCCCATCGTGAATGGCATAGGTTTCTCCGCACGCAACACAGCGCACTCTGCCTTCAATAAGCGCAGTATCCGTCTCCTCATCCGCATCGCATATCGTGAGCGCACGGCCATCCTGTTGACACACCAACGCAGGAATGAGCGCTTTTGGAAAACCGAGAAGAGCGGCATTATTGTGAGAGAATGCTGATGTCATGGATTAAGAAGGGCACATATGCCCTGTTCAAATTTTTTTATATCGCTTTTTTCTGCATAATCAGAAATCGTTTTTTTTCCTTCCTGCGCCAAAGAGCGCCGCGTATCCCTGTCATGATACAATAGGTCAATCGCAGATGCCAATTCCCGAACGTCTCTTGGAGAAAACAAGAGTCCGTTCACGCGATCAATAATCACATCCTCTATGGTGTTGAGGCGGGGAGCAATAACCGGCACGCCAGCCATGAGGGCTTCATAGAGCGCCATGCATTGGCCTTCGCGTTCGGAAGAAATCACAAAGAGATCGGCTATACGCAGATATTCTTTTGCCTTTTCCGGCTCTACGACGAGAAGACATCGCTCTTGAACATTATTTTTTTCAATGGCCAAACGCAAAGAGTGTTCCCGCGATCCATGTCCCACCAAGAGCGCCCAGATATCGGGTATTCGCTTTTCTTGGATCAATGACGCCACTGCCGCAACAATATCTTCCTGCCTTTTTTCTTCCGAAAACCTACCGAGAGAGACGATAATACACGCAGTTTCAGGAATTCCCAAACGACGTCTGAACGCACCCCGATCAATATGGCCCAAATCAGGAAGAGAAATGGGGTTGGGAACAATCATAAACTTTTTTTTCGGTATGTGTTCGGATGCCACAGTAAATGTTGCGACCGATGGCGTTGAAACAACAATACGGGTGGTGCCGATGGCCAATAATCGGTCAATAATTCGCTGATACCGCTTTTTATTGGTGTATGCGCTATGTTCAAAACTGAAAATAACCGGCACACGCAAGAGTATCGCAAGAAGACGAACCAACACATTCGCAAGAAATAAGTGCGTATACGCCACATCAAACTGCTCCTTCTTCATCCATCGGAAAATCCGAAATACGGTTCCAAGATCAAACAGACTTCTTTGTTTTAGAAAAAAACGAATATCATGGTTTGGCTCGAGAAACGAGAGACGAGAAAAAAAATTCGCTTTTTTACTTGGATATAATGTCAAAAGAAACAGCTCAAATTTCGTTTTGTCAATGCGACGCAATTGCTCAAATACAACGCTCGGCGCGCCGCCGATATTCATGCAATTGATGGCAAATAACATTTTAATTCTTTTCATACTGTAAAAGAATGCCAGCGGCCAGCCGCTCCACGCCATGGCGCGTTTGTACGATTGCGGAGAGCTGTTGCGTCATGTCCTGCCTTTTCTCTTCCGGCAAAGAGAGAAATCCTTGAATTCTTTCCGCCAGCGCAGACGCGTTTTGTTTTTGAAACGACAAAACCGGATAATATGCTTCCGGGAATACTTCCTTCATCGCGTCGTTACAGCTAAAGACCGGCATCCCGCATGCCATTGCCTCTAGCATTGCTTTGTCCAAACTGCCGGTAGCGCTGGAATTGAGAAACAGATCTGCGCTGAAAAGATGCGAACGAATGTCCCGGTTCGTCATTGGCCCAAGGAAAAAAATATCGTTCTCTAATTTTTTTTCTTTCACGCGCTCGCGTATTTTTTTTTCATACATGCGATCTTCTTCGGTGAGGGGGCCTCCAATAATATGCAACATGCCAGAAAGTCCTTTTTCTTTCAGAATGGCAATAGCGTCTATTTGGGTCTCAAGGTGTTTGACTTCAGAAATCCGGCCAACGGTCACGAGCGAAAGAGGAACATGGAGAGCATTATTTTCTTTGAGGTGAAAAAATGACGTGTCAATCCCCTGCCCGACCACGCGAATTTTTTCGCTTCTCACGCGGCATCCGCTTTTTGTGGATGTAAAAATGATTGATGCCAGCCGCTCTGCAATCCGTAAAGAAAATGGCACATGCCCATGCGCGTACCACAACCCAACAGGCTTCTTCCAAAGACGCCAGAGCAAACCGCCCAAAACAACATACTCCGGATTCATATGGACAAACACAGCGTCATAGCGGCTTCTTTCCCGAATGATGAGCCGATAAAAACGCAGAAGATAACGCAGGCGAGATTGCTTTTTTTCCTTCCCCAAGCTGAATACGCGGACAGAGGATGGAAGATCGTGTGTTCCTTCTTCAAGACAAAGGACGGTTACAGACGGACAATGAGCGGCAAAAGCGTCAATCCAGCGATCAAAAAAACCCAAAATCGGATCGCTTGCGTCCACCTTTTGTGTCATAATGAGAAGGTTCATAGTTGTATTGCCTTTTGCCATGATTCCCGATATCGCCGGAGCGTTTCCTCCAAGGTCGGCAAATGCGTGACTGCCTCTCGCGCTCCTGTCTGAAGCCGCTGTCGCAATGCGTCATTCTCCAATATTTCACGCATGGCCGACGCGAGAGCCTCCAAATCGCCAATAGGAACCACAAGCCCGCTCTTTCTGTTTTGGATCAATTCGCCAGCACAGCCCACATTGGTCATAATAATCGGGAGTCCATAAGACGCGGCCTCAACGACAGCGAGTCCCCATCCTTCTTTTTTGGAAGTAAACAAAAAACAATGCGCCTGTTTGTACAGTTTTTCCAAATCATTCTTTTCTTTCCACCTAAAAAAAACAACCGATTGCCCAATATGAAAATTTTTCACATATTTTTTTAATGATTTCTCCTCCAACCCAGTACCAACAATCCACAGCTGAATATTTTTTCCTTCGTTCAAGAGCCGACGAACCGCATGTATTTGTTCAATAATTCTTTTTACTGGCACTAAACGAGAAACCGTCAAAAAAATAAATGGATACCCCTGCTCAATCTCTTGAATTTTCTGTTCTGCCCGCTCATGCATTCCCTCAACAACTGATGTAAAAATAGGAACAACGGTTATCTTTTTCCCCGGGACTCCATAAAACTGTTTGAGCTCGCTCGCGAGTCGATTGCTCACTGTGCGCACTGCGTGTGCTCGACCGAGCACAAACTTCATAATATATTTTCTTAAAAAAGTATTTTGTTCTGTTCCATGCACTTGCACCTCAAAACCCATATGCTTTATTTTTGAGAACCAATAACCCAACAGGCCAAGAATATAAGGATCCTGGACAGTAAGAACGTCATATTTTTCTGAGTCAAAATATTTTCTGAGGAAAAAATATAAAGCAAAAAATGCGGAAATTTTTCCATGACTTGCGACACCCTGCGCGGATACTGTGTTACTTAACCGAAGGTGCTGTGTTTTTCCACAAGGTACCACCACCGTGTATCGATCCACGCCGGCGCCATAGCGAACAAGGCGTTTTGCTACCGCTGAATGTGGCTCGAATACATTCCGATCGGTTCCCAAACTGACAATATTCATATTCGCTGAAATATCTTCAAAAATTCATCTGCGACCAACGACCAGTCCCGAACGCGATCAAACGTCGCCAATTTCTTTTGCATTGCTTGGTACACCGTCTCATCGGCGAGCATGACAATTTTTTCTGCGATATCCTGGGTATTCTTTGGATCAACAAATAAACCAAATGACCGGAAAGATTCATAATATCCGCTTTCTTGTGTCAAAATAAATGGCTTCCCCATCCGAATGGCGTCAATAATCATATTTGGCGCGACATCGGAAAGGGACGGGAGAATAATAGCGTAGCAGTGTTTCATCTTTTCCAATAGCGCTTCTCTTGAGAGGCGACCGCTTACGTCGAGCTCAATATCCGGATGTACCTGTTTTGCTTTTCCAAATGCATCTTGAAGTCTTTTAACATTTTTTAAATAAATATCACGACCGGCCCAAAGATAATTTTTTTTCTTTGCGGAAAAACTTGGAATTTTCTCCCCCATATAATTTTCAACGATAAAACATTTTCCCGGATTCAACCTATAATGAACACGGTAGATGGCGAGAAGCCATGGCGTGTTAAACACCAACGCGTCCGTGTGCCGCAAAAGATACCTTGTGCACTGGTACACAAACCATGAACGTGCATCCAGTGGTGGAAGATGACTATAAAAAGAAGAGAGTGTCATCATAGCTTGGTGCCTTTCCACGTATGATTCCCATAAAAAATCACCACCCACCCGAACAATACTTTTTTTTCGAAAAATCCTTGCAATCAAAACAATAGGAAATCCAACACTACATGTGTCAAGCGCCAAAAGCACGTCTTTTCCAATAATATGGCGCAACACCCTGAAAAAAAACCACATATGCCGGATACCTGTTGGCATTTTTTTTTCTTTTTTATAGGAAAGCAACGTCACATGGGGAAAACGCCGGGCGTATGCATCATACAAATGCTTGGCATATATGGCCGGACCGCCTATGTCGGGCGGGTAAATGCCTGTTGCAATAAAAATATTCATATCACTTCTTTACAACAGAGAGAATGTCGAAAAAAAGACGCCTCAGCGAGAGAGCAATATCATCCCAGGCAAATTGGGATTCAACCAATTGTCTTGCCTTTTTTTCCATTTGTATTTTTTCATCATGAGGCATGCGAGCCACAGAGTGAATTGCATCCGCAATGGAGTGTGGGTCTCCGGGCTGGCAAAAGACGCCGGTCTCCTTGTTACGGAGAAAATCCGGAATTCCTCCCACCGGTGTCGCAATAACCGGAATTTCCGCGGCCATGGCTTCCAAGAATACATTGCCGAGTCCTTCGGACAGGCTCGGCCGGCAAAAAATATCCGATCCCCATAAATAGCGCGGAATGTCGTCATGAGTTTTTTCTCCCAAAAAATGAACCCTGTCGCTTACCCCGAACGCACTGGACCCTGCGCGCAATATATGTTCGTCTTCTCCCGACCCAATCACTATCAGATGCGCGTGGTTCGGGAGATGTTCCATTGCTTGAATCAAAAACTGCAAACCATTTTTTTTGACCAAACGAGAAACACTCGCCACAAGAAGCGCATCGTTGGGGAGAAAGAGTTCTTTTCTTATTTGTTCTTTCATGCGTTGCCGAGTTGCCGCATCCGGACAAATAAATGTTTGCATCGAAACTCCGTTGGGTATGACTGCGGCATACGGCCCGGCAAACCCCATTCGTTTTCCCCACTCCATAAGAAAATGACTGATCGTTTGAAGACCGTCGGCGAATTGAAAAATCTGCCGGTGCCATCGTTTGAGCGGGCGGCCGCGCTTTTCCATGTGCTCCGGCGTGTCGCCTTCCTGAAGCGTTAACAAAAATGGAAGATTTGTTTTTTTCTTAAACGCCAGCGCCGCAAACCCATTATAGCTCGCCATTACCGACCAAATGATGGCATAGGGAGCGCGGCGATGACAGCGAAGCGCTTTCCAGTGGCCAAAAAAAGCAAGCCAATACTTATCAACCCGTTCGCTTCCTATTCCCACACGGTACACAGTTACATTTCCTATGTGCTCCATGGACGGAAGCAGACGGTTCATTTTTGCCGTAAATACATCAAAAACAAAAGAATCACCGATACGATCCGTGATTTCCCGTATAGCCACCTCTGCCCCGCCGATAAAAGGCAGATAGGCGGTTGAAAAAATAACGATGCGTTGAGGTTGTGACATACAGAAAAAACAAGAAACAATCGTGTTCTTGATCTTTGCTCTTGTAAAGAGTATGCTCTATACAGCCAAAAAAGTCAATCCGCCAATATGCCATCAAAAAAGAAACTGCTCTACGTTATTACGCAAGGAACCTGGGGAGGCGCGCAACAGTACGTCTATGATTGTGCGACCGCATTTTGTGATACCTACGACGTCACGATTGCGGTTGGAGAACCAAACGGCAAAAAAGACCTTCAAAAGAAGGTACAGGCGGCACAGCAACCGATACGAATTATAGAACTGGCGCACCTCGTTCGTCCGATACAACCAATCCACGACATTCGAGCGGTTTATGAAATGCGGAAACTCTTCCAAAAAGAAACGCCGGACATTATCCATCTCAACAGCTCAAAAGCAGGCATTATTGGATCGTGTGCTCTCCTGTTTTCCAAAAAATCCGCCAACGCCGTCTATACGGTTCACGGATGGGTGTTTCTCGAACCGATCGGCCGGGCAAAACAAATGCTGTACCGGATCCTCGAACGGCTCTCCGCGCGCGTGCGACAGCACACGATTGTGCTCTCAAAACAGGACGAAAAAATCGCAACAAAAACACTGCATATTCCCTCCCAAACCGTTCATTATATTCCGCTTGCGCTTGCCTCTTTGCCCATATTTGCGCCAAGAGACAAATCAAGAAAGACACTTCAGGCGCTCGCGCCACAGCCGCTCGACACAGAATCATTTTGGATCGGCTGTGTGGCGAATTTTTTTAAAACAAAAGGCGTGGACATTCTTATTGAAAGTTTTGCGTCAGCGGTAAAACAATACCCGGAAACGACGCTCATATTGATTGGCGACGGTCCGGAACGAAACAACATTAAAAAACAAATCAAAAAAAATGGATTGGAACACCGTGTGTCTATGCTCGGATATATCGAGCAGGCGTCAACATTGTTGCGCGCATTTGACTCCGTCGTCATTCCCTCGCGCAAAGAAGGACTCCCCTATCTCCTTCTTGAAGCGGCGCTCGCAGGCATGCCCATTATCGCGACAGATGTTGGCGGCATTCCCGATTTCGCAAAAATATATCCAATCCGCCTTGTGCCGGCTGAAAATGCTCCCGCGCTCGGAGACGCACTCTGCCGTGCGATCGAAGAACAGAAAAGCCACATCGGCCCGACACTTTCTTCGTCATCAATCGGTCGGTTTTCCGACGTAAAAGAAAAAATAAACCGCGTGTACGGAACAACAACGGCAGACGTACATTAAGCAAAAATACATTAAGAAGAAGTCGCGCTAAGAATATTGTGCGCAATATCGGCAGCCTGTCCATGAAATACCACACCGTATGTTTTTGATTCTTCAAGCACGCCGAGCGCTTCATTGTGCCGGCCGATATATTCGAGAAGAAATGCAAGGCGCCACCATCCTTCTACAATGTTTGGATTATCATCAATTGAAACGCGCAAATGGAGAATTGCCTCATCCGGTTTGTTGAGCTGAAATTCTATCCCCGCAAGCATATAGTCAATTTGCTGGCGTCTCGGAGACTTGAGACGCGCGTCCTCCAACACCGCCTCCGCTTGCGTAAAAAAGGATGCCTCTTGAAACAACGGAGCCGATCGCTGGTAGAGTTCGGCAAGCTCGAGATGAATGCGAACGTCGAGCGGATGGAGCTCTCTGTTGGCTTCAAGGCCGGCCACAGCCCGATCAAAAATATCTTTTGCATATGCCGAATTTCCTCGCCGGTGTGTCTCTTGAATCAGCGGAAATACAAGATGGGCAAAATCATTTCGAATGTCATCCCGGTGAGGCGTTGGAAGCGCGAGAACGCTCTCATAGCGCGAAAGAGGATCGGATTCTGTATACAAAGTTCTCATCATTTTGAACATGGCCATATTGGCCCGTGCCGGATACACATCGGTCGCCACAAAAAGAACAAAGACAAGCAAACCCGCTCCCGCCACCCTTCCCATGAAGCCCTGCGATACTCTGACCGGTGATATTTTTTTTTGCTCTTTCCGAGCCGTTGTCTGGCGAGACAACGACGTTTGCGCGTTCAAAAATGCCAAAAAAAGAAAAAAGAAAAGATACGACGTCGGATTTTCAAAAACGAACACATTGTGAATCAGATGGGCAATGAGGAAGGACATCCCCAATACCACAGCGTGGATATCGTATTGAAATTTTTTTCTATATGCCAAAAGGATGACGACAGGAACAATAAACAATGCGCCATACATGATGAACCCAAAGAGTCCTTGAACCGCAAGAGTGTTCAGCAAAACATTGTGCGCATTATCAAACCATGTTTCGCCCACTCCGTACTCCATAAATTCCGGACGATAATAGGCATTAAACGCGTAGTAATAATTGTTTGGCCCCCAGCCAAACATTGGCCGCTCTTTCCATGCGTCAAGCGCAATCCCCCATGCCATAATTCTCGTTCGTGCGGTTCCTCCTGAAATGGATGTCTGGACAAGAGAACCCACTCCCGGCAGACGCTCAACAAAAGATGTGTGCCGAAATACTACAAGAAGGAGCACGGCGACTGCGCCTATACCCATCGCTATGTTGAGAGCCCGGCGAACCTGCGGATGCCCTTGCAAAAGAACCACATAGCTAAAGAGAGCAACAGCCATTCCGCCCAAAAGACCGAGAATTGTACCGCGAGTCCCGCCAAGAAAAATCCCGACAAAACCAAAAATGGCCCCCAGAGCGGCAAAACATTTCCACGTCCGCGTTTGTTCTCTTGTAAAAAGAAAAGCTCCAAGAAAAAAAAGAAATAGCCCAAACCCGCTATAATAGATGGGGTTCCCAAGCGTGGAGGACACGCGATGATTTCCTTTATTCAAAAAAAAATCCGGCTCAATCGTTTGGATGATTCCCACGATCATAACAATGATGCCGACACAAAGAAACATTCGAAAGAGCCGCCGCCATTCTTCCCATCGCCGCATGATGGTTGTTGCAATGACATAATATAATCCGTAATGCAAAAGCGTAAACAGCCCGAGCATCCGTTCGTGATTGTCCCAAAAGCTTCGATACCAATCAACGCCAAAAAATGTGGAGATGGAAAGACTTACAAAAAACAGGCCAACAACGGCTGTTATGGGCGTCAGCCGCGCACGGTACTCCTGCCAGTCAACCACCAAGAGAAGACTGTAGCCAAGGAGCATGAGAAGGACAAGCGAACGAAAAAAAATAATCCTCGGCACGATAAAAGGGAAAATAAAAAATTGCGGAAGCGCAATGAGAGGCAAGAGAAGAGAAAATGCAACGCATGCTTTTGTTGCGCGCAGAAGAAAGATCTTCATAAAAAAACCAAAACCAAAAAACGCACCATTATTGCGCCATATCATCAAACCACACGCTCTTCACAAACGACTGCGTGCCCTCGTCATCATTTGGAACCACAATCCTCAAATGATACCCTGGAAATGCATTTGGGACAGCATACGTGACAACACCCGTCTTTTGATCTCGAACAATCGCGGTCGGATGGCCATCAATCGCGCCAACCTCGCCGGTAACCGCATTGCCGGCAAACCCAAGCTCCGCGGGTATAGTTTTTGAATTCTGTTGTTCCGGGACAAAACAGGCAAAACATACGGGTTGAAGCAGGGCGTTCTGCCACAGGGCGTCATCGGACTCGTACCATATGGTGGGGAGAGCATCCGTTTTTTTCGATGGCACATTTGGCTTTGGAAATATGATTCGAGCCAAAAAGCCTTTGTCTGCCGGATAATCTTCTTTTTTCATGCCGCCCCAGGCCCTCGGAGCGCAAAAGGTAATCGGCGTTCCGGGCGCCACAAACACTTCCCCCTGCGCCGCAATGCAATCTTTTGCATATGCAAAACGGCGCGCCATGCGATCGGCCTCCAATTTTGAGCTGGGAAACCCGCCAAACGCGTCTTCGCAACGAAAAGCTGTTTCATTGAATGTTGGAAACAATTCCGGACACGCGCAACCGCGGTCTTGAAACGTGCCGCCGGTTTGTTCGCAACCCGCCTTTTGGGGATCCTGTTTTTGAAATAAAGAACAACCGGTGACAAAAAGAATCAAAACACCGACTAATACGAATCGAATACATTGAGGCATAAAAAAAGAAAAAAAATCATCCATTTTCTTTTGCATATTGTTCTCGAATAATATTGACAATAGCTTCTGTATCGGGATCGGGCCGGAAACCGTGTTCTTCCGCTTCGTCAAGATAGGCGTGTGCGTCGGCCCATGCTCCCCGCGAGGCTTCAATTTTTGCAAGCAACCAATAGCCATAAAAAACATTCTCATCATCCGCAATCGTTTTTTTCACCAGCCGAACCGCCTCTTCATAATTTTTTTCCACGACGTACAACTCTGCCCAATAATAATACACTTGCTGGCGCTTTGGAGATAATTCCTCGAGCGTCCGAAAAATTTCATGCATCCGCGGGCTAACATTTTCCCCCAACAAGAGAATATCCTTATACGCCTGAACAAGCGCAATCAATCTCCGCGCGTCATACGGAAATTCCCGCGCGTTGTCTTCAAGCATGCCAATCGCTGAATAGGCCACGTCAATGAACGCCTTGGCCTGAGTGGTCCCCGGACTGGGGCGCTCCAATATGGTCATCGTCTGCGCAAAGTCATTCCGAAGATCCCGCTGGTAGGGATGCACGAGAGACGCCTCCGTTACCATCTTGTCCATTGTTTCTTTTGGATCACTGCGAAAAGAAACTTGTAGTTCTCGATCGCGCATATTTCTTTCAATGCCCCGGATATTCCCATAATACAGCCCGTGCAAGACAAAAAGGAAGAGAACCACAATGATCACCTTTCCCCACGCCGGAAGCATCGTATTTTTTTGCGTTTGCGAAGGAGCAATGACTCCCCTGCTATCATAAAAGAAAAATGTGACAAGCGCAATCAAAAGAAAAAAAAGCACGTACGAACTGGGATGTTCAAACACAAATATGTTATTCACGCCATGCGCGACCAACAAACTGACCAATACAAAAAAAGAAACCCGACCTTCTTTTTGCCGCGTCCGAATGACAGCAAACAGCATAGCAAACAAAACGACAAATATGGAAAGATACCCGACAAAACCCACAATGCCGGTCGTGGCAAGCATGTCCACATATTGGTTGTGGGCATGATCAAACCATGTTTCTTGCCATCCAAATTCCAAAAATGCGGGATGATACCAGCGATTAAATACCACATAATAATTGCCCCACCCCCACCCAAAAACGGGGCGGTCCAAGAATCCTTTCCATGCGATATCCCATGCCATAAGACGCGTACTTGCGGTGCCGCTCATGGATGCAATTTCATGCAAACCGCCGAGACCGGGAACTGATCGGATAAAAGAATTGGAAGAAAAAATTGCCAACAAAAGGACAGCGAGAGCGACCCCGGAAACACCGATAAACGCAATGCGGTACCATCGTGTATAAACGACAAACAGCGACCCAATGCCAAATACCACAAGACTCACCATCCACGCAAGGAGCGGCCCGCGGCTTGCAGAGAGAAATAGCCCAATAACAGAAAGAATCATGACAAAAATGGAAAACCACTTTCCTTTTTTTTCTGCTGTCTCAAAAAAGACAAACACGCTGAACCAAAAACTAAACAGCGCATAATGGCCAAAATAAATATAATTGCCAAGCGTGCCATACACGCGTGTGACCCCTCCCAATGTCAAGAAAGGATCATCCGCTGACGCAAAACGCTGTAAAATTCCGGAAAAAATCAATAGCACACTTATGCCAAGAAAGGCTCCCAGCAAATTCATCCAGTCTTTTTTGGCGCGAAATACCACGCCAAGCAGGATAAAAAAGACAAACCCGTGGACAATCGTAAACAATCCTTCCATGCGTTCAAAATTCCCCCACCAGCTCATCTGCCAATCAACGCCAAACAGCGCCGAGAGAAACGCGGCGCCGAGAAAAACTCCTGTCGCAAGAAGCGTCCATGTTTTTTTTGGGAGATACGATCGGTCGTGCCAAAGCAAGACCAGAAACAGGGCAAAGGCAATTTCGACAAGTATGCGAAAATAAAATATCTTTGGCGCGACAAAGGGAAAAATAAAAGTCTTGAGACCCAGCACCAAAGGAGTAAGAAGCGCCAAAAAAAGAAGTATTTTCATGGCAAGGAGAATCCAAATTTTAAAACGTTCATGCATAGCAAAAAAGAGAAATACGGTCTTCAGTATAGCAAAGGATATGTTCTCCTTACAATACAGCAACCCCGCCTTGCGGCGGGGTTGCATCACTCGTAGTGTTGCCAGTCTGATGCTATCAGACCAAGCAAGACTTAGAGGGTCAACTTGAGCGTGTCGCCCACAACATCGTATGAATCAGATGCTGCGTATGCGGTTGAGTTCTCGCTACCACCAACTGGTGTGTAGAAGTACTGCAACGGAGCAACACCGCTTGGACCATCATTCCAGTTTGCTTCAAAGTTGCTGTCGCCATTGGAGTATCCGGTGCTTCCATCAAGTTTTGGTGTCACATTAATGGTTCCGGTGGTCTTTCCATTGGCCGCGCCAGAAGCGTTTGCTACCAGGATGAAGGTTCGTGAACCGCCTGCGGCAACCGTGAGGGAGGCAAGCAAGCTGTTTACATCGTTGACTTCACCGAAGGACACGTTAACCGAGCTTCCTGATGTTGCATTATAGTAACATCCTGAAGCAAGAGCGCCTCCAGTGAGCTGACAGGTTGACGTGGTCGCAAGTTGCGTGCCAAGTCCGCCTGTTGCATTTGCTTCCCACAATTCCCAACTCTGAACGGTACCGGTCGTTGCACCAGTCGCAGTCATGCCGGTTGCGGCAACATTGATCGTGAAGGTCGCAAGGCGAAGTTCTCGATCTCCGTTGTTTTCAACCTTGAAGCTAAAGAGCTTGGACTGGCTTGAGGTGTCAAGCGCGGTGCCAACGCTCACTTTGCCTACGGTTGGGGCCGCATTGTGGTACAAGTAGTAGGTAGTCGTTGCAAAGTGGGTGTTTGTAGTGTTGTCACCCGAAGTTGCGTCGATTTGGCTGGTGGTCAACGAACCGTTTGATGCGGCGACATCCATATCTGTTGAGGAGTCGCTTGCGATGACAAAGGTGTTGACACTCGCGACATCCATGCCCCCCGATCCATTGACATTGGCCTTCAAGACCAAGTACTTGATGGAGTCAGCAGGCACTGACCAAGTCATGCCGTTGAATCGAACATATCCATTGCCCGTTCCTGGAATGTATGAGGCAGTGCCGATGGACTTGCTCATGTCCGCGGAATCATACAACGAGAAAGATCCAAAGTTGCCGGCGCTGGTGTCGTTTGCGAAGGTGTGGTCGCGAACTTGGAACGTCATCTTCTTGAAAATGACTGTTTCATATTGCGACTCAACCTTCCACTTGCCAACTTGTTGAGATTCGCCAGGAAGACGAATGGCAGAGATGGTGGACGCATCGCTTGCGGCAGTCAAAATCACATTCGGGCTACCCAATGTGGTGGTTTGACCAACCACGGAATTGGTTTGCGATGTGGAATTTTGTGTGACCTTGCCAATGTAGGTGTACGATGTGGTACTGGCAACCAAGTTGGCGCTGTTGGCAGTGCTCACCACAAAGGCTTTGACTTTCAAGGTCTTACTCTCGTTTGGTTCAAGACACTTGTTGGCAGTAAAGCTGTTTGCGGATGTTGCGACGGTGCTCACCAATGAACCAAATTCTTCATCCCCAAACAAGAGTTGGAGATTTTGAATGTCGGTTGGGGCGTTGCCTGTCCCGCCAAATGACATGGACACGCCAGTCAAGCAGACGCCTTCCGCGCTTCCGGCTTTAACCAAGAATTGACCAATCAACTGTGTAGCGCCTTTGGAAACTGTCTTGTTTGGAACCGAGGTGTCTTTCACAAAGGTGACGCTGGTCGTTTCAACGGTCAATACGTTGCCGGTTGCGTCGGTATATCCCGCACTTGGAATATTGTCCGCGAAATTCTTGGTGGAAATTCTCTTTGCGTAGAAATTTCCAACACTTACCTGGTAGGTGTCGGCGCTGGCATTGCTGTCAATGTTTCCATAGACTTCCAATACCTTGGTTTCACCCGATTTGACGTAGAGGTATTGCGACAACGTGCGCTGGCTTCCTGTGGAGTACAAGGCCGCGCTGTAATCACCGCTAAAGGTGAGAAGCGTGGTTCCGTCGACAATAAGACTCACATTGCCGGAAAGGTCGGTAGACCCTGCGGTGGTTGCGATCTTGACACCGATTTTTCGGATTTCCATGTCTTCACCAACGCCTTTGACATCAAACTTGGCCAAGAGCTGGTCGCTGGTTCCGGCAGAAATGTTTCCCGATGGGGAGTTTGCTGTCTTCACCACGTTCAACGTGCCGGACTTCAAGATAAACCAGCCATCCGATGCGACTTCGTCGGTCCATGCAGTACCGGCGGCGACATCGTACGGAAGGATATAATATCCAAGCGCAACATCCTTGACCATGAGATCATAGTCATTCTGGACGTGCACGCGGAAATTTTTACCAGATCCATCAACCGCTGTTGCCTTCAAGGTCAAAATACGGTTTTTGCTGGTGTCAATTTCGTATGGTTTGTCGAGTTTCAGGGTGACATAACGGTCAACGGCCCATTCGGCAGAACCAAGGATATCATTGGTCGGAGAATACAGGGTGAAATCTTTCAAGTCGTTGTCATCAATGGTTCCTTCCAAATAAAACACAACTTGTTCCACTGTAATCTTTCCTTTTCCATTTGATTGGCTGAATTTGAATTTTCCGATGTCTTTGGTTTCACCAATTTCTGTGTTCCCAGAAGCAGTGCTTGCTGAAGCGGCGCTCACTGCTTGCGCTTCGACTTTGGCGTCAGCCAATGAAGAACTGCCGTCAACAATACTCATGATGTTGCCATCAATAGGAAAGCTGCCGGAAACTTCGCCGCCATCGGTGTCAACGTGGCTTGCAGAGGCAATACGAGCGCCAACGGTTCCACCTGCGGCGCTGGTGCCGAGGTTAAAGGAAACTGACACAGCTTCGGTGGTGCCGGCGGCAACGATAATCGGATCGCTTGCAAAACCAATAACCACTTGGTTGTTGGTGTTGAAGGAGGTCATAATTTCACCATGACGGTATCCATCGCCATCCCAGACACTGACACCGCTGATGTTGCTGTTGGCAATCAATCCGGTTCGTGTCACGGTTAATCCTTCAATTTTGACATCTTTACTGCCTGCTTTAAAGTTCACGGTCAACAAATTGTTGTACTGTGTTCCGTCAGCAAGAGTGGCCGCAACCGCGGTGTTCGCCGAAAGGCTCGCGCTCAAGTCGCCGCCTGAGGTTTCTTCTTCATCTTCGTCCTCATCTTCGTCTTCACTTGGGACAGAACCCATTTGGGTCGGATCCTCGGTCAGGCTGGCAGACGTTTTGGTGCCGCCGACTTCGCCGCCCATGTCAAAGACTTCCTGAGTAACAGCCTGAACGCTTGCCGCGACCCAGCTGTCGAGATCACCGTCAACTTCAAGATATTCACCGTCTTCCACATAGTATATGGTGTCTTCTCCTGATACTTTGACGAGCATGCCATTGTGCGGTGTTGCTTCTGCAACAGCCGCTCCGACAGAAAAATTGGCATCAAATACCGGGGCAAGATCGACAATTTTGTCTTCCCACTTTGCACCATAGAGCTTCTTTGCAACATCGGCGCTCGACAATTTGTGTTTTGCGTTGTCAGGACCAATGGCGTAGACGCTTGGTGATTCAATGGTTTTGACCAATCGCGAGCCAGGGCGATAGTTCACTCCCTTGCCGCTTGGGTATTGGTCAATACATGCGTTTCCCGCTGAATCCGCCTTTGGAATTTCTACCACTTGGCTGAAGTCAGTGCCATACCATGTTTCATACACGGTCTGGTGAGGAAAATACATGCGTTCCATGTCTGCATTCAACAAATAGACTGCTTTGGAGCCATCAACCTGAAAAAGGTCAAATGCTTCAAGTTCTGGACAATCGACAGCGTATGCGGTTTGTGGCATAAGTGCCGCAATACCCATACTCCATGCGATGGTCAAGAGAACAACAGCCCATGTGAATGTCTTTTTTGTTATTCTCAATGCATTACTCATAATAATAGGTATGTCCTTCTCCATCACGCCGCAACATGCATCTCTGTAAAGAGACGCAGTGGGTTGAAGGAAAAGGCCGTTTAGTCACAACTGTCTAGCGACTCCATGTGGAATCTCGACTTTTGCTACACAGACCCATTCCATTCCCCATCCAACAAAAGTTGGAGAGAATCGGAACATTCCATACTGTATGGCATGAGGCCCTCTCTTCAAAAATGAAAGAAAGAACCTTTGCCATACAGTATTGTTTTATTATTGGCTTATGTTTGTGGTTGTTGTTTGTATTTCCCCTGTTTTGACAGTGCCGGTCGTTGAAAATGGCATTGCTTGCAAAGTATTGGTGGCCGTCGGGGATGACCCTGACTGCTGGATAGGCGCCGTCGCTGTCTTTTGTTGTTCAAATATTTGACCAATGACCTGACTCACTGCTTGCTTTACTTCTTTGTTGACTTCTGACGTTACCTGTGTTGTTGCATTTGCTTTTTCCTGCGCCTGCTCCAGGGCTTTCAATACATCCACATCAACCAATTTGGCCGTTCCTTGCAATTCCTCGACGAGGCCGACTGCTTGTTCCAAATTTTTTTCCGCTTCGGTTATAACCACGCCGAACGAAGACGATGACGTCGCAGTTTCAAATAATTCCTTCGTACTCGAGGAAGATCCATTGATATTGATGTGGGACGTTGATGTGGCGAGAGACGGATTGACGCTCTCCCCAGTGGTTTTCTTTGCGGCCTCTGTCGCTTCTTTTGCGTCTTTTATTTCTCCATTCGCAATGGTGGTGAGTGTTTCTATCACCTCTTTTGCCGCATTTTTTGCCTCTTTCACGACGGGAGACGTATTGCTTTCGGATGGAGCGGCATCCGTGCCTCCGCCTTTTTGCTCTTTTTCATGTTCAAGAACATTTTTGACAACTTCAGCTGTGGTATTGGTATTGAGGTCTACAGCTTCTTTTTTTACTTGTTTTATGTTTTCTTCATTTTGTTTGAAATCCTCAGCTTCGGCAAGATTGTCCACGATCATTTTTGTTTTTTGGTTCAACTCTTTTGCCAAATCAACTGCTTTTGATGGATCGGACTCCCCTATTTTTTTAATTCCTTCATTTGCAGAAGACAACGAACGACCCAACTCTGTAACGACTTGTTTGCTTGATTTCAAGCGTTTTTCCACTTTTTCTTTTGTAGAGTCTGGCGTCTGCTTCAACTCTTCGGCAACCCGGCGCAATTCTTGAGAGCGCTGGACGGCAAATTGGGAATCAAGCCGCGCTTTTTCTTCTTCATTGCCGGTCACCACTCGAAATGCGATCAATGCTTTTTCTTTGGCAATTTTAACATTATATAATGTATCTCCCGGCAAACTATTATATGACGCGCTTGCAGTGGCAATCCATCCGCTCACCGTTATCACAAAAACCAAGGATGGAACAAAAACAGGACGCAATGGAGAAAAAACCAATCGTCCAAAAGAATGGAAAGCCGAGAGCGATGATTGCGGAGCGCGCGATTGGGATTGGGATATGGATGAGAGAAGAACGCGTTTGTTTTTTTCGACCCATGCCTGCGATGGTTTGGAACATGCGCCGCTGTCTCGTAATTGTCTGAGTTGTTCTTTCATGCTCAGGTTTTTCATATGCTATCATGGTTGATCGTTTGCCTTTTTTTCTTCTTCAATAATTTTTTTTAACACATTCATGGCGCGGTGCAAAGTCACTCGAACGGCTGTTTTCTTCTTTCCCAGAATATGCGCAATCTCCGCAGTTGATAGACCTTCAGTATATCGGAGGAAAACAATTTCTTGATATTCCAATTTCATTTTTTTTATCGCGCGCGCCAGGTGTTGCATCTGCGCCTGTGTGTCAAGCAGGTTGTCCACCTCGGTCATGAGTTCCATGGATGATTGTCCTTGAACGTCTTCCATGCTCTCGAGAGGATATTCTTGTCGAGATGCTTGTTTCCGGTAATGATCGATAATCGCGTTTCTCGCGATCTGATATATCAATCCGCGAAAACTGCGTATGTGCTTTTCATCGTTTGCACTCCTCGTTAAATACTCCCATACACGCAAAAAGACATCACCGGTAATATCTTCCGCTTCTTCGCGTTTTGACACTTTAAATGCCACAAAGCGATACATCCGCTCAATATACAAATCATACAGTTCTGAAAAGGCTTCCGTATCTTTTTCTTTCGTGATTCGAATCACGAGCATCTGTTCGTGAAGCCTGTGTCGAGGGGGTTGTGACAAGGAGCTGTTCATATAAGGAGACGTCCCAAAAAGAAAAACGTTACAGATGACCCGGCGCCGATACCCTATCCTAATCCCTAGAACCTATCTCAAAAATAAAAATTCCCCCGCAGGGATTGCCCAAATAAAGAAAATTCGCCAAAAAGTATATCAAAAAGAAAAAAAAAATTCAAACAAATAACAAGTAATCCAATAAAAACGCATTACAACACCTCTGACAAATAATCATAGAAAAGGCAACCATATCCATGGTTAACATTGTTGTGATTATTATACTTGATACTTGCCAAATTTTGTGTAAGCACACTAAATTGTATACAATAATATATACTTTTTAATAATTTTTAGCTTTACAAAAATAAAAAAATAATATGTATATTTGTATACATTATTGTATACTTTTTTATATTTTTTCCATAAATTGTACTATATCAAAAATCAGAACACCCATTATTGACAAATAAAGAAATAAAGGGTATATTTGTATACACAAACATATACAAATATCATTGTATGGTAAATGCCCCCAAAACAGAATCATCAAAAGAGATTATCCGTGTTTCCATTTCTGAAGCGGCAAGACTTTTTGGCGTCAACCCCCAAACTATCCGACGCGCTATCAAAGCGCAAGAAATTACCTATATTGTGGTTGCCGGACGATATAAAATCAATTTTGAAAGCCTGGTCAAATGGTCACAACAAAAAACAAACGTCAAAAAAAAAGTGGAACAACGAGGAATTGGGCAATTTGTTGATAAATGGAAAATACATAATACTCTCTATTCTCCAAGCAAAAAAGCAGTTCCAAAAAATAAAGAAAAACAAAAAGACGCTTCAACTGATCAAGAAACGCATGATAAACAAAACAATGAATAAATTCCTTCTGCCTATGCGCCGGCTCTTGTATATTGACGAATCAGTGCCGTCAATTCTCGAGTTTTTTCCTCCAAAAGAGATTGGGATGACGCTTCTACGGTAAGCCGGACGACCGGGTCATTGGCAGAAGGACGGACATTAAAATGCCACTCCGGATATTCCATGCTAACCCCATCTAATGTGAGGATTTTTCCTCCCTTGCCAGCGTACGCTTCGCGTATCGCCGCAATGACGAGCGACGCATCGGTCACGTCAAAATTAATTTCTCCAGAAATATAATATGGGCCCAAATCTTGGACCATTTCCGACAGTGTTTTTCCTTTTTTGGAAAGCGCGGCCAGCAGAAGAAGCACAGGCGCAAATCCGTTTTCCATATACCGATTTTTGGCAAAATAATAATGACCGCTCACTTCTCCGCCAAAAATTGACTGGGTTTCATTCATCTGGTGTTTGATATAGGTATGCCCCACCCGCCCCATGTGGGCCTTGCCGCCAGCCTTGGCGACCCAATCGTTCAGCGCTCGGCTAAATCGAAGATCATACACAATGCCGCCTCCCGGGTGTTTTTCAAGCATTTCCAAAGCAAGGAGCGTTGCAACAAAATCTCCATGAACATACGCCCCTGTTTCATCAATAAAATAGACGCGATCACAATCGGCATCCCATGCGATGCCCAAGTCAGCGCGCTCTTCTACCACGCGTCGCATAATATCGCGGCGATTTTCTTCTTCAATGGGGTTGGCTGGGTGATTGGGAAAAGTTCCGTCTGGCTCAAAATAAAGCGGAATAATCTCAACGGGCAAGCCCGCGAAAATCTTGCGCGCCACGACACCGCCCATCCCGTTCCCCGCGTCCATGACAATGCGGAACGGCTTGAGTCGGCCAACATCAATAAAACTTCTGGTAAAATGCACAAAATCATCCCATATATCCTTTTTTGCGGTTGTCCCCGGCACAGATTTTTTTTCAACAATCGCATCCGAGAGGGCAAGACGCTCCAAATCTTCCATGCCCAAACCCCTGCCAATGGGGGACAAGACCCCTCGTTCATCCAGCCGTAAAAATTTGAGACCATTGAATTGTTTGGGCATGTGCGACGCCGTAACCATGACGCCTCCGTCATACCCATAAAACCACGCGGCAAAATACATGGCATCGGTTGAGACCATGCCAATATCAATAATCGAGATGCCACGCTCCAAAAGACCGCGGACGAGCGCATCCGTTAACGATGGAGACGACACGCGTGCGTCGTAGCCAACCACCACGCTTTGCGGATGGGCATACGCGGCATACGCGTGCGCCACGCGGTAGACAATGTCTTCGGTGAGATTGTGTCCGTATACGCCGCGAATATCATAATTTCGAAAAATGGTTTCTTGTGACATAGATCGTTTTTGTTGTATTTGCGTGCTCACGCCGGGCATCCTTGAAAATAGTCGAGAATACCTCTATACTACCTGCACAGAAAGGACAATGCAACTCTCTATGAATTCTGACGACATTCTCAACAAACTCTCGACCCACCTCAAAAACACCATCGCGAAAGCCATTTCATTTGCCGCGCATCTTGGCGATGAAGAAGTGTCGCCGCTCCATATTCTTTTTGCGCTTGCGGAAGAGGAAGGATCTATCGGCCGTGAAATACTCCAAAAAGCGGGGTTGACTTCAGAACATATCTTCCACTGGCTCAAAGGAAAAAAATCATACCCCAAAAAATCAGAAACCCCAGGGAAAGCAAACACCAAAATGCTCGAACTCCCCGAACTCGATCCGACGTCAAAAAAAATCCTTGAAAAAGCAATGTATATTTCATATGAGCATCGCCACTCCTACGTGGGGACCGAACATTTGCTTGCGGCATTGATTGAAAGCGACATACACGCGTTGAAACTGTTTTTTACGTCGCAAAAAATCAACCATGAGGCATTGGAAGACCACCTGGCAACCATTCTTGACAATACGTCCAATTTCCCCCATGTGGATGATGTCGTCGAAAGCATTACCCATATGCAACACACGCTTGATCAGGACGTTCATGATGACCACCCATTGCCCCAAGAGCCGCCGCAACAATCATCCGACGCGCCGCTCCACATTGGACGAAAAAAAATGAACAAAAAAGCATCCCGGCGGTCGCCCACCGCTCTTGATGTGTTTACGGTTGATCTCACGCAAAAGAAAAATCAAACGCTGATTGACACCGTCGTCGGCCGAGAAGAAGAAATAGACCGGCTTATTCATATTTTGTGCCGCCGAAAAAAAAATAATCCGGTGCTCGTGGGAGAGCCGGGCGTGGGAAAAACCGCAATTGTGGAAGGCCTGGCAAAACGCATCTCCGAGGGCGACGTGCCCGACATTTTGAAACGAAAAAAAATCCTTTCTCTTGATCTCACCCTCCTTATTGCCGGAACCGTCTATCGAGGAGAATTTGAAGGGCGAATCAAACAACTCATTGATGAATTGGCGGAGCGGCCGGACTCTATCCTCTTTATTGACGAAATCCACAACATTATCGGGGCAGGATCAAACCAAGGCACGATGGATGCGGCAAATATTCTGAAACCCGCTCTGGCGCGAGGACAACTGCGATGCATTGGAGCGACGACGATTGACGAATATAAAAAATACATCAGTTCCGACCCCGCGCTTGAACGACGGCTTCAGCCAATTGATATTGACGAACCGACCGCCGAACAAACGATACAGATGCTCGATGGGATAAAAGCATCATACGAGGCCTACCACGGCGTTTCCATACCTCGCGAAGCCATTGAAACAGCGGTTCGCTTGAGCGACAAAATGATCCACGACAATTTTTTTCCGGACAAAGCTATAGACATCATTGACGAGGCGGCGGCGGCGGTCAGGACGAAAAAACGCGCCAATAAACAAGAACAGCACATCCGCAATCTGGAACGCATGGTCGAACAATGGGAGGACCAAAAAGAAGAGGCTATTCAAAAAGAAGAATTTGACGCCGCAATTCAGCTCAAGGAAACCATTGCCGAGACACGAAAAGAAATAGCCTCGCTCATAAAAAAACAAGCAAAACAAAAACAACGAAAACTCCCTGTTGGCAAAGAAGATGTTGCCGAGGTCGTGGCAAAACGATTCCATGTGGACGCGGCAATGCTCTTGTCTGAAGAGAGAGAGCATCTGGAACGAACCAAAAAAAATCTCCGCGAGCATATTGTGGGACAGGACGCCGCGATTGACCAAATTATCCAAACGCTCCAAAAAACATATCTCAAACTCCCTGCTTCCAAACGGCCGGCCGCGTCGCTGTTTTTTGTCGGTCCAAGCGGGGTGGGAAAAACCGAGCTGGCAAAACGTCTTGCCAAAGAATTGACCTTTGACGACCGGGCGCTCATTCGTCTCGATATGAGCGAATTTTCCGAAGGGCATGGAACATCAAAGTTGCTCGGGTCGCCGGCAGGATATGTCGGCTATAAAGAAAGAAATTTGTTTTTGGAACAGCTCAAAAAACGCCCGCACTCCGTGGTCTTGTTTGATGAAATAGACAAAGCCCACAGGGACGTGCGCAAACTGCTTCTTCAAATTTTGGATGAAGGAGAATTGACCGATAGCAATGGAAAAAAAACATCCTTCCGGCATGCGATTGTTATTTTGACGAGCAACATCGGCGCGGAACTCTATGCCTCCCCCGGCATCGGATTTGGAGCCAAAGACAGCCCGGCCGTGAATGGCATCCCGGACGACCGAAAGAAGGCTCTGCTTCAAAAACTGACAGAAGAATTCGGCGCCGAATGGATAGGGCGCATTGACAACGTCTGCCTGTTTTCGCCTCTCCAAAATGAGCACCTGACGCGTATTATTGAAAAACAAATTCAAAAAATAAGCGGCCACCTGACCGAAACAAAGCAAATTGCCGTGACGATTGATGAATCGGCGATTGCGGCCATTGTCCGCCAAGGGCATACCACAGAAGTCGGAGCCCGGCATATTGGACAAGCGGTGGAACAAGCGATTCATGAGGCCGCATGGTCGCTTTTTCAAAAACAAAAAAGGAAGCAACACTACACGCTCAAATACGCGGAAGGCCTGTATCATTTGAAATAAACATTGTGTGTCCCTCTTTGGGCATCTCTTTACTTTCGTCTTTTGTATGGCACGGCGACCCCCAAAAAGAAACAACCAACAGTCGGCGATCTACGGCCGACCTAGCGCATGGGAGGAAAACGCGCCGTCGGGAATGGCCGATGCCAATCTAGAAAATGAAGCGCTTGAAAGAGACACTCAAGAAAAAAACTGGGCCAACCAATTACGGCGCTCCCAACAGCAGGAACAAAACGACCAATCCCAAAACCAGGCCGAACCCCAACAGCCGTCCCCCGCGCCACAGTCTGGATCGAAAAAAACTAGCGGAAAAAAACCACAACCGACAACAAAAAAAATGGATGCGCTGATGAA
Source organism: Candidatus Magasanikbacteria bacterium RIFCSPHIGHO2_02_FULL_48_18 (assembly GCA_001784285.1). GTDB lineage: Bacteria > Patescibacteriota > Patescibacteriia > Magasanikbacterales > UBA922 > UBA10181. Next base: position 35,404 of record MFQC01000001.1, read on the forward strand.
AAAAATACAAATAGCCCTTTTTGCGCTTTTTCTTATCTGTCTTGCGACGATTTTACCGATGTTTACACCGCTTCCGTTTATGCTTCTTGCCGCGATTGGCGCGATTTTTGGCTATAGAAAAATAGTAAAAGGAGCAGAAATCGTCCAAAGCGGTGGTAAAAAATAACGGAAAAAACATTTAATAACATCCTATGGATAAAAAACGAATTATCTTTGCCATTCTTTTTATCATCGTCACGATCCTCCTCGGCTACCTCATGTATCGTGTTTTTTTTGCAAAAAAAACGCCAAAACCTCCGACACCGCAAACGCAAGAACAACTCCCGGGCGGCCAATTTCCCATAATTGGAGAAGGGGGCCAGCCCGGACAAATTGTAACCGGCACAATCCAGTTGCCAACCGCAGGATTTGTTCCTCCTCAAACCCCCGCGTTGCCTCCGCCTCCCGCGCAAACACCCCTTGTCCAAAAGCTGGCCAACGACATCGTGGTTTCTCCCGCGGCAGACTCGTTTGGCGGCGCAAAATTTTACAATGCGCAAGACGGAAAATTTTACCGCCTCCTTCCAGACGGCACATTGGCGCTTTTGAGCGATGATGTTTTTTTTGGGGTAGAAAATGTCTCTTGGTCGCCAAAAACAGAAGAAGCCATCATTGAATATCCTGACGGAGCAAACATTTATTTTGATTTTGAAACCAAAAAACAAGTGACACTTCCCAAACATTGGGAGAACTTTTCATTTTCTCCGACAGCGACAAAAATTGCGGCAAAGAGCATTGGCCTCTCTCCGGAAACTCGATGGCTTATCACCGCAGACCCGCAGGGAAATAACATCACCCTTGTGGAACCCATGGGGCAAAACGCAGACAAGGTTGATGTCAATTGGTCTCCCAACCAACAAATCGTGGCGACCTCCCTCACCGGCAAACCCATGGGGGGCAACCGCGAACAAGTTCTTATGATCGGCCTTCACGGAGAAGTGTTCAAAGCCATTATTGCAGAAGGCCAATTTTTGGATAGCGCATGGTCGAAAACCGGAGAAAAACTCCTTTTTAGTTCGTACAGCACGGCAAGCGATTATAAACCGGAGCTGTGGATAAGCAACGCCGCAGGAGATCTTATCGGCACCGGCAGAAAACCTCTCGGACTCAACACCTGGGCGGAAAAATGTACCTTTGCTGATGACCGTTTTGTGTATTGCGCCGTTCCAAAAACCCTTCCTACCGGATCCGGCTTTGAACAAAGCCTTGCGGACGCCATTGAAGATGACCTCTATAAGATAGACACTCAAACGGGCATAAAATCAAAATTACTGCTCGAAGAAGGGCACGTCATTGACACGATTCTCGTGAATGGCGACACCGACGCGCTGTACTTTACGGACAAAAATCAAAAAGGCATCTTTACGATTGCTCTATGATACGCACAAGACAATTGCTTTTTCTTTTTGTCCCGGCCATTGTATTTGCGGGCTTTGCCGTATTTATTCGGTACGTCGAATATCACAACGCCGCAACGCCGAGCGCTCCCGCGCCGTCGTCCGAACCGCTCGCGCTGGTGCCCATATATCCTGAGGATCCGATTATCGGAGAAAAAAAAGCGCCCCTCACCGTTATCGGATTTGAAGACTTTGGGTGCAAAGGATGCCAAATCCAAATGGCAATGCTCGACGAACTGCAACAGTCTTTTCCCGAAAAAATAAAAATTATTTGGAAAGGCCTTCCGGTCATGAAGTTTCCATACGACAGCCACCTCGCGCACGAATACGCGTTTTGCATGAATCAAGAAGGACGATTTGACGCGTTTAAAAACTTTGCGTTTGCAAATGGAGACAATCTTTCTCTTGCGGTATTGGGCCAAAGCATTGCCGCGGCGGGAGCGGAACAAACCGTCTTCGAGGCCTGCATAAATTCGCCGGAGCCAAAACAATACATTGAAACCATCGAACTCATGGCCCAGTCGCTCAATATCCAATCCGTCCCGACTTTTTTTATTGATAACAAACAAATTGAAACGCCGCAAACCAAAGAAGCGTGGGCGGCGCTCTTGGGATTGTCCTCGCTATAACAACGTATGCTATCAAAATTTTATTTTTTTCTTTTTCTCGTTTTGAGCGTTTTTACCGTGAACGCATTTGCTATTCCCGCTGTGGTGATGGCGGAGAATGACACACAGAATGAATTGGAGGACCTGCTCAAAAAACCGGATCTCAAAATCCATATTCCGGGACTCGACTTTACCGATCCGGACGATTTGTCAACCGTACAGGACGAACGAGGCAATCAATATATTCTTATTCCATACCTTGGCGAATATCTCGCGGCGGTCTATCGCTATGCGGTCGTGGCCGTTTCCGTCCTCTCCGTCGTCATTCTCATTTTTGCCGGCATTCAATGGATGATCCCTGCAGGAGAAGGAGGATCAAAAGACAGCGCGAAAAAACGGATTGCCGGAGCAATGACCGGATTGGTAATTACCATAGGGTCATATACACTGCTTTATACCATCAACCCAAATTTGGTGGAATTTAAAAATTTGAAAGTGTTATATGTAAATAGAAAAGATCTCGATGAATTTGAAAGCGTGTCATTTGAATTTGAAAATTATGCGCTCTCTGCTCATGGAAAAATTATAGAACAGCTCATTGGGCCAAACACGCTTCCTCCCTGCTCAAAAGAAGCGGCACAAGCCGCGGCCACCGCCCTCCATAATAAACAAATTTGCGTCGGCCCATGTCATTGTGCCTATTCCGCATCGAATTTTTTGAACTACATCGGCTGTACCGATGTCTATAGCGGTCTCGCCAATAAACTACCGGAAAAATTAAAAGAAAAAGGATGGGTGGAAACACCGATTGATCCCAGCAACCTTGGCAATCTTCCCGTGGGGTTGTTATGGAAAGATGGACATGTGGGCGTATCCATTGGCAATGGTATGGACTTTGAATCTGGAAGCGGGACACGAGACTTCGACCGGCTGAACAAAGAAACAAAAAATAATTGCCCTTCTTCCTTTGTGGAGGCAATGAAAGACCCCCAAGCCTGCGCGTTTTGTTCCAAAATTCCAGAAGAGTCCCCGGCGTCAGGGCATTTTGGCGCGCCAGCGCTTGGAGGTACCGGAGGCGGCGGCTCTTGTAAAAGTAATCAAGGATGGTCAAAGGGAAAAATGTCTGACCGAAAAGGAAAATCAAGCTGGGTAAACGTTGTTCACCCGCCCATCAGTCAATAATAACCAATTGGCAATACCCCCCTAATGAACACACTCCGTATTAAAAAAAAAATTTTCTTCCTTTTTGGTTCAATTCTTCTTTTGAGTTTTTTTTTAATTGGATTCGCGCTTTGGTCCAAAAATCGAGAAATCCTTGTCAGCCAGCCGGAAAAAATATCCCTGCCGCAAGGACTCTTTTTTTCGTTCACGAAACAACAGCATCTTCTTTTTTGGAACAATGAAAAATACCTGCTTTCTTTTTTGGATATATCAAACAATATCCTGCCTAAACAGATGCTCTTTACAGAAAAAATAGTTGGCATTACCAATATTGTTTGGTCGCCGACAGAAAACGGCGCCTCCATTGAAACAACGAATGGAAAATTTGTTCTTTTATTTGATGATGAAAAAACAATACCACTCCCAAAAGGCGCCATAGGCGTCACCTGGTCGCCGGATGGGCAATTCCTCGCGTATCAAACATTCTCATCGGAGAGCCAATATACAAGCGTTATTTCCATTCTTGACATTGCAGACCAAAACGTCCTTTCTGAATATATGATTGATATGTCTGATCATCCAGAAACAACCGGGCAAGTATTGTTATACTGGATTGAAAAAGACAGACTCTGGTATGCTCCGGAAGTGACTGATGGCGGGGTGCCATTTTGGTATCCCATTGAAAAAAATACCATTGAAAAAAGAAAAAATTTTGACCGAAAAAATATTGGCATTGTTGACGTATCCCCAGATGGGAGTTATCTTTTATATACCAAACCAACGGAAGATATTGATCGCTCGGACTTTATCTATGGAATTTTGAACCGGGAAACCGAAGCCGAAATAAATATGGACCTTACAGCGACCAATACCACCTGTGCATGGCAGACGAATTCAGCGCTCCTCTGCCTGAAAAAAGAAAACCAATATTTTATCTTTGGGACTGTTGATTTTAAGAAAGAAGAATATGTACTTCAAAATATTTTTCCCGAATCAGAAAGCACCGTGTCCATCACCTCCTTTCTTTTTAATGAAAAAACAAATACAATTTATTTTCTGAATATAAGGGATGAACTATACGCCGCCAACACACTCAAAACAAAACCTATCTTTCAACTATCTGAAACAAACGACTGAACAACTTTTTCTCTGTACCAACTGCGACGCCCAATACACCAAATGGGCGGGCAGGTGTTTGGAATGCGGAAAATGGGGAACAATTGAAAATTTTCAAGCTCCAATGTCCAAAAGACAAGATAAAACATCCGAATACCCACCCACAAAAACACAAACGCTCAAAGATATTGCGTCACAACATACGGTAAGGAAAAAAACCGGCATACATGAACTCGACACCGTGCTTGGCGGCGGCATTGTGCCGGGAAGCCTTCTGTTAATGGGAGGTGAGCCGGGCATTGGAAAATCAACGCTCGCTCTCCAATTGGCCGCCCTTGTCTCGCCCGCACTCTATATTTCGGGCGAAGAGTCACTGGGCCAGATAAAAATGCGGGCTGACCGGCTCAATATTCACGCGCAAGGTCTTTCGCTTGCCAATGAAACCAATGTGGAGCGTATTGCCGCGACCATTCGGGAACAAAAACCCGCCATAGCGATTATTGATTCCATCCAAACCATTTTTTCTGATGAGGTAAGCGGCGAAATTGGGGGTGTAAACCAAGTACGCGTCTGCGCCACAAAACTCCTTGACGTTGCAAAATCATCAGGGGTCGCAGTCATTATTATTGGACATGTCACCAAAGACGGTTCGGTCGCCGGACCAAAAACCTTGGAACATTTGGTTGATACGGTCCTCTCGTTTGAAGGAGAAAAAGACCAGCAATACCGCATTCTCCGAGCAACCAAGAACAGATTCGGGCCGACCGATGAAGTGGGTATTTTTGAAATGATCGAAACCGGCCTTGCGGAAGTGAAAAACGCGTCCGCGTGTTTTTTGAAAGATCGCGGCGACGATGTGCCGGGCAACATTGTGACCTGCCTTATGGAAGGCAAACGGCCGCTCCTCGTTGAAATCCAAGCGTTGGTCAACAAAACCGCGTTTGGCTACCCGGTCCGCAAAGCCAGTGGTTTTGATCTCAACCGGCTCCATGTATTGGTTGCTGTTCTTCAAAAGCGCGCCAACATCAATTTGGCCCAATATGATATTCATATCAACGTCGTTGGCGGCATCAAAGCCGAAGAACCGGCGTCCGACCTCGCGGTCTGTTTGGCGATTGTGAGCAGTTACAAAGACAAACCGCTTGGCAAAGACGTGGTGGTGTTTGGGGAGGTTGGTTTGGGTGGTGAAGTGCGAGCCGTGTCACATCGAGACAAACGCATCAAAGAATGTGAGGCGCTACAGATGAAGAAAATTATTACCGCGCAAGCCAAAAAGAAAACCGCTGAACACACGATTACCATTATAGGAGTAAAAAATATCCAAGAACTTATAACCCAGACCTAAAAAATAGGAATTATTCTAAATGTACTTTTTCTTCCCATTCTTTTACTCTTTCTTTTAATTGTGGGAATTGCGCAAAATCAATGTCTCTCGCGAGCTTTCGCGCGAGCTGAATAATGGACCCATCTTTCATGGTTGCCAGACGAAACTGCATCATGCCGCTTTGCGCCGTGCCATACACGTCTCCGGGACCGCGCGTTTGCAAATCATATTCGGCAAGTAAAAACCCATCCGTTGTTTTTTCAAAAAAAGCAAGCCGCTCCCGAACGGTTTCCGTATCGTTATCCGTAAACAAAAAACAATAGGATTGGTGGTTACTCCTGCCCACGCGGCCACGAAATTGATGCAGTTGTGCCAAGCCAAAACGCTCTGCCCCTTCAATCATCATGACTGATGCGTTGGGAATATCCACGCCGACTTCGACGACTGATGTTGACACAAGAACATTAGTCTCCCCTTTTTGAAATAACGCCATAACGTCATCTTTTTCTTTGGTCTTCATTTTGCCGTGAAGATACGCGACCTTGAGATCTGGAAAAATAGTTTCTGATAATTTTTTGTATTCCGATAAAACAGATTTTTTTTCTAACTGATAGTTTATATCTTGTGTCTTAGAATGTGATTCTTTTTCTTCTATCAACGGACAAATAACAAACACCTGTCTCCCATTCTTCACCTGTTCTCGAATAAACGCGTACGCCTTACCCCGATTGTGAGGATCAACCAGTCTGGTTTTGATCGGTTTTCTTCCCGCGGGCATTTCGTTGATAATGGATAGGTCCAGATCGCCATAGAGCGTCAATGCGAAGGTCCGCGGAATTGGCGTTGCCGTCATACTCAAAAAATGCGGCGTTGTTGTGGTATGTCCGGATTTATCCCGAATTATTTTTCGCTGTTCCACGCCAAAACGATGCTGTTCGTCGATAATAACAAGACCGAGATTTTTGAATTGGACATCCCCGTTCAGCAATGCATGCGTCCCAACAATAATATGAGCACCGCCAGAACGAATATGCTCAATGACATTTCTTTTTCGCGATGCCAATGATGTAGGCTGTTTTTTTGTTTTTAAACTTTCATCTTGACCGCTGATAATATGTTGGCTTTGACCTTCTTTTTCTTCAACACTGCCCCCTGTCAACAGCCCCAGAGAAATATCAAGAGCACAAAACAGCCCACGCAACGATTCAAAATGTTGTTTTGCCAATATCTCGGTCGGCGCCATAAGTATGGCCTGTTGGCCATTCAGTATCGTGTTGTACAAGGACAGCGCGGCAACAATCGTTTTTCCCGAACCCACATCCCCCTCAAGAAGACGATTCATGGGTGTTGTTTTTTCCACATCTTGAAGTATTTCCCATGCCGCAATTTTTTGCGCTTTGGTAAGCTGAAATGGCAGTCCATCCACAAAATTTTTTATTTCTTTTTGGTGAAAAATCAAAGATGGCGCAACCTCGCGCTTGATGGTCTGGCGTATCATCTCCGCTCGAAGTTGCAGGACAAAAATTTCATCAAACTTCAGTCGTTTTTCCGCATGAAGCAAATCCGTGCTGTCTTCTGGAAAATGAATGGCGCGTATGGCGTTTTGAATGGGGACAAGGTCGGCCTCTTCCACAATGGTTTCCGGAAGCCATTCCGGAATGTTTTCCGAAAGAGCGATCACCTGGCTCACGAGAAAACGGAGCTGTTTTTGCGTCATCCCCGCGGTCAAAGAATACATAGGCACAATGCGCGCCGTGTGCGTCGTGTCTGTGCGGTCAGTCGGCGTTGACTGGTGTACTTTTTCGTACGCCGGACTTTTCATAACCATACCAATCATGTCGCTCCCCACTTTGCCCGAAAAATAAACCGAATTACCCGCACGAAGACTTTGTGTTAAAAACGGCTGGCCAAACCACACCACGCGAAGTTGACCCGAGTCATCCGATACCAACGCTTCGGTAATAATGGTTCGTTTCCTCGGGCTCCGTTTGTTGGCAATTAATTCTATTTTTCCACGTACGGTTACCAGCTCACCCTCCTTCTGCGAGAGCTCACGGATAGCAACCGTTTGACTAAAATCTTCATAGCGAAACGGAAAATACCACAACAAATCCCGGACCGTGCGAATACCAAGATGACTTAGTTTTTTCCCTAAGGTTTTTCCAACACGATTGAGAGCGGCAACCGAAGTGTCAAGATGCATATGAAGACATCATACCATATTGAAAAAACAATAAAAACGATCAAAAAAAGACGGAAAATTACAATCCGACTTTTTGAGACAGTCAAAATTTGACTTTTCCTTTCTGGTGCTCCCGGCAGGAATCGAACCTACATTGCAAGATCCGCAATCTTGTGTCCTATCCATTGAACGACGAGAGCCTTCAAAAACTCCAAAGCCGACCAAAGTATAGCCAAAAAAACAAAAACCGTCAACCCAGTGTGACGGCTCTGCCGGAAAAAAACTAATGCAACATCCATTGCCGCGCAATCATATCGGCAAACGGCTCTTCTTCTTTTTCAATGTCTTCTTTGAGATACGGGACAAGCGTGTCACGAATTTCAACAGGATTTTGTTCCAAAAGAGGAATACGTAATTTTGGACGAGCCGGACTTTTGGTTTCGAAAAAAAGCGTTTTGACGAAAGGAGGGTTATATACAATATAAAATGTCTCAAGTTCGGAATAGGTATAAAAGCGATTACTAATGACGATGCCAAATTCCGTGATGCCAATAGTTACTTTGAGGGGTTCCTGTTTTCCTTGAAGAAATAAAATAATCGCGGCCAAAATAATGACAAGCGCAAACAAAAAATTGCCGCTGAAAACCGCATACCCAAGGAGGAGAAGGGCAACGATACTCATAAGCGCGTACCACGCTCGGCTTCGGTTATGCGTTTCATATTCTGGAGCGGTCCATGTATGAAGGACATCCCCAATAATGGTATGTTGATCAATGACTTTGGGCATAGAATCGAGAGAAATGTCAATAGTGCACACGCCTGGATTCGAACCAGGGACCTCATGAATGTGAATCATGCGCTCTAACCAACTGAGCTACGTATGCCTTTTCAGGCATATACATCGGAATTGACATTTAACCCAAATAAATGGTCAAGTTAATTTTGTCAATTGTCAATTGTTAATAGAATACCATAATACCGAGGAAAAAGGCAAGAATATCATATTGAAAAATAACGCCAACTCCAGTATACTAGACGTGCTCGCACTATGGAACAAGCTCCTATTAATTTTTTGCACCAAGGAGAACCCGGCCTTCCATTGCAACCAAGGAGAAAACGGGTTATTTTTTTATTGATCCTCGCGTTCATCGGGTGTCTTTTTATTGCAAGAGCTGTTATAAAAGCGCAATTGCCGGAAGATCCAAAGGCGTATGACCCCGTAACCTTAGAGCCCATCAAGCCAAAAGGGTTATTTAAAAAAATAACCGGTCTGGTATTTGGAGAACAAGAACCGCTGGAGGGCCAACGCTCGGACCGCATCAACATGCTTCTCACCGGCATGGGCGGCCCCGGGCATGATGGACCATTTTTGACCGATACCATTATGGTCGTGAGCGTAAAACCCTCGACGAAACAAGTTGCGATGATTTCCATTCCTCGCGATCTCGGCATCGAAATTCCAGGGCACGGATGGAAAAAAATCAACGCCGCCAATGCCATCGGCGAAGCACAGAAAAAAAATCTTGGCGGGGCGTATGCGGCGCAAGTGATCCAAGAAGCATTCAACACGGATATCCATTATTATGTACGCATCGACTTTGCGGCATTTGAAGAAATCATTGACGAACTTGACGGCATAAAAATTGATGTGGAAAATGGATTTACGGATCCGATGTATCCGGCGGAAAATGAAGAATATCAAACCGTCACGTTCGCAAAAGGAGTAGAAACCATGAATGGAAAACGCGCGCTCATTTTTGCGCGCTCGCGGCATGGAAACAACGGCGAGGGATCGGATTTTGCGCGAGCCAAGCGACAACAAAAAGTATTGTTGGCGCTCAAAGAAAAAGCACTCACCTTCAATACGCTGACGAACCCGGTGCATGTGCACAATATTTTGAAGAGTCTCGACAAGCATCTCACAACCAACATGGAATTTTCCGACATCATTGCGATGATGAAATTGGCAAAAGAACTCGATACGAGCCACATTATCACGACGGTCCTCGACAATGGCACCGACGGCTACCTTGTCAACGGAACCAGCCCGGACGGCGCGTTTATTCTTCAGCCCAAAACAGGAAATTTTGATGAAATCAACTCCCTCATGGAACATATTTTTGACCAAGAAACCCTGACCACCGAAAATAGCACCCCTGTCCAAGATCCGCCCACGTACCAAGACACCAATATTGAAATTCAAAATGGGACATGGCAGGCCGGATTGGCCGCACGAGCGGCAAAATATATTCAGGATAAAGGATTTTTCGTCGCGGCGATCGGCAACACCGCGGTCCGCCCCCAAGGAAAAAGCGCGATTATTTACGTCAAAAAAGGACCTCCGCCAGAGGCCTTGAAAGCGCTTCAAGAAACGCTGAAAATCCCCATTATCGAACACCTCCCTGAATCAGAATCGGCCACCACGACCGCGGATATTTTGGTTATTCTCGGAGATGATTATCAAGAATGACTCTCATATGGAACAAAAACCCAAAATACACAAAGACTCGTTGCCAACCATTGCGCTCGTCGGCCGGGTGAATGTTGGAAAATCAACATTGTTCAACACGCTTATTGAAGAAAACAAAGCTATTGTGTCTTCTGTCGCCGGAACAACGCGAACCAGCAATGAAGGCATTATTCTTTGGCGCGGAAAAGAACTCCGCATCATTGATACCGGCGGACTCACGTTTACGGATGAGGTACCGCTTGAAGCAGACATTATCAAACAAACGGAGCACGCGATGAATATCGCCGATATTGTCGTGTTTATCACCGACGCGAAAGCAGGCATTTTGCCGCAAGAACGAGAACTTGCCCGCCGACTCAGAAAAATCATCATAAAACCGGTCCTCTTGGTTGCAAATAAAGCAGACAGCAAAAAAATAGATCGCGAGATGGATATTGGCGCCTGGCTCAAGCTCGGACTCGGCGAACCGTTTCTATTGTCCGCGACAAGCGGAAAAAATCTTGGCGATTTCCTCGATGCCATACACACGCTTCTTGAAACACTGTCAAAACCAGCGCAAGACAGAAAAGAACCAAACGCAGACATTGTGCAGATAACGATTATTGGAAAACCAAATGTTGGAAAATCATCCCTCTTTAACAAACTTATTGGACAAGAAAAAGTTATCGTGAGCGACATGCCGCACACCACGCGGGAACCATATGATACCTTGGTGACATATCACTATACCGACTGGCAAGAACAGGAAGAAAAAACGGCGACGAATACGTCACCGAACCAAAAAGAGAAAACACTGCTCATTAATTTTATTGACACCGCGGGCATTCGGCGAAAAACAAAAGTGTCGGGAGAGTTGGAACAAAAAGGCATCATGAAAAGCATTCAACGCATTGAAACATCGGACATCATTCTTTTTGTATTGGATGGATCGGAAACCATCTCAAGCCAAGATAAACAACTGGGCGGCCTTATTGAGCGGCGAGGAAAAAGCGTCATAATTCTTGTAAACAAATGGGATCTGGCAACCGACACCAGCGACAGCAAAAGAAACGCAGTAAAAAAAATGATATACGCGCAGTTCCCCCATCTGGATTTTGCGCCGATTCTCTTTGTGAGCGGCAAAACCGGGTATCGCGTACACGCAATATTTCCGGAACTCGCTCATGTGTGGCAGGCGCGGCACACGAAGCCGCCGGTCAAAGGCCTCGAATACGTCCTCAAGCAAACTATTGCGTCGCACCTTCCCTCACGAGGAAAAGGAACACGGTTTCCAAAAATCCTTGGCATCCGGCAGATCGGCGTCGCACCGCCAGTGATTGAGCTTGTAATAAAACACAAAACATCTCTCCACGAGTCCTATACGCATTTTTTGGAACGAAATCTTCGCGAGCATTTTGACTTTACCGGCGTTCCCGTTATAATAACCTTGCGAAAACAAAAAAAATAACCGCTATGAAAGCCATTATCGGCCTTGGAAATCCCGGAAAAGCGTACGAAAAAACCAGACACAACGTTGGATTTATGGTTCTCGATACGCTTATAACATCCGCATCCTGGTCATCCTTCCCGGATTGGTCGTTGAGCAAAAAATACAATGCGCTCGTTTCCGAAGGAACAAAAGAGGGGGAGAAAATACTCTGCGCCAAACCAATGACGTTTATGAACGCCTCCGGCCAAAGCGTTCAATTGATCGCTCATTTTTATCACCTCTCTCTCGACGACATCCTCGTGGTCCACGACGACAAAGATTTGCTTCTCGGGGAAGTCAAAATGCAAAAAGATCGGGGAGACGCGGGGCACAATGGCGTGCGCTCCATCATGGATTTGCTCGGAACCAAAAATTTTACGCGGGTGAGAGTGGGCGTTCATCCGGCGGACAACAAAAAAATGACAGACACGGCGGCATTTGTATTGCGCAAATTTGCTTTTTCAGAACGAACCATAGTCAAAAACGCGATTCAAAAAAGTATTACCCATATTGAAACATTTCTTCAGGCACGATCATAATTGTTGAAGGAGGTATGAAAAAGGAGGTATTGCTCTCGTATTTTCCCAAAATGACGGTCTCGCGATACCGCCGCATTATGGTTGCCTTTTCCACGCTCGACCATTTGTGGGACAGCTCGACAAAGGAGATGCGCGCCCGACTTCCGTTTGAAGAACAAATAAAAGAAGAATTTATTGCTTGGAAGAATGAACTCCAAGAAGAAACCATAGAGTCAGCGCTTAAAGAAAGCCAAATAGACTGTGTTACCATTGATGATCCCTCCTACCCCGCTCTCTTGCGGCAAATTTATGACCCGCCGCTTTGTCTGTTTGTGCGCGGCATGTTGGACACATTCTCTCGTCCGATTGCAGTGGTCGGGAGCAGACAGCATTCACCATACGGAAAAAAAATCGCAGAAGATTTTGTGTCTGTTTTGGTTCAACACCACTGTACCATTGTCAGTGGTCTTGCGCGCGGCATTGACGGGATAGCGCATGAAGCGGCGCTCCATGAACATGGAAAAACGACTGCCGTCCTCGGGTCCGGTATTGACCCAGAGCACATCTACCCATCACAACACTGCGCCCTCGCCGACCGCATTATTGATTCTGGCGGTGTCGTCCTTTCAGAATACCCGCCGGGAACCGAGCCTACTCGCTACTCATTTCCCAAACGAAATCGCATTATTTCAGGACTCTCGCTCGGCGTCGTTGTCATTGAAGCCGGAAAAAATTCCGGCGCACTCGTCACCGCCCAGTCAGCGCTTGAACAAAACCGTGAAGTATTTGCCATCCCTCAAAATATTACCTCCCCCACCAGTGCGGGAACCAACACGCTTATCCAAATGGGAGCGCACGCCGTTATTGCCCCGCAAAACATCCTTGAGGCATTTTCATTTGACATAATGGCGAGAGAACCACAGGCCAAAGAGAAACCCGCGCCAGAATCCCCGCTTGAAGGCATATTACTTCAATATATTTCCGACGCGCCTATTCACATTGACGAGCTTATCCGACAATCCGGAGCGGAAAGCAAGACCGTTATGAGCCTTCTTGCCCTCATGGAAATGCAACAAAAAATTCGCGACGTGGGAGGGATGATGTACACATTGTATTGAAAAAAAGAAAATTGACGGCGTCAAAACCCCATGGTATTCTTTAAAAGATAATTTTTACTTTTTCTCTATCTCTATGAAGGAAAAACAAAAAAAAATATTCTACACCGGTTTTATCGCGATTGGACTCTTTACCATGCAAATACCATTCAGCCAATTGCTCGGCGTGCAGAATCTGCGTTTTAGTCTCTTTGATTTTTATGGACCCATTGCCGGCGCATTCATAGGGTCCGGGGCAGGTCTTCTCACTGTGCTTGGCATTCAAGCAGTAAATTGGGCGATACACGGGTTCGCGCTTGATCTTGGAACATTGCTACGTTTCTTGCCGGTTTTATTTGGGGTCTTATACTTTGCCAAATCAAGCAAATGGATCCTCGCAGTTCCGATTATCGCCATGATAGGATTTTGGTTGCACCCCGAAGGCCGCACGGCCTGGTACTTTGCGCTGTACTGGACTATTCCGCTTTTCATGCATTTTTTGCGCGACAAATACGTCTTTGCGCGGGCGATCGGCGCCACGTTTACCCAGCACAGCGTGGGCGGACTGTTGTGGATATATGCGTTTAACATGAAAGCAGTCGTCTGGGTTGGACTTGTGCCGATTGTGTGGAAAGAACGGCTTGTTATGGCCGGAGGGATTACACTCACATATATTGCGTTCAACTACCTCTTCAGCCTCATTTCGGAAAAGACGAAATTCAAAATTCCTTTTGTCCAAATACATGAACGGTTCCGCGCCTGATCTCCTATGACTGCGAATGAAGCCGAACAATTTCTCTTTTCTCTTTTTAATCTTCCGAGAAAAGAATATATGGCTTCTCCAAAAAAGAGCGCAATCTATCTTCAGCGCCTGCAATTTTTTTTGGATATTCTTGAAAACCCGGAAAAACGCATCCCGCATTACATCCATGTGACCGGCACGAGCGGAAAAGGATCTGTGGTGAATTTTATTCACAGCATTTTTTTTGCCGCTGGAAAGCGCGTCGGATCCACGACGTCCCCTCATCCAACCATATTGCGAGAACGATGGCGTGTTGGCAAGACAATGATGAGTGAAAGTGATTTTGTAAACATTGTGGCTCGCATAAAAATGGCGCTCGACACCTACATACGGACATCACCGTATGATATAATTTCCTATTTTGAACTCACAACCGCGATCGCGCTTTTGTATTTTGCGCAAAAAAAAGTCTCATATGCAGTTGTGGAAGTCGGTTGCGGCGGACGCTTCGACGGCACAAACATTATTCCCCATAAAGATATCGCCATTATAACGAACATCGGGACTGATCATGCCGATATCATTGGGCCAACAAAAAAAGATATCGCCCGTGAAAAAGCCGGTATTATCTCAAAAAAATGTACCGTTTTTTCGTCTATCAAAGAATCTTGGTTAGAAGAGATAGTCAAAAAAGAAGTAACAAAAAAAAATGCAACGTACCGGCATGTGAACATACCCAGCAAGGCTATCACCATGAATACAACGGGAACGTCATTCCCGTTTGGAGGCGAGCGCTACCATCTTTCGGTTATCGGCAAACACCAAGCGACAAACGCGGCGCTTGCCATAACCGCAGCACTTGAGCTCGGTATTCAAAAAAAGGCCATCCATCGGGGTCTCGCGCAGACCAACCATTCATGTGCGCTTGAACGATTCAATACGAAATCGGGACTCGTTCTTCTTGATAGCGCGCACAATGAACAAAAGATGAAAACAACGGTGGACGCTCTCCGAGAATGGTATCCAGATCATCCGATTGCGCTTTTGGTTGGATTTTCCGAAAACAAGCCGGTACGAAAAATGGTGCGCCAGCTCCGCGAGCTCAATCTCGACTCAGTCGCGTGTACGCGCAATTCGGTGAACCCATTCCGAAAAGTAGCGCCGCCGCAAGACATTGCCGCCCTCTTTTGTGGCGCCGTGCCGGCAAAAAAAATTACCTCACACCTTGATCCCAGAGACGCGCTCACCGCGCTGAATACATTCAAAGAAAAAAAAACCATTCTCCTTATTACAGGGTCCCTCTTTCTGGCCGGCCAACTTCGGCCGATCATAAAAAACATCTGATACAAAGCAATGAGTTGACAGTGAGCTCATTCTCCTCTATGCTGTCCTTCATATGAAAAAAACGCTCGTGATCGTTGAGAGCCCCACCAAAGCAAAGACCATTGCAAAATTTCTTGGCAATGACTTCAGTGTCGAGTCCTCGTTTGGACACGTGAGAGACCTCCCGAAAAGCAAAATGGGGGTTGATATCGACGGCGGCACGTTTGAACCGCAGTACGCCATTTCGCGAGAGAAAACCGCGCAGGTAAAAAAACTGAAAGACCTCGCCAAACAAGCAACGACCATCATCTTCGCCACAGATGAAGATCGAGAAGGCGAAGCCATTGCGTGGCATCTCACCCATATTCTCGGCATTGATCCAAAAAAGGCAGAACGCATGGTTTTTCATGAAATTACCAAAACCGCAATTGACGAAGCGCTCAAACATCCGCGGCATATCGATCAGCGACTGGTTGACGCCCAACAAGCGCGACGGGTGCTCGATCGGCTGGTTGGGTATGAATTATCTCCCCTCTTATGGAAAAAAGTTGCGCGAGGACTTTCTGCCGGCCGCGTCCAATCGGTTGCGGTGCGTCTCATTGTGGAACGCGAACGAGAAATCAAGGCATTTATCCCAAAAGAATTTTGGACCATCCACGGACTCTTTCAGAATGCGCGCGCATCGCTCCCCCAGCCGCTCAAATCGGTCCTTCATAGTCTTGACGAAAAAAAAATACAAAAATTCGATTTTGGATCCAAAGAATCGGTTACCCCCATTGTCGATGATATTCAAAAAACACCATACGCGGTTGAAAAAATTGAAAAAAAAGAAACCAAACGCACGCCGCCGCCGCCGTTTACCACCTCAACACTGCAACAAAGCGCCAATCAAAAACTTGGGTATTCGAGCAAGCAAACCATGGTTCTCGCCCAACAACTTTACGAAGGCATCCCGCTTGGAAGTGAAGGTTCTGTTGGTCTCATTACCTACATGCGAACGGATTCGGTAAACCTTTCACAAAAATTTCTTCAAGAATGTACCGCGTTTTTAGAAAACCGTTACGGCCCGACATACGCATTGACCCAGCCCCGTGTATACAAGACAAAATCAAAAGGCGCCCAAGAAGCGCATGAAGCAATCCGGCCGACCGACCCAGCCCGCACACCCGAAGCCATCAAAAACTACCTTGACCCTCGCCAACTCAAACTGTACACCCTCATTTGGAAACGCGCCGTTGCGACACAAATGGCTGAAGCGCGTCTCAATAAAACCAATGTTCACATCTCCGGAAAAGGGATGCTCCACACGTACACATTCCGCGCAAACGGACAATCCATGACGTTTGACGGATGGCTTGCGCTCTATCCGCAGGCGATAAAAGAAGAAATGCTTCCTGATGTAACAGAAAAAGAAGCGATGACACTTGAAACATTGAACAGCGAACAATCCTTTACCGAGCCGCCCGCGCGATATTCTGACGCAACCCTGGTCAAGGCGCTCGAAGAACAAGGCATTGGACGACCATCAACCTACGCCCCGACCATCGCAACGATTGAAGCGAGAAACTATGTCGAAAGGGACGATGACAAACGTCTTTCGCCAACCGACATCGCGCTCGTCGTGAATGATTTATTGGTTGAACACTTTAGTGATATTGTTGATTATGGGTTTACCGCGCAAATGGAAGAAAACTTGGATGACATCGCGGAAGGGAAAAAAGATTGGCAGCCAATTATTGCGACATTTTATCATCCATTCCACAAAAATATTGAAGAAAAAACCGACCAACTCTCCAAAGAAAATGTAGTTGGCGCAAAAGACCTCGGCGTTGATCCGGAATCCGGAAAAAAAATTTCCGTTCGCGTAGGCCGGTACGGGCCGTTTGTGCAAAAAGGCACAAAAGATGATGATAAAAAACCAACGTTCGCGTCTCTTCCAAAAAACGTTCGTATTGACGACGTGACGCTTTCACAAGCGCTCACGTGGTTGCGGTTGCCACGGGTGCTCGGAACCGACAATGAGGGGCATGCCATTATTGCGAATGTGGGCCGCTTTGGCCCCTATGTGCAGGTAGAAAAAAAATATTATAGTTTGAAAGATGACGACCCATATACGATTGACCTTGTCCGCGCAAATGAAATCATCGCAGAAAAAAAAGAAGCCGAAGCAAAAGCCATCATCAAGACGTTTAACGACACCAATATTGTGGTAAGGCAAGGGCGCTATGGGCCATATATTACGGATGGCGCGACGAACGCAAAAATTCCAAAGACAACCGACCCCTCATCGCTTGATGAAGCGTCCTGCCGAGAGCTTCTTGAAGAAGCGGCAAAAAAACCGAAAGGAAGAGGCCGCGCTCGAACAAAAAAAACCGCAAAATAAAACAATCCCGCCATGTGGCGGGGTTGTTTGTGTAGCGAGAAGGAATTCCCCAATGCCTAGGGTGATGTTAGGGCCCTTACCTCGCTACAAGCTACAGTATATCAAAAATTCTTATTTTGTACAGCAGTAATAAAGAGAAAACCCCGCCCTGGTAAAAGGATGGGGTTTTCTTTCGGCGTTTGGGTTTTTCCCTAACATCACTAAAAAAACTATAACATAAAACATTCCTTTTGTCAAGAGGGCAAAAAATAAAAAAAATTGCTCTATAAAGCAAAAAAAAAATTAAAAAAAAGCCCTTGCAAAGGGAAAAAGGTCAGGATACACTATAATGAGACAAAAAGTCCGTTTTCTTCAAATATGAAAAAAATAGCACCACAAACAATTGATACTCTCCTGTCAATCATTCAGCACTACCATAAAGACCCAAATCGGCAAGCGGATCTGGATTTGGTACGCCGCGCATATGACTTTGCACATACCGCGCATAACGGTCAAACCCGGCGGAGCGGCGATCCGTATATTGTGCACCCCCTTGCCGCGGCCCATATTTTGGCAAACATGCATATTGATCCTGTTATTATCGCGGCAACGCTCCTTCATGATGTTCCGGAAGACACAGGGATCACCTTGGAAGAAATTGAACAACAATTTGGCGAAGAAATTACCTCTCTCGTCCGAGGGATCACCAAGCTCGGAAAACTCAAGTATCGAGGCGTTGAGCGGTATATTGAAAATCTCCGAAAAATGTTTGTCGCCATGGCCGAAGATGTCCGAGTCATGATTATCAAATTTGCCGACCGTATTCACAACCTCCAGACGCTCGACGCGCTTCCCCCTCAAAAACAATATCGGATTGCCCTTGAAAGTTTGGAAATTTACGCGCCGATCGCAAATCGACTCGGCATGGACAATATTAAAGGAACGCTGGAAAATCTCTCGTTTCGATATGTCTACCCCAAAGAATACGAACGCGTTAAAAAACTCCGGCAAGAAAAATTAAAAGGAAAAGAGCAATATCTCCAAGAAATGGTTAAACGAGCGGAAGAAGAAATCAAAATGGCGGGCATCCGCATGGTGTCAATCCGTGGAAGAAACAAGCGGCTCTACAGCTTTTATCAAAAACTCATCCGAAAAGACAACCAAGTGGCAAAAATTTACGATCTTGTAGCGCTCCGCATTATTGTGCCGACCATTGCTGATTGCTACGCGACGCTCGGCATTCTGCACAATGTGTGGAAGCCGGTCAAGGGCCGCATCAAAGATTATATCTCCCAACCAAAACCAAATGGCTACCAATCGCTCCATACCAGCGTCTTCGCGGAAGACGGAGAAATCGTTGAATTCCAAATACGCACCTCGGAAATGGAGGAAACCGCGGAGTATGGAACTGCGGCGCATTGGCGCTATGACGAAAGCGGCCACGGACGGGCGGCAAAACGAGAAATTCAGTGGGCAAAAGAACTTGCGGAAATCCAAAAAGACATTTTAGGAAAATTATCCGATCTTGAAGAAATAAAAATTGATTTTTTGCAAACTCGCATTTTTGTGTTTACCCCGCGTGGAGATGTGATTGACCTCCCGGAAGGAGCAACGCCGGTTGACTTTGCGTATCACATTCATACGGACATCGGCAACAAATGCAGTGCCGCCATTATCAATGACAAAATCGCCCGCCTTGATACCGAACTCAAAAATGGAGACGTCGTTGAAATCATCACGGAAAAAAACAGAAAAGGACCAAACCAAGACTGGCTCAAATTCGTCAAAACCCACACGGCCCGCTACCACATCAAAAGCCAACAAAAAAACAAACTCAGCGGATGGTTTAAGTCCGTTTTGCCAAAAAAATAAGTTTCCAGAGCGAGTTCAGTTCACTTACGATATGAGTTCTTCAATGAGACGCTTCAACTCTGGCCGCGAATAATATTCGATAGTAATGGTTCCCTGCTCCCCTTTTTGTGTAATGTGCACTCTCGTGCCAAAGCGATCCTCTATCAATTGCTCTTGCGCGATAATATTGGGATCGCGCCGCACCGATCCTTTGCGGGATGGAGCTCCTTTTTGCGCCACCGCTCGCTCCACATCACGAACGCTCATCGCTTCTCCCATCATGCTTTTGAAAACGGACCGTTGCTCTTTTTCGCTTTTGAGACTCAATAAGGCACGCGCCTTCCCCATGGCCAGTTTTCCGTCAACCAACGCCTTTTGGATTTCATCCGGCAAATCCAAGAGACGGACGATATTTGCAACCGCAGACCGGCTTTTCCCCACTTGATCGGCTACCTCTTGTTGCGTCAACCCAAACTCATCCATGAGTCTTTGATACGCAAACGCTTCTTCAATAGGGTTCAAATTTTGTCGTTGGATATTCTCGATAAGAGCGAGCTCCAGCTTTTCTTTTTGCGTGGCCGTGCGAACAAGACACGGAATGGTCGAGAGCCCGGCAATCTGTGACGCGCGCAGGCGTCTTTCACCGGCAACCAATTCATACCCCCCATCGGCTTTTTCGGTGACGATAATGGGCTGTAAAACGCCGTGGGCGCGTATTGACGCCGTCAAATCTTCCAATTCCTGATGAGAAAAAATTTTTCGCGGTTGTTCGGCATTGGGGACAATTTCAGAAAGAGGAATATGCCATATTCGATCGGCGTGTTGTTCTGTCGATGCCTGCTCTTTTTTCTTTTCTTTTATTTTTTGTTGAGGAATCAATGATTGCAGTCCTTTTCCTAATGCCATACAACACAAAAAGAAATAAATAACCTTGCATGCTAGATCGCATGATTTTCATGCCGTTCAATAACTTCTCTTGCCAATTTTTCGTACGCCCGCGCGCCCTTGCCTTTGGGATCATAGTGCGCGATGGATTGGCCAAAGCTCGGCGCTTCCGCCAAACGAACGGTTCGCGGAATAACGGAACGGAAAATACCGTCCGGGAAATATTTGTACAATTCATGCATAATTTCTTCGGAGAGCCGGGTACGTTTGTCAAACATGGTAATCACCGCGCCCAATATGGATAATTCCGGCTTGAGGTGCTCTCGCACGAGCTCAATCGTGCGTACCAATTGTCCCAAGCCCTCAAGCGCGTAATATTCCGCCTGGACAGGAATAAGCACCTCATCCGACGCGACGAGGCTATTTATGGTAAGCAACCCAAGAGACGGCGGACAGTCGACGATAATATAATCATACGCGTGCGTGACTTCGTCCAACAAATCATGCAACCGGTATTCCCGCCGGTCCATGGTCACAAGTTCGATATTTGCCCCGGCCAAATTCATGGTTGCCGGTAACACACGAAGCCCGTCATGAGCGGTATTGTTGACCACGTCATGAATCCGTTTTTCTCCGGCCAAGGCCTCATACAGGCCATGCGACAAATCATCGCGGGAAATACCCAAACCGCTTGTGGCGTTGCCCTGCGGGTCCATGTCGACCAGCAATACAAACTTGCCCATATCGGCAAGATACGCCGCCAAATTCATGGCCGTAGTGGTCTTTCCCACCCCCCCTTTTTGGTTGACAATCGCAATGGTTCGATGCATAGAGAAACAGACTCTCTTTCAGTATACAGGAAATTGACAAACCAAACAATGGACGGTATACTTTTTTTTGCT
Organism: Candidatus Magasanikbacteria bacterium RIFCSPHIGHO2_02_FULL_48_18; assembly: GCA_001784285.1. Classification (GTDB taxonomy): domain Bacteria; phylum Patescibacteriota; class Patescibacteriia; order Magasanikbacterales; family UBA922; genus UBA10181. The sequence goes on from MFQC01000001.1 coordinate 56,846, forward strand.
CGAGACACGCCGATGTGATGAAATTGGTAAACATGCACGACTCAAAATCGTGTGCCGCAAGGCTTGTGGGTTCGATTCCCACCATCGGCACAAATGTTGAGAAACTTTATAACAGCCACCGCAATGCGCCGCCGGCAAAGAGCGTTATCGCGGTTACAATGGTCGCCGCCATGCATACCCCGGCCAAAATGAGCGGAAACGATTTCCGAAACGGGATATTAAAAATAAACGCCACGAGCGACCCCGACCACGAACCTGTGAATGGAAGCGGAATCCCCACAAAAACCACAAGTGCCACTTCGCCGTATCGTTCATATTTTCCGGAAAACGCCTTTTCTGCGCTCTCCATTTTTTTGGTGAGGAGCTTCCCCAGAAATTTTCTCCGAATCATCCACGCGTGCAGTCGAGGAACTAAAAATAAAATAAATATTGCCGGAAGCATGTCTCCCAATACCGAAAGCACCCATACTTTCCATATAGGAAGCCCATACACTTCAATACCAACCGGTATGGACACGCGCAGTTCGGTAATGGGAATCATGGAAATAAAAAAAACCGCCCATTCCGGAGAAAGATTTGCAAATAGCGAAAGAGAAAACAAATCAAACATATCATTGGCGCGTTTCTTGAATTGGCGCATCGGATAGCACATCGGCCTCTCCCGGCCATTCATAATTTTGAAACGCCCACTCTGCCGCATCGCGCGCTTCGGTAAAGCGCGCCTCATGGCTATGGGCGCCCAATACCACCACATCCACCGCATGATGATTGTCATCCGATACTTGAACGGTCAAATTATATAACGCGGCAGGAATATAACCGGTCTTGCCGCCGGCAATTTCAGCAAAATTATTTTCAATCCATCCCAAAAGCAACCAATTGGTATTCCAAATATGGTGACGCACGTTGCGCTCTTTGGAATACAGCGTCACTTCCCGAATGGTGAGCGCGTCATAAATTTTTTTTTGCGACAAAGCTTCTCTCAAGAGAAGTGCGACATCGGAAGCGGTGGAGACATTTCCCGCAGAGAGGCCGGTGACATCCACGAACATTGTGTCCGCCATCCCCAATTCGAGAGCTTTTTGATTCATACGCTCAATAAATGCCTCTCTGGTCCATTCCGTTGAGTCGGCAAGCGTGGTAATGGCTTTGTTGGACGATCCAATCAGGGCGGCCTGCCACAATTCATCACGGGCATACGTGTCGCCCGCGTACATGTGCGTATCAATAAGCTCGTCCGAAACCACGGAAAGAGGCGCCGACCAATCAAGGGAGTGCTCCAATAAGACAAGCGCGCTCATGAGTTTGGTCATGCTCGCGATAGGCCACGGTTCATACTCGTTTTTCTGATATAACACAAACCCGGTCGCGTGGTCTTTGACCAAAAGCGACCGAGCGCTGAGCGTGTCGGGAGAAAGCCAGGCTCCTTTGAACGCCGGCAAAGACGGCGCGACGCTGATTGGACGCTCGACCGCCACGTCGCCGCCCTCCTCGGCGGAAACGTTTTCGAGCGCGCGAACCGAAAAATTTTTTAACGGCGCGGCAATGCCGTCCGCGCGAAAAAATATCTGGTTTCGCCACACCGTCCCAACAATGACAATCCCAAAAACCACAAAGAGCGCGGCCAAATTCCGCCATTTATTATGAAACGATGATTCACTATATTCGGAAATATGATCAGAAAGCATACAATGGTTATTCTTCCTTTGGCGGGATAGAATCATGGGCAGACAAAACGTCAAAATTGGGAAGCTCAGACGTGTTCGTTACTGCAAGCTGGCGCAACGCTTCCATGGAAATATGATACACAGGGAGGAGTTCGCTATCGCGCTCTTTTTCCTCAACAAGACCGCGAATCATCAAATTTCGTATGATGACCGCGCAATTGACGCCGCGAATTTGTTCCAATTCCGGCCTCGTGATGGGTCCTTTATACGCAATCACGGTCAGACTCTCAAGCTGAGCTTTGGTCAGTTCTCCGGCAATCTCATCCTTTAAAAATAATTCGGTTGTTTCATAGACACCAGGATTTGTCGCCATTTGTACCGTTCCGTCCTGGAAAAGAATATGAATACCGGATTCCGGCGTATTGTGCATGACACACAGATCCTGTATAACTTTTTCCACCGACAAAGGATCGGCGCTGAGCGCGCGGGCGATATCGTTGACGCCAAGCGGCTTTGAGGCGACAAATAAAATGGATTCAATGCGAGGTTTGAGTGACATATTATTCGATACGAAATGCCATAAGCTGTTCTCCCGTATAATAGACAAGAAATATATGGTTGCCGGTTTTTTGAAATGCCTGAACCGCATCTTCTGAAAAAATAACTGAAATCGATGTCCCCGTGTGATTTGATTTCTGAAATTCGTGCAATGCGGCCGTCAAAAATTCATTTGCATATGTTGGAAAACCGGTAAACATCCTCTCTTGGCTATTTTCTTTTGGGGACAATACAATGGCATGCGGATCACATTGCCGCGCGGCCACATATTCTCCCGGGGAAGACTCTTCCGGAAAAAATGTATACATCGGGATGCGTTCACCTTTGGGCCTCTCCCTTCCGGCATTGATTGCAATGGCTTCTCGAATGGCATTTCGAAATACCTGCGCCCCTCCCAAAGAATCAGGAAGCCCCACAAAAAAAACGGCATCATTTTCTTCTATGCCAAGGGCCTGATACTGGCTCGTTATGCCCGCCGCCATCTCCCCGGCTCTCTTCCACACGATATTCTTTTGAAACAAGATATATCCGCCAAGAATCGCGAGAACAGAAAAAACTATTCTGCCAATGACGCGTCCGTGTTTTGAAATTTTCTCAAAAAGAACAGTACAAAAAAGAACAAAAACAGAGACCGCAAATACGGACGGAAGATACGTATACCTCTCCCCTTCATTATTCCGTGGATTGAGGAGAAGATTCAAAAAAGGGAGTGACACCAGTATATAGGAAAATCCCAAAAAGACAAAACCGCGCCACGCACATTTTTTCCTGACGAAACAAAAAAAGAATAAGACAAAAAGAATACATGCGGCGATTGGGAGAACAAAAAGGATATGATCCATAAAAATGGCATACAGGCGTCCCCGCAATGGAAAATCCAAAAACAATGATAGGGCAAGCGCTATCCCTTGGCGTCCATATTGGAGTAGATCAAAAGACAGCTCGGCCTGCCCATAATACCCAAAAAGCACCCCGGTCGCGTATTGGCGCACCGCGAGATAGGCGCCTATAATACCAAGAGGCGCAAGAAAACGCAGAAGGATATTTTTGCACTGAACAAAAAAAGTGTTCACTGTCCACTGACGAAAAATCGCTTCAATAAGGAAAAAAACAGCAAGAAATGTAATCGCAATTTCTTTTACCAAAAGCGAAAAAATGATACTGAGGAGAGAAAAAATGTAATATCGTTTTTTCCCCGATTGGAAGAAGAGAAAATAACACATAATCCCCACCATATACCCAAGCGTTCCCAACAAATGGGGCACGGCCGCAATCCAGCTGACCGCTTCGCTGTGCGCCGGAAGAACCCCAAAGAGAAGAGCCGCAAAAAAGCTCGGCTCTTTTTTCTTGGTTAAAACAAAAAAAAGCGCAAAAACCGTGGAAGATACAGCAAGATGGAGTATAACGGAAAGAAGATGATACGGAAAAGGATGGCGTCCAAAGAAAAATACTGCCACGGTATACCAAAGATTCAAAAACGGGGCATACGCTCCTCCTTGTCGAGATCCAAGATAATTGGTGGAAAAATAATGCCATACCCCCGACTGGCGCATGGTGTTATAGACAAAATCGTAATCATCGCTTAAAAATCCCGCAAAGAGCGCAGGAAAATACACCACTCCGACGACAACAAAAAATAAAATGCCAAGCAAGAGGACGGAATGTTGAGAGAAAAAATGTCGTGTCTTCAAAAATGCCATCTGTTTTACGCAAGCTCAATGACAATATCATTGAATATTCCTTCTTGGCGCAAAAGCACGGATTCTGACTTCATCAATTCCAAAAGCGCCAAAAAACTGACAATCATATTTGTTTTGTGTTTTTCAGGCCCAACAACATCAAAAAATGTCAGCCGTTTTTTTGCCTTAAGGAGCGTCTGAATATCCATAATTTTTTGTTTGAGCGAGATAGCTCGGTCAATGGTGGCTATGGGGAGCGCCTTCAAGGGCTTGAGGCGCCACAGCACCGCTTCCATCGCACGCGCCAATGAATCCGGAGAAACATTGGCCGGCCACACAAACCCCGGCGGCTTCCGCGGCGGCTCTATGCGGCTATACGACCGCCGAGGATCGAGCCAGCGCTTCTCCACATCTTTGCTTGCCTTTTGAAAGGCTTGGTACAGGCGAAGCTGTTCTTCAAGGCTCTGCTCGTCTTGTTCTTCCGGGAAAAAATGCGGCAAGAGAGACTGCGATTTGAGCAAAAGCAATTTTGCGGCAACCACCAAAAAGTCGGCCAATTGAACAGGATCGAGCCTCTTTTCCCGTTCCACAAACGCCATATACTGTTCGGTAACGCGAGAAAGCGCCACATCGCTCACCGACATCTTTTTTTCTTGAATTAAAGACAGCAAGAGATCGAGCGGGCCGGAAAATTGCTCCAACGTGATTGTCGTCGGCGTCGGCATAGTTAGAACGTCAAAGAAAATTCGAACAAGGAACCGTTGTGACTAAGGAGAAGATTCCGGTCTCCATGATCGGCAATAAACAGCTCTGTTTCCTCTTCGGTTGAATCAAACGAAACAAGCGGTTGCCACGATAATCCATCACGAGAAAACAGCACGCCATAGGACAGACGCTCATGGTTCGTGTTGTTTTCCACATGCGTTGCGGCGTAATAACGTCCTTCTTTTTCCATCATACTATAGATATATCCCGGCCATCCCGAGGGCGGCGTCCAAACATCCACAGTCTCTCCGGTAGAAAAATTATGCCAGGCAATGCCAAATCCACCCACCCGATCCGCACCAAGAAATACACCATCCATTCCCGCGTCAAACATATGCGCGGTAAATCCCTCATTCCATATCGGGGTCCACGCATCTTCTTGATTATTCCAACAAACACCGTACCGGTCAATATCGCCTGTTCCGACGCACACGGCGCTGTCGGGTCTTACAAAGACGTCATGAAGATGCCGCATGCGAAACCGATCGTCCCCTTCCGCGTACGGCAGGGCGCTATCGGGAAATTCTTGTGAAAAATTTTTCCACAGCATCCATGAATTTCCATCATCTTCACTCCGATAGAGATACGGCTGATTATGCGACCATAACGCCGCATACACAAGACTGCCCGGGCCATCTGCCATACTCCAAAACACGCCAACGTCCTCAGTAACGATCTGCCACGTACGTCCATAATCTTCTGAACGGTACAATCGGGCAGGCGCGTTACTGTTGTAATAGAGGACGCCTTTTTGATTTAAAAAAATATGTCCGGTAAAAAAAGTCCCGTCAGAAACGCGCAAACGCTCATGAAACGTATTCTCCCCATCAATTTCCCACACGCCGTGTGAGCCGTCGCCCAGTTTTGCGACAATAAAAATTCTTCCATTTTTTGGATCAGAAACCATTCTCCCAACCGCATCAATGTCCGGTGGAAGCGATACAAACAGCGGCTTTGCGGGCGCATCCGGCGCAGGATCTTTCTCAAGAGAGATGCGTTTTTGAAAGAAAAAAAACCATCCGACCGCGAAAAAACAAAGAAAAGAAACACTCAACGGCAGAATGACATTTTTTTTCATACACTTTTTCTCCAGGTTCTCCAGGCACGAATTATTCCCCCGCTTTTGGCACGCGACGGATTGGCTGAGTGGAAACGTCTTCATCCATCTCCGCCGGAGGAACCACCACAACGCGGCCGTTCACTTCCCCGTACGCGGCAAAAAATGTTGAACAGCGTTTTCGTGTTTTTTCAATATCCATGAGGGCGCTCACCACTCCCGCATCGGCTCTCGCCGCTTCCTCATCTTGGAGAATGAGCTCCCGAGCTCGATCAATTTCCTGAGAGAGAACGACAAATTGCTCACGCAACCCTTCAATTTCTGACCGAAACGCGCCTTTGTTCTGACGAAATTCCAAGCCGCCTTCTTGCACGGCATCAAAAGAGCCCTGATATCCTTCCACTTGCGACGCGAGAGATTCCAAAACAGGCTGAACGCGGCCAATATAGCCAAGAATATTCTTGACTCGATCGTTGATGAGCGCATCTTGACTGCTTTGAAATCGGGTCCCCCCAACACCGCCAAGCTCCAAATCACTCAAACGACGCTCTGATTCTTCTCTCAGCGCCTGTACCGGACTCTTGACCTCGGCCGTCTGAGTGCGAGATTCCTTGGCGTTATTTTTTTTCATCCTTCCTTTCTGTTCTCTTCGAAGCGCATTAAGCTGAAGCGCAACCATTTCATATGGTGTCTTTTTCCATATATCAAGCGACATCGGAGCTAACAATCCTTCTCTGGTTGATACCGCACCGCCTTCCGCTTCACGTTTTACAGCCGCGGCCAAAAGGATATTAGCCAGTTTTGTTATTTCTTGAGTCAACTCTTCATCACTCAAACTCTCCGGGTCTCTCCGTTCAAATGCGAGAGGATCAAAAACATCTCCCCCAGAAGAAGCGGTCGGAGCGGACCCCTGCTCTGGCGGTTTGCGTATAAACCAATCCTTCAATCCTTGAAAAAACCCTTTTTCTCCAGCCATAATAGTCAATAACATTATAAACAATTATTCAACGACCTTAATATGCAATTCTTGCAACTGTTTGTCCGTGACCTCGCTCGGGCTACCGGTCATCGGTTCTTCAGCTTTTTGATTTTTTGGAAACGGGACGACAGCCCGGATATTTGACTCGTTCAGCAAAAGCATGGCGAGGCGTTCGATACCCGGCGCAAAACCGCAGTGCGGCGGTGCGCCAAACTGAAACGCGCGGATCATGTGCCCAAATTTTTGATCCACGTCTTCTTTGGCGTATCCGGCGATACGAAAGGCTTCATACATTACTTCCGGATCTTTATTTCGAACCGCGCCGGACGATAATTCCAACCCATTGGCAATAATATCGTACTGAAACGCCAAAATATCGAGCGGGTCTTTGGTTTTGAGCGCGTCAAGGCCACCTTGCGGCATGGAAAAAGGATTATGCCCAAAATCGATTTTTTGCTCCTGTTCATTCCATTCATACATGGGAAAATCCACCACCCAGACCCAGGCGATACTGTTTGAATCGATGAGATTGAGTTTTTCCGCCGCACGCTGGCGCACGGGTCCAAGCGCGCTACACGACACTTTCCAACTATCCGCCACAAAAAAGAGAATACTGTTTTCTTGCGGCAGGGAAAGTGTTTCACACAACGCGCGAAAGGCATCTTTCGAAATGAGTTTTGCTATACCGCCTTCGCACATGCCGTTGACAATCTTGGTCCACGCCAACCCTTTGGCATGCGCGCGTTTCGCCAAATCAGTAAATTCATCATCGATTTCTTTTCGGGTAAACCGATCGCCGCCGGAAACCACGAGCGCGCGAACCATGTCGGCATTCTGAAAAATGTGAATATTGCTTTCTTTGGCCCATGCGGTCACATCCGCAATCGGCAATCCAAACCGCAAATCCGGACGGTCGCTACCATAGGTTTCCATAATGGTTTTATAGGGAATCCTGGGGAACGGTTTTTGAAGGACTTTTTTGCCCGCGAGTTCTTCCGTTAACCCAATAAACAGCGGCTCCATGAGCATAAAAAACTCATCTTGGGTCATAAAACTGACCTCGCAATCGAGCTGGTAAAATTCACCGGGTGAACGATCCGCGCGCGGATCTTCGTCGCGCATGCATGGCGCAATTTGATAATACCGGTCAATGCCCGCAACCATCAATAACTGTTTGTACTGTTGCGGCGCCTGCGGCAACGCATAAAATTTGCCCGGATGCAAACGGCTCGGCACGAGAAAATCTCTCGCGCCCTCCGGGGAAGAAACGGTCAAAATGGGCGTCGCGGTGTTCATAAAGCCGCGATCTTCCATATAGTCGCGAATATATCGTTCCATTTTCGCGCGGAACAACATATTGTTTTTCAATTTTTCCCTTCGCAATTCAAGAAACCGATACCGAAGCCGGAGTTCTTCATCTTCTTCTCCTTTGTTTGTTTCAAAAATTTCAAACGGCATGGCCATGGCTTCGCTCAGCACATCCGCGCGGGTTGCCATAAGCTCAATAGTTCCGGTTGCAAGCCCGCTATTTTTTGTCTTTTCTTCTCTTTCCCGAACCTTGCCCTCGACACGAATAACATACTCGTACTTGAGCAATTCCGTGACTTCAAAATTTTCAACCACGTCAGGATTGAAAACGACCTGCGTTATGCCATAGCGGTCGCGAAGATCAACAAAAACAAGCCCGCCCAAATTTCGGCGACGATGAACCCAGCCCGAAAGAATAGCGTTCTCCCCGGCATGGGTGTCTCGCAATTCGCCGCACGTATGTGTTCGATACATAAAAAAGAGTAATTCTTGCGGAGGTAGTGTATCAAAAAAAAGGCCGCCATTCAAGAGGAACTCCCTATTCGTACCCGATCATCCAGCCCGTACTCCTCCTGCAATATCCTGTACCGATCACGAGACAAAAATTCGGTAAATCGATCCTGCAAATAAAGATCCAAGGCTTCACCGGTCTCGTCCAAAAAAACAGATTCAGGAAACGGAATATTATCCGGCCGTTTCAAATGAGTGAAGGCATCCGCAAATGCGCGCCGGTATCCTTGCGATTTTTCAAAAAATGTCTTCCGTTCTTCCCAGCACCATGGCAGAACGGCGTGAGACACGGATAAAATATATACCCCATCCATGGTATAACGGATGGTGCCGGAAAAAAATCCGGTTCGATTCATTTTTTCCCAATCTTTTACGCGCTCTATAGAACGGGTCACGGCAACGGCCGCTCCTGTTTCCACAAATTCTCTCCGCGCGTTTTCTTCAGAAGAAAGCGAGGATTGCCCCGCGTCCTTTTTTTCTTTATCCAAAACCGCCGGTGTTTTGGTATCGCTCCGCTCATGCATGCCGGCGGGCTCCTCCGCCTCTTCGTCCTCCTCGTGCCGGCCATCCCTTTCCTCCTCTCCTTCCTCTCGTTCCATTTTGTCTTTTACAAGATCCCGCTCGGTCGTTTTCAAAAAAACAAGCAGATGTTCAAGCGCCTCGATTCTCTTTTCCTGAGGATCTTCAGCGGTTTCCGCGTCCTTTTTTTCCGATGGCGCCAAAAATAAAACAAAAAATGAATCAATACATTGGCCGCTTTTCTCACGCACCGTCTCATGCAGAGCAAGAATGTCCGCGGTTCTCTTATACCCCGCGCTGTGTTGAGCGCTGAGCTCTTGTTTCAAGGCTTCCAAAGCGGAAAAAACTGCCAAAAATCCCGCCGCTTCACGCGGATAGGTTTTTTTCAATTGTTCAACAGCGTCGGCCGGCTTCAATGCTTCATCATCCGCGTCTTCTTCGGATTCATGAAGCGGAAACAGCCGCGCCATGTATGTTTCAAGAAAAGCCAATGGCCCGCGAAACGCCAACAAAGCGCGTTCTTCTTCGGTTTTATCCCCCATCTCAAGCGCATACAACGCGTCAAAATCGGCCGCATCCCCGGCCTTTGCTTTTTGATACGCTGTTTCAATTGCTTGGAAAAATCCCTCATCATCAATATGATTGGGCTCGCAGGCAAACAAAAATTCCTGATACTTTTGCGCCAATGCAACTTCCTCTCGTTTTTTTTCCTCTTCTCCAGAAAACATATCAGGGTCATGTAAACCAAAGGTCTCCTCGTCAGGAAGAGGTTGAGATGCATCATGCCGAGCGGTATGTTCAGGAGAATCATTCATAAGACGACTACGGACGAACCCGATTGATAAGACGCGGAAACGGAATGGTTTCTCGAATATGTTCAACGCCGCAAATCCATCCCACCGTGCGTTCAAGTCCCAACCCAAAGCCGGAATGAGGGACCGACCCATACTTTCGCAAATCCAGATACCATTGATATTCCGGGCCTTTCAGCCCTTCCTTTTCAATCGCGGCCTTGAGTTTTTCATAATTATCTTCGCGCTCGGAGCCGCCGATCAATTCTCCTGATCCCTCAATGCCAATAAGATCATTATTCAATACCAAATCCGGATTTTCCGGATCTTGTTTCATATAAAATGGTTTGATGGATTTTGGCCATTTGTGAATAAAAACAGGGAGATCCGAATCTTTGGTCAGGAGCCCCTCATCGTCGTTCCCCAAATCTTCTCCAAATTGAATATCAGACCCCAACTCACGGAGTTTTTGGATTGCGTCCGCATAGGTCAAACGCGGAAATGACGGCTTTATTTTTTCCAATGGTCCAATGGGGCGTTCCAATAGTTCAAATTCCATCCGGCATGTTTCGAGACATCGTGTGACGATAAAACAAAGCATGGCTTCCTGAATAGCCATGCTTTCTTCATGCTCAACAAACGCCGCCTCCGCGTCCATCATCCAAAATTCGGTCAAGTGTCTTTTGGTTTTGCTTTTTTCGGCGCGGAATGTCGGGCCAAAATCAAATGCCCGGCCAACCGACATAATGGCGGCCTCAAGATACAGCTGGCCTGATTGGGAAAGATACACTTCGCCTTCGTCAAAATACTCAATTGCAAAAAGCGTGGTCGCCCCCTCGCAGGCATTGGGTGTTATAATGGGCGTGTCAATTTTAATAAATCCTTGCTCGTGATAAAAATCATACACTGCCTGAATAACGACATCGCGAACACGCTGAATGGCCCATTGTTTTTTGCTCCGAAGCCAAAGATGGCGGTGATCCAAAAGAAAATCCGGCCCATGCTCTTTTTTTGAAATAGGATATTCCTCTGCCAACTGAACAATTTTTATGTTCGATATCTGGAGTTCCACTATCCCCTCTTTTTTTGGATGCTCTGTAATCTTTCCTATCACTTTGACTGATGATTCTTGAGTTAATTTTTCCGCGTTTTCCCATACTAAAGCAGAAACTCCATTTTTGACGACAATTCCCTGCACAAAGCCCGACCCGTCCCGAAGCTCCAAAAACGCAATCGAGCCTGACGAACGCTTGTTATAGAGCCAACCCTTTATCTCCGCTTCTTCACCAATATGGTGCACCATGTGTTCAATACGTATTTCCATATCTTCTCTCTCATTACATTGACAAAAAGATTATACAATTTGTTTTACTTCAAGTAGATTAACATGGCCCGCGTGGCCGACCGGCTCCCCTGCCGCAACAATAATATTATCATGAGCCTTGATGGCTTTTTGTTTTTTTAAGGCGCTGATTGACCGTTCGATCAACTCTTCAATCGAATTGCACGGAACGAGAAGAAACGGTTTAATACCCCACGACACATTTAACTGGTGGCGCACTCGTTCACTGCTGGTCGCAACCACAATGGGCAACTCCGGTCTATGCCGACTAATAAGCCTTCCAGTATCCCCGGTAATCGACGCCGCAAGAATAAGTTTTGCGGAAACGTCCTCTGCCAAAATTTTTGATAATTCGCTGATCACGTCGTCAATACTGCGTTTTTTTGCGCCAAAACTGCGTGACGGCATGTTGTCGTACACCGACTGTTCGGTTTTGAGAATGATATCCGCCATCGTTTGTACGGCTTCAACCGGAAATTGGCCGGTCGCGGTTTCGTTCGACAGCATAACCGCGTCAGTATGGTCAATAACGGCGTTCGCGACGTCCGACACCTCGGCTCTCGTAGGCCGCGGGTGCGACTGCATGGAATCGAGCATCTGCGTCGCCACAATCACCGGTTTTGCGGCGTCAAGCGCTTTGTCAATCAACTGTTTTTGAATCAACGGAACATCTTCAGCCGGCACCTCGATACCCAAGTCTCCGCGCGCGATCATAATGCCATCCGCCGCGTCCAAAATTTCTTCTATATGTTTCACGGCCTCATGGCGCTCTATTTTGGCAATAATGCGGACCGGCATTTCACGCGACACGCCAAAATCTTTTTCGTATTGTTCAATCACATATTTGAGGTCAAAGACGTCTTTTGCGCTCATCACAAATGACAGCGCAATCGTATCAATGCCGTGCTGTACGCCAAACGCCACATCGTTTTTGTCTTTGTCGGTTAACGCGCTCACCTCAAGAGTGGAATCCGGCACATTGATGCCTTTGTGCGATGTCAAAAACCCCCCGTGGACCACGGTCACGATTATGGCCGACCCGCGCACTTCTTTGATCGCGGTTTCAATTTTTCCGTCGTCCAAAAGCAACCTCTCGCCAACACGGACATGCTGGTGCAAAGCCTCGTAATCAACGGGAATGACGCCGGGCGCGTATGCTTTTTGCGATGTGTCAAAACACACGACCGCATGGTCTGTGAGGACGACCCCCTCTTTGGGAAGCGCGCCAACGCGAATCTTCGGACCCTGGAGGTCTTGTATGATGAGAATCGGCTCTCCGGTCTTTTTTTCCACCTGCCGCACGCGCTCAATAAGCATGGCGTGGTGCTCGCGGGTGCCGTGAGAAAAATTCAATCGTGCCACATTCATGCCGCTTTTTACCATGTCGGTTATCGTTGTAACGGTCTCGGACGATGGGCCAAGCGTGCATACAATTTTTGTTCTTTTGCGCATAAAAAAACACTTGTGATTTATTCCGTATCTGCCGGGTATTCTTCCAAGGTGACCGAAACGTCTTTTTCTTTTCCATCATGAAGAATTTTCAGCATTATCTGTTCTTCGACGCCATACCCCGCGATTTTTTTCGACAAAGAATCTTTATCTTCAAGTTTTTCTCCATTGATCTCAAGAATAATATCATTTTCCTCAAGGCCTGCCTTATCCGCGGGCGATCCCGGAATAACGCCCAACTGTTCCGGCGTGTCACCGCGGACAACGAGGACGCCATAGGTAACCGGCAAAGCATTTTCTTCCGCAAGCCGGGGTGTTACCGGAATATATCGAATGCCAAGCCACGGGCGAACAATGCGTCCGGTTGCAATAACGCTCTCAATGCTTCGTTTAACCGTATTGATGGGTATGGCGAATCCGACCAATTGTCCTTGGCGAGAAACCGCGGTATTGATCCCAATCACCTGGCCGGCGAGGTTGAGAAGCGGTCCGCCCGAATTTCCTGGATTGATGGCCGCGTCGGTCTGAATGGCCTCTTCAAGAATTTCGCTTTGCCCCAATCCATCACCCGCTTCAACGCGACGATTGACGCCGCTCACGACACCGCGCGTGACCGTATTGCCAAATTCTGCGAGTGCATTGCCAATGGCGATCACGGTCTGCCCTAATTGCACGCTCTCCGAGTCTCCAAGGGCCAACACCGGAAAAGTATCTCCTTCAATACGAAGGAGGGCCACGTCAAAGACCGGATCTTTTGCAACCACGGTCGCATTATATTCTGTGCCATCGGTCAAAATAACCGTATAAACCGCTGTCTCGTCTTCCACCACATGACGATTGGTCACCACCAGTCCATCTTTGGTAACCAAAAAACCGCTACCCCCGCCAACCTGCTGGAGTTTATTTTTTTCTTCTGTCTTTTTTTGATCATCCGGCTCGCCTCCTTGAGGCACATCAAAAAAAGGAAATCCAAAAAAATCATCAAACGGAAATGATTGGATATTTGGTTCAAGCGTTGAAATATCTTTTTTGATTGCAATACTCACCACGGCCTGATTCGCCGAGCGAACGACGTCAATCGTCGCAGATTCTTCATCAAGATACCCGGTTTCCCGAAGAGTGCCGGCGTCATCTCCTCCCGATAACCACTGCCTTTCGATCGGCGTCTTTATCCCAATAAGAGAAACAGTTGCCAGGGTTACGACAACACTGACCACGACCGTACCGGCAAAAAGAAAAAAAGGGAGAAAAAAGAATCTGTGTTGTTTCATATAATAATGCAATATGTATCGGGGCTGAGAGAACAGGCGCCCTTATTGTTTTTGTTTTTCAAGCTGACGGACGAATTCCTCAAGTTGCGCGTTCCCCGCCTTAGAAAACATCTCGGAAAATACCGACGTATTCGATGATGGGTTGATTAATCCCGTCAGCTGATTGTATTGATTCCAAAACTGTTTCAGCAAAGAAGGCAGGTAAATCACACCCAAAATAATGGGAACGAGAATGAACAATAATCGAATATAATTCCCCCAGACCATTGCCGTGAGCCGCCGTTGAATTTTTTTCTGCTGGAGAATCACTTGTTCGGTCAAGACGATATTTTTTTGAACCAAGGATGCCATGTCGTTTGTTTGGTCTGTTGGTGTCATATGAAAAAATTAAGAACGGGACGTATCTCGATTCTTTTTTTGAAGCAGGGCAATTTCATCTTGAAATGTCGCCACGTCTTCAAACGCCCGGTAGATAGACGCAAAACGGATATACGCCACCTTATCAAATCGTTTGAGATGCTTCATCACCACCTCGCCCACTTCGGCGCTGGTGATTTCTCTTTTTTTCTTTTTTTGGATATCTCGCTCAATCGCATGGATCAGCCGGTCAAACCGCTCTTGCGTATACGGCCGCTTGGTCAAAGAATGAAGAATGCCCTGTTCAAGCTTGTTGCGAGCATAGGTTTCTCTCCGGCCGTCTCGTTTGACGACGACCACATCGAGCAGTTCCACTTCTTCCACCGTTGAAAAACGGTACCCGCACAAGAGGCATTCGCGGCGCCGACGCACGGCGCTACCGTCTTGCGCCATACGAGAATCAATGACTTTGGTTTCTTTCGAATTGCAAACGGGACAATACATAGATGCCTCCATTGTATCAATAGAATAAAAAAAAGAAAACCCCTGTGAGAGGTTTTCAAGAACTAATAATAACACCCCGCTACATTCCCATTTTCTTCCGAATAAAGGTGGGAATTTCCAAGTCATCTTTTGCATTTTTTGGATTTTTTGGCGCAGAGGTTCGAGATGGAGGCGCATCCCCGCCGAAAACGGATAGTTCGGGATCGTGCGATACTGGCTTTGCGAGAAATGGCGTTTTAGATTCTTTTTCTTCTGTTTCATCCGCCTCTCCCGCCTCTGGCGGAGGGTTAAACAGCGATTTTCGTTTGGTAAAAAGTCCGGGCGAGTAGACTGTTTTTTTCTTTCCAAACGATTGCGGCATGTCTTCGTCTGAAAGAGTCATCTTTCTTTCCCGCTCCCGATCTTCAAATCCTGTGGCAATGACCGTAATGCGGATGTCTTCGCCCATGGTTTCGTCAATCACCGCGCCAAAAATAACTTTTGCGTTATCGTCGGCTGAGCTCGTAATAATTTTTGCCGCCTCAGCGACTTCTTGCATGCCGAGACTCGTGCCGCCGGTAATGGTAAAGAGAATACCGCGGGCGCCGTCAATCGAAATCTCGAGCAATGGGCTCGAAATGGCGGCATGAGCGGCATCGACGGCCCTGTTTTCTCCTGTCCCAATGCCAATACCCATAAGCGCGGAGCCGGTATCGCGCATGATGGTCTTGACATCGGCAAAGTCCACGTTGATAAGCCCCGGAACCGTAATGAGTTCAGAAATTCCCTGCACTCCCTGACGAAGCACTTCATCAACCGTGGTAAATGCGTCAAGGAGCGATGTTTTTTTATCAATAATTTGGAGCACTCGATCGTTCGGAATCGTGATGATGGTATCCACACTTCGGCAGAGCTCATTATACGCGCCCTCGGCAATGGCCGAACGTTGCGGCCCTTCAAACGTAAATGGTTTGGTGACAACCGCGACGGTGAGCGCTCCCACTTCTCGCGCGATTTCCGCGATGACCGGGCTTGCCCCAGAACCCGTGCCGCCGCCAAGACCGCAAGTGATAAACACCATGTCCGCATCTTTTAAGGCTTCCCGAATTTCATTTTGCGATTCTTCCGCACTGCGTTTTCCCATTTCGGGATCCATGCCCGCGCCCAACCCTCGCGTGACTGTCTTTCCAATATGGAGTTTGCGCGATGCGCCATTGTGATGCAATGCCTGGACATCGGTATTCATCGCAATAAATTCAACCCCTCGTATACCGCTCCGAACCATTCGGTCAACGGCAGAACCGCCCGAGCCGCCAACGCCAATAACAAGAATTTTTGCAAAGGTCTCTATTTCTGGTTTCACTTGGGGCATACACGAAAAATTACGAGGAAAACCGAACCAATGTTATTTCTGAACACATAAAGTGTTCAGAAAAGAAGAAAATAAAATACACGTGGCATCTTAGTACCAGTGTATAAGGTTTCTCTTGACGTGTCAAGAAAAATCAATTGTTTTGTGTATAAGTGTTCAAACCGGGCTGAAAAAACGCTATGGCATGAGTGACTTCCAAATTCCTTGCAGACTTTTGAGCACTTTACCCGCGTGCTTTAAAGGAGAACGGGATGCGCGCGCTCCCTGATGATAGAGACGGCTCCCCCACGCCACCAAGCCAACAGAAGCAGTAAACGCGACATCATTCACCCGCGCATGCCCGCTCGTAATAAAGAGCGGGTAGCCAAGCGACGCAGGCAATTGCATGATTTCTTTTGCCAGCGGGACAAGCCCGTGTATTTTTGCTCCCCCGCCGGAAAAAATAACTCCTGCCGGCAGGCGTCCATCGCAATGAACCTGTGCAAGCTTTTGATTGACTTGCGACAGAATTTCCGCCATGCGATCCTCAATAATCTCGGCGATATAATACAAGGAAACGAGCTCACCGCGCTCGGACCCAAAATCCATGAGATCAATTTTTTGTTTTTTATTGACGTCTTTTGCCACGCACGATCCATATTCCATTTTTATTTTTTCCGCGATATCAATGGTTGTTTTCAACAATAAGGCAATATCATTGGTCACATGTTCCGAGCCAAGAGGCAAAACCGACGTCTCAACAATATCGCCCCCTTCATAGACCACAATGCTTGTCGTCGAACTCCCAATATTGACAACGGACGCTCCAAGCTCTCTCTGGCGCGGGGTAGTGACAATTTCTCCGGTCGCGAGAATAGAAAGGACCAAATCGTCAATATCAATGCCCGTGCGATAGACCGCTTTGGTGATATTTTTCATGTGAGCGGTGAGCCCGTAGATAATCTGCGTATCGACTTCCAGCCGGATGCCGGTCATGCCGACCGGGTCTTGGATGCCGGTTTGGCTATCCACATGAAACGTCCGAGGGATAACATGAAGAATTTCATAATTGAGAGGCACAGCCACCGTTTTTGCCGCGTCAATAGCGCGGTCCACGTCTTCTGTTGATATTTCTCCATCCGATTTTGCAACCGCGACCACCCCTTTGCTCTGCTGAGAAAGAATATGAATGCCGGAAATGCCAATCCATGCGTGTTCGATGGGGACGCCGATAAGACGCTCAATTTCTTCAAGCGCATTCGACAGGGCGGAAACCGTTTCTTCAATACTCGATATGGCTCCTTTTTGGATTCCTTCGGACGGCACTTCCACCAACCCAATAATCTGGACTTCCTCTCTTCCGTCCATGCCCATGGTCGGCTGTCCCACAGCCACGCGGATTGCCGTTGACCCAATATCAATGCCAACAATCAGTTCGGTAAATTGTTTTCCCTTTTTTGAAAACATACAAGACGTCATTGACCACAAGTGTATCAAGGAGAAACGAAAAATTCAATCACATGCGGAAAAAAAATAATGATCCCGATGAGCGCGGCCCCGCAGGACGCGAGAAAAACCACGCCCGCCATGATATCTTTTGTAATTTCCACATGCATGCTCAGCCGCGGCTTCACAATATCCATAAACTTTTCGACCGCGCTATTCACCAATTCCAATACTAAAATAAAAAGGATGAGCCAGAGAATGACAATTATTTCATTGCGGCTGAGACGGAAAAAAACTCCTGCCCAAAATACCAAAAAGCCGATAGACAGCTGAATGCGAAAATTCTGTTCATGAGAAAACACGTATCGTATGCCCCGAGTTGCGGCATGGATGCTGTGAAAGAGTTTCATACAGTCAATTTTTTTTTCTGAAAAGCGCGCGCTTCAATATGGCCTCCTGAAGAGGAAACATTTTTTTTGCGTCCGAAGAAGTCATGTGGTCGTATCCAAAGAGATGAAGGACACCATGAATAACCATGCGTCGTGCTTCTTCGAGAGGAGAAACGCCAAATCGTTTTGCCTGTTGTACCACAAAGGGCACGCATAAAAACAAGTCCCCCATGTCGCCCTTTGCGGCGGGATAAGCCGGTCCTTTGTTTCGCTTGCCTTCTTGCGTCGGAAAAGACAGCACATCGGTTGGCCGGTTCACCCCGCGATATTGTCTGTTCAATGTTTTTATTTTTTGTTCTCCAACAAAATGAATACTTGCCTCAAATGGTCCAAACTGTTTTTCGGCTTCTCTCAATACGGAAACAATGCTTTTTTTTGAAAAGGGCAAGCGCCGGAGCGAACAAAACATATTCCAAGGCATACCAAAAGCGACACTTACGCAGAAGGGATATCGAGCAAAACCTGATCCGGGATTTCAACCGACGTTTGCTCGGGGCGAAAACTTTGTATCATCATTTGCATGACTTGCCGAAAAAAGATATTGGGCGTCTGCGCCGGATGATAGATAATGATAAAGACGCGAGCCTCGAGGGCCGCGTAGGCAACCATGCCATCTTTGCGGACAAATAAATCCTCCTCAAATCGATTGACGACAGAACTCAAATCGCTATACAACTGATCGCTTGCGTGGGCGCCAAACCATGCGGAGAACGACTCTTCTGCTTTTTTCTCTATGGTATAGAGAGCGATATAATCACCCGACAAATCACTGAATAACACCTGGCTCGCCTGCGGATCAACCGCGCCAACGCCCCAGGTGCCCGGATAATACACCCGATATTGCCATTGGGGATTGATATATTCCAAAATAAGTCCGGAATCAATAAGTTTTCTTGGGGCGAGTCCTTTGGGATTGTACAAATTATACACTTCCTGTCCGTCATAATACCCATCCCCATCCGTATCCCACGATCCGCTATCCGTGCCAAAAATTTCTTCTTCAATATCCGTGAGCCCGTCATCGTCCACGTCATCGCTTCCGGTAAAATAAAAATCAGGAAAAATGAGCGTGATGAGAGAAGCGCTTGATGTGGGAGATGCTGGAGGAATCTGTTCATCCGTTGTGGTCGTAACGCCGCTCTCTTCCAAGGCCTCTTGAACCGGAGAAGATGTTGCCACCGATTCCTGCGATGTTTGGATCGGCGCTGGTTTTTTTTGCGCGCTCGCGATTGGGTTCTCGCCCGAGGCATCCCGGATATAATACCACGTGGTGGCTACCGCAATAAGGCAAAAAAGGACCCCGCCGCCAATCATCATCACTTTTTTATTTCGAAAAAAATGAAACAAAAAAAGAGAGCTCGCTCCGCCTTTCTGGGCGGAAGGAGGAACAATTTTTTTCTTTTCCGAAACAATCGTCGTTGCGTCTTTTGCAGGAGCGGCATAGATATCCGGATTTTTTCCTCCATAAAAAATATCGGGGATCGTATGAATCACGACGGACGCGAGGTGTTGATCGGGAATGGTTTTTTCTTTTTTTCGACCAAATATCATAGTGCGTACAGCATATCGGCTCCCAAGGTCTATGATGACGTTGCAGGAGTGCCAACGTCAAAAATTCTTCCAGGGCCGGCCGGATTATACCCTGCTTTTACTTCTTGACCGTCGAGATACCCATCCCCATCAGTATCTGGATTCAGCGGATCAGTTTTCCATGCCAACACCTCGTCTCCGTCACTCAGCCCATCGCTATCCGAATCCCAATGGAGCGGATCGGTCCCCACATCTTTTTCATCCCCGTCACTGATGCCGTCACTGTCACTATCAATAGGTTCGCCAAATAATATTTGTTCATCAACTGAAAATTGCGGAGCCGGCGGTTGGGTGTTTTGTTCTCCGGACGGTACCGGCTGGCCGCTGGTTTCTCCGGTTTGCTCCGCTGTCTGGGTCGGCTGAATATCGACCTCGTTTGTGTCTTGAATAAACACACGGTAGACGTACCATCCGGCAAAACCAAGAAATAATACCCCAACTCCGGCAATCAGCCCGATCGCCAGACCCCGGCTCAACAATGGCTCCTTCATTGGGTAGTCCATTTGTTCTTCCGGTGGTGTGATAATTTTGGGCGGGACATCCGGAGGCTGCGACGGCACCATATCTAATGATTCGGGAGACGATTTCGGTTTTAAAATTCCTGCTTGTATTGCTGTTTTTGGCGTGGAAAATTCCGGCGCGACACCGAACGAATCCGGATTTTTTTCTAACGGATTGGGCTCGCTTATCGGAACGGTTTCATCCGCAGATACATCGGTTTGACCAAAAATATCTTCCGGCTCTGCCGTGGGAAGATTGGGCGGGACAGAACCTTTTGGTTGGAGTGCTGAATCATCAAACATAGAAAAAATATTATGTATTATAGGAAAGTCAAAATAGTATCATTATTGGAGCCCGCCGCTATTGGGGCATTGATCCGTACCCGTAAGCGCACAAGAACCCGGATTCACCGCGTTTTGTACATCGCAAAAACAGGTCCGAATCTTTTGCTGGCTTTCTATTTTTATATCACCATTTCCATCTTTCACCAAATTAAACACATGCCAATACTCCGCGTTTTTGTTGGTGCTCGTTCCTTTTGCTTCGGTAATGGGAAATACTTGATCCGGAAGATACATCGCTGACAGTGGGTCGTCGGCGTTGGTAAAGGATTTTGGTTTGTATAATTCTACAATAAATGACGTATTGTTTTGATCTTCAAAAATTGAATGGGTAATATTCTTTACAAAAAACCCAAGCTTGTCCCCATTGTTGAGCGGATTGGTGTTGATGGTGAAGGATTGCGCGTTGATTTGACCAATCTGTCCATAGGGATGAACAAAAATACTTCCGCCATACCCGGAACATCCGTCCGGATACCAATATTTTATAGCGTTACTCGTTGTTTGTTTTATGGTATCACAAAAATTTTGGCTGGCGGCAAGTGGATTTACGGTCGGGTAGGACCCAGATTTTATTTGGGGGCCGGTGGCGGGATCGTGATACACGTGTGGAAGAATATCATTTTTCCCAAAACTGTTCCCCCACCGTACTACCACGCGATACGTATTTGGTGGCGTTGCCGGAGAAAGCAGGAATTCGTTCTTGATATCCGCGCCGGAGACATTGAGTGGGTATGGAAAATAACTGCTGTTTGCCACGGAAGAAAAAGTAGTTTTGTACGCGGCGGAACAAAGCGCGCTCCCTTCAATAAGAGGACTCCCGCTAAAGGTATTATAATCCATAAATGCAGCGGGCATATCTTTCTCTGAACCAATTTTCTTTTTGTTCGCCCCGTCCGGTCCTACTTTGTACAACGACAATTTCATTTTTTTTCTCCACTCGTCACCCATCTGAACGCTGTTACCGAGCATAACATTCATAACTGACCACTGTGCTTTCTTTCCTGTAGTGGCTTCTCCGCACAGCACGCAGCCACTCACTAAATTGAGGCATTGATTTTCGCAAGCAAAACTCCCGTAGCCATACTTCGGGTCTGTAGTTGCATCGCCATCATCGGTATAAAGGCTCTCACACGTAATTGGACTCGCAAGATTGCCCACCTTCTTTTGAACCACCTGGCCGGTTGCGGCAACCATGTCACACTGTTCACTGCTGCCAGTATTCACTTTTGCGTCACCACAATATCCGGTTGCCGGCTTGGTTATTTCGGTACATTCTTTGGTACAATAGGTACATTCAAGATTATACCCCGGCGTGCATTCTTTCCCGTTGGCACTTCCGAGGTCGCACTGTTCGCCCTCGTCAAGCGTTCCATTGCCGCATCCGGTTTCCGACTGCGTTCCCTGAGCCGCTCCCGCGTATATGCCATCGCAAATCAGGGCGACACTTTTCAGTGATTGGTCCTGAGCCGCCGTCTTATCTGTTAAATTTTGTGGACAATATTGCGGCCCTTCGGGCGGGTCGACTCCAACCACAAAGCCAAGACATCCCAATCCATACGCGCGACAAATATCAGTACCTGTTGTTTCGGAAACACACGCAGAAATGGGCGTTCCCTGAAAAGAAGTTGGCGCGTCATAATCGCCTTTGCCAAGATAGATCCATGTGGTATTGGCCGCGGCATTCTTCACTTCCTTGAGATACGGATTTTGCGCTTTACACGCCACATTTTCTTTTTGGCATGCGGGCGTACAGCCATCAAGCGCGGTATCGTTGCCGTCATCACACGCTTCATATTGCGCATTGACCTTTCCGTCACCGCAATATCCGCCATAACTGGTGCAATCCCAAGAACATGAAAGCTCTTTAATAGTGTGATAGGTCGGGCCTGAAGAAACGTTCTTGACACAACTGCCTTTATCTTCCACAGTGGGAGTAAACAAAGAATCAATATATGTTTGTTCATTAAACGACTGATTATTCGCGGCTTTTGTCAAATTTTCTATGGAGAGCAGTTTGGTTGCCACAGGGACATTTTCACAATCGATGGATTTGTCGCAGAGAATGCCGGGATCTTTAAAACAACGGCCCGTAAATTTAGTGCACTCCTCAGGGTAAATGGAAAAACCAAAGTCATTATCATCCCCGAACGAGCCCAACAATCCATCGAAGAGAGCGCTAAATACTTTTGCGATGCTATAATTGTTAAACGCGAACGACTTTGTATTGAGATAGGTAAACGCGTTTTGGCAATCTACTTTTGAATTCAATCCGGTGAAGCATTGGAGAAGCCATTGTTCAAAATTTGCATCGCATTGCATGCGCGTGTAGGTGTTATTATTGGCAGGAAGAACAAACGCCGGCGCCGCGGAAAGTTTTTCACATAATAAGCCCACATTGTTAAAGTATTTGCCGTCGCCGCATTTGGACTGTTCAAACTGGCATATCGCACTGCATCCGTCTAAGGAAGCGGTGTTTCCATCGTCGCATCCTTCTCCAAGCTCCACTTTACTGTTACCGCATTCTGCGATTGGTTTGCATGACGGCGATTCTGCCCAGGCGCAATCCGCGCCGCACAAACCAATATAGGCCTCGCTAAACGCACAATTGCCACCTGCCACATACACCGTGCTATTTGGCGATTCGCATTCTTCTCCTTGATTGAGATTTCCATCACCACATACGCCGGCAAATGGACTCATAAACGTCCCCGGCTGACACGCCTGCGCCGTGGTATAGAAACTCGTCATGTAGGCCTGGCCTTCGCAGTTATCATGGAACCCATTATTATTACTGTCTTGTGCTGGATTGTTTGGAATAAGACTCAACCCTAAAAATGATACGTCTGATACATTTATTATGCCATCGCAGTTAAGGTCTGCCTCTTCAACCGATACAGAAAGACAGTCTTTCGTCCCATCCCATTGATATGGGCTAAGACTTGCCGGAATTATTCCGTTCTGAACGCCTTCCACATAAAGATTCAGCTGGTTCAAACAAGTTTGATCCTCGGAATTGACAACATTATCCCCGTTAATATCCCCGGGAATATATTGCTTATCCGCATACCCGAGAATAGTAAACTCTTTAAATTGTTTTAAATCAGTATTGGAAAAATATTCCATTGGCGCGTGAAACGCATATTTCTTATTTGACGGGGCAAAGGTGTATTCATAGATGCTTGATTGGAGCGGACAATGAAACGCCGGCGTTTTGCTTTCCCAACAGGTTTGCTGATCTTCTGGATCACATTCGGACCACTGATTGAGCGGATCATTGGGCATCCCGAAGGTAATTTCTTTCGAGAGGGTCTGCACCCACGACGGCCAGCGGGAATTGGTATAGTATGGAATAAAAGTCCCGGCCTGAAGATCGGGGTAAACATTGCCATGCATGCTGTAATATTGGAACATGGCTTCCTGCACATCCCGAATATCTTCGAGACGCGACAAATCTCGCTTCAATTTTGTCCGATAATTATGGCAGGTGGTGAGTGGAACGGTTTCGACGATTTCCGGTGCATATCCAAGACAGGTATTAAACCCGCTACAATCCGTATTGACACTGCAAGACAGCGGCGGAAGGGTGTTGGTCAGGACCAATCCCTTTTCCCCGACGACCCATATCGTGTCCTTGTCTTTCGCAAAAAGCCCCAAATATTTTCCCATGACGGCATTCGCCCCCTGATTCCAAATGACGTGCCATGTGTTTCCGCCATCCGTCGTCTCCACCAAACGGCGCTGTTCTGACAAAGCGAGCACATACTGGCCATCGGGTGAAACAAAGATATCTTTAAATGTAAGCTGTTTTACTTGAATTGCATTCAATCCATCAACGGTATTCTTTAATGCCCATGTTTTCCCTCCATCATTGGTAAACAACAACTTGCCCCCGTCGCCAACGACCCATCCATTGGTTTTCGATGAAAAATGCACTCCATAAAGCTCGGAATCCACATTGCTATTTTGCACTATCCATGTTTTTCCTCCATTTGTGGTTGCCAATATTGTCCCTTCCGAACCAACAACCCACCCATAGTTTCTATCAAAAAAGAAAACCCCATGAAAATAGACCGACTCTTTTCCTTTTGGCGGTTGTTGTTTTTGCCAAGTTTTCCCAGTATCCCAAGTCCAAAGAATAATTCCATTCGTTCCCGCAACCCACCCTGTCGATGCATCGCCAAAACTTATTGCTTCGAGTGATGTGCCGGGATCGGTAATAAACCTTTTCGTGTCAATGGATTCCCACGTTGTGCCACCATCGGTTGTCTCCATAAATGTTCCCACCCTTCCGGCAAGCCACCCATGATTTTCATTCAAAAAAAGAACGTCTTCAATAATAATAATACCGGAGCCAGGAAGATTGGGAATGGTAATAGGAGCCCACGTCTTGCCGCTGTCCTCGGTTTTAAGTATTTTTACTTCTCCAGATTCGGTTCCAATCCACCCCTTGTCTCCAACAAAAGTTATCGTATTGAGACCAACCGAGACACCGTCCACAACAACTTGAGCATACCCTTCATCCACCATACATGCCCCCGCTTGTTCTTCGGTCACATTTTGAATCACGGCATCTTTGCAGGACAAATCTGAATCGCACGAAAGCGACTGGGCGATATTGACGTTCGTCCCGTCCCCACAATACGGATCATCGGGAATATTGATATTAAAGGTTAAAGAATTGATGATTTGTGTAAAGACGTTTTTTGTGCTCGCCTGCGCGTCGGTATTGATACTAAATAAATAGATATTACTGTACCACTTGTTATTCGCGTCATCTTTGTTGAGAACATTGATATAATAATTGGATCCGTCGGTAATCGCCTGGTAGCCATCCACTTCAACCGCTTGAAACCCCCCGACCTGAAACCCTTTGTATTCTTTGAGCCAGGCAATCGGCGAAAGCCGTTTTGGATTTTTAAATATCTGGAGACCGACGAGATCGTCATTTTGATTATTGAAAAAGCCAAGTTTGATAATTGACAACGGATCCTGCGTCGCGAGCGTGGTTTCGACATTCAAGAATGGCAGGTCATCAAGCGCCGTTCCGGGGGCTCCTGCGTCCGAACAATACCACATGGCGACATGAAACGCGCTCGGATCGGCTTCGGACCATGGTTTCCACGTCCCGTCGGACTTTTTTGCAGGCCACGGTTTTTCACAAAACACGGCAAACAAATCGGTAGACGCGGAAAATACTTTACCAACGTGGTTATTGGTAACCTCCGCATCGGCAACGACGGTCGCGTTGACAAAACCGGTTGCCTCTCCTTGAACGGTTTTCGAGCCAATCGCAATCGTATCGGTCTTCCCATCAGGATCCGGAGAGTCAGGATGCGGAATGGTAAACAGTTCATTTTCTTTTGGACCCCAATCCCATTCCCAATCATACACAGACGAAATTGGAACAATCTGCTGATTGTTTTGTGAGTTTGTTATAGCATGAAACGTGGACGTGGTATTTGGCGCGTCAAACAAATAACTGTCCGGCTCTATGGAAACTCCGGCTAATTTACACACGGCATTTCCGGTTTGAAACACCCATATATCGTCTCGGCTCGTGTTTCCCGACTCCGGATTTTTGATACCAACCCCTTTTACATCCGCGATACCGCCCAATCCGCCTCGAAGCATCACCGCGTACACCGTGTCGAATTGTAACAGTTTGTTGATCACCAATGAAACCGTACTTGAAACCACCTTGTCGTCACTATTTTTTGTATAGGCCACCTTTGGCACTGCGGTCACGCTGCCGCTGCACCACACACTCATGTCATCGACTGCATTTGCAAATTCGGTTGCTAATACATCGCGTCCAAATAATTTGGCAAAAAATTGTTTCACGTGGTTCCATAATTTCACGAAAAAACTCTGCTCAGAACCGACATCGTTATACGCAAATGTGGCCTGTACCATATCCGTAACATCTGCTTCTCCTTGAGCGGCACAATCAAAATTTTTATCTTCATGACCATTGGTAATCACAAAATTGCCGGGAACGGTGAGTGTATTTTCGTCAATCGCGCCGTCAAATGTTACTTCAATATACGTATTTGGACACGCCGGCTCATCGGCTAGACCGGTGCCGTCTTGCGGATATTCTGAGGTTCGTTTCGGTCGTGGATAGCAACAGGAATTTTTTCCAACACCAAATTCATTATCCGGATTCTCCACACAATTATTATAGTCATCATTGTCATCCGGTGCTTGAAATTCGGTAAAACCGCATTGAAGACTATAGTCTGCCAAACCGGTAATCGAAACGCCCGGTGTCGTACTGGTATACCACCCATCGAGGGTTGCCTCTATCTGCGTACTTTGCGCGAATGAAACCGGATCAACCGCTCCATTTCCCACTGCGGTAACCAATTGGAGCGGATTATTTCCATGAGTATTTCCCGTGGCAGAAACTTCACACATGGCATATTCTCCGGCGTCTACAATGGTATTGCCGCAAAGCGATGGCTCCGGGTACAAAAGCGACGAACCCGCAAACGTACAATCTTTCAAACAGCCAGCGTCCTGCGTTGGATCACATTGTTCAAGGGCCGTACCACACACATCTTGCAAGAGACAGCTTGCGCCGCATTGTTCTTCTGACGCGTTGACAACTGTTTCTACAAAATTGCCCGACCCGTTGACTATCCATTTCTTTATTTGCGTTTCACTCTGCACTTCGCATTCTTCTCCCTTTTCAAGGTAACCATTTCCACAGACGCTCGCGGATTCTTTGCAAAGAGGCGAAGAGGATCCTTCACAAAGCCATGCTTGCGGCTGCGTCCCGGTGTGAACACACGTATTGGTACAATTTATTTTTGAATTCCATGGCGTTGCTCCAGCTTTTTCGAGAGAAATCCCTATGTCGCATGCTTCGCCAAGCGTAAGCTGCCCATCGCCACACCAGGATTGACCCACTTTGGTCGGGTCAAAAAGACTGTATGGTTCGGACCCCACCAATCCCTCTGCTGTGGCTTTGCTTTCGGTGAACAAACAGGATTCCGTACAGTAGTCGGTCGGGTCCATGCCCCAATCACAATCTTCTCCCGGATCCTGGGTGCCATTGCCACATAGATAGAGCGATTCTGCTTCTTTTGCCGTAAAAACACTCCCTTTGGGAAGACAATTTTTGGTACAAAACGGCTGCAACGATGCCGGAGAAATAAAATTGGTCACGGACGCGACATTCTGGTTCAGCGTACCCCATGCGTAGCCATAATCCCACTGATTTAACAATTGGCCGTACTTGCTGCATTCATTGGGGCTTGCCTTTGGCTGCGCAGTAAAGAGTGTTTTTTCACCAATCACATATGCAGAAAAGGGATTGGGCAAGACATTCAACCCATCCGCCGTACAGGGCACGGTACTGTCTTTTGTTTTAAATACCCAAGAGGTTGGCGGTAATTGTTTCCCTACTTTTGCCAGATCATTTTTTGACCCTGCGGACATAATACCAATCTGCCCGTCATAGATTCCGGCAACCGGCGACACGGTTTGGCCGCCCACCGTGTTTTCTTCATTTAATGCCACTTTATAATACGTATTTGGCTTGAGCATTTCGCCGGGATTTAAGGTCGCTCGCAAAATAAAATTGGTTTGAAGAGCGGGATTGAGCGGCACGAAGAGATTGGTCACATTCGTCAAATTCGCACAATTGGCGTTGGCGCACTCAAACACGGCAAATCCATTGGCATAGGTCGTTTTATCCATGTAGGTATCAAATTGAACCATAATCCCTCCATTGATACAGGCTTCCGCGCAGTTTGGTTCAAAATATGAAACGCTGGGATTGCTCAAGTTGATAGTGAGCTCGCTGGGGATTGCATTCAGAATTTCCGTTATGTTGCTTCCAACATCAAGAAAATCAGTATCAATGCCAGCAGTATTATTTTTGATTGAAAAATTACTGACTGCCGTTATATCGACAAAACCAGGCGTGGTATTTTCAAGAGCGATTGCATTCCCAAAATCATCATGATTTGGGATATTTTGTACGACAAGCGCGGTTGCCTTTGCTTCGTCGCTCGTTGCCCATTGCCACCCCAACCCATTCACTTCAAGCACATTGCATGCTTTATCGCTTTTTCCCATAAGCATGTAATAGAACAGGGCATTGGGATCATTTTTTGTTGCGGTCAATACATCATTCACCGTAAAAAGACCTTTCAGATTCGCCGTGTCATCATTGGCAAACGCCTGCCCCAATAATACGCCAAGATACGACACTTCTTTTTCCGGGGGTTCGATGCCAACGGATGAGAGTACGCATGATGAGCCGGTCTTGAATTCAAAACAATAGACCGTATCCTCCGCATTCAACGGATCACAGTGAAGAACAGCACTCTTCCCCAGAGGAATAGTGACATTTTCTTTTCCTGGCCCCAAATTTTGCGGCGCGCTCTGTATGCCGGAGAGAAGCTCGACCCTATACCACACGCCGGGATCCAAATTGCCTTGGCTAAAATCGCCCTTAATGATTTTCAAAATATCTTGTCCGCCGCCAATATATTCCAATCCCTTTTCCTCTAAAGATGCAAAAGGAATCAGGATGGGATTATCACCGCAATCGCTTTGTTCTCCACTGCCGCAGGTATATATTTTGACCGTCTCTTCATTGAAACTCGCGGCATCCATGGGCATGGTAAATTGGACCGCCACCGTGCCATTCACGCAGGCGTCTGCGCCGCCTTCCCAACCGCTCCATGGCACCGGCGAGGGAAATGGAACAGCGACACCGGCAACATTCCAATTCAATACGTCACACTGTTCCACCACATGCGGCGAAACCGGAATTTTGCCCGTAGAAAACCGCCAGACATACCCTGCCTCTCGACTACCACCGGCACAGAGCGCGTTTTTAAGCTTCCACTGTCCAACGTCGCCGCCGGTCTCACAACATTGATATTGCGCGGCGTACTGATTTTTGAGGTCCTGGCCCGCGTTTCGGCAATCCGCGGCCTCATACATCACCCAGTTGCTTTGTTCGGTGTCAACCTGCACCTGTATTGGTCCTTTTTTCATGGAATACCCACCAAGGGACGCGTCTTTGACAGGAAACAGCGTTTGAATTTCTCCATCGGTCCACGCGGGAATATCCTCGGCCACCAATGGCGGGTTTATAAAACCCGGTATCAACTCGGAAATATCTTTATTAGGATCAAACCAATCATTGTGCGTCGCGGAAAGCCATGTTGATGGCGTTGTTGTGACGGCTCCTTGCGTCCAAAAATACGTTATGGCGCTTCCTGAACCAAAATTTTTCCCAACAATTTTTACTTTTTTATTGATATCCAAAATCGGCGAGTTACCCGCCTTGGGCGTCAAACTGCAGATGCTTGGTTTTGGCGCGCCATTCTGCACTTCAAATGTTTTTGCCCCATCAGTAGAAAATAAACTGTTATTGATAAGCGCAAGCGCATATTCCTGAAAACCCACTTCCGGAACCTCCACAATCACTTGGGTGTTGGTCCATGTTTCAGAACACCCAAGCGGAAATTGCTGGCCCATTTCGAAACACCCATCTGCTGCTGTCGGCGTTTGATTATTTGCTTTTTTCTGAACACACCCAAGCACGGCCTCCTGATCTTCGGCAAGATACACCTGGCCCGACGTGCCAAACCCTTTCCCAAAAATTGTCACGTAACTTTTTGGCGTGGATGTCGGCGGGTTGATGCTCTCAATAACCGGCTGAAGATCTTCCGTATTTTTTACAACGGTAAATGGAACGCCGTTACTGTTTTCTCCGCCCACGGTCACGACAACCCCGACTGCAAGGCTCTCCGCTCCTTGGGTGTCAATCGAGGGAACAGTGGTTTTGATATTTTCAGAAGACCAATCACCGGTTTTGACAGACGCAGGGATGTTGCCAAAGGCAATCGCGCTTTCATTTTGAGTATTTTGAAACCCGCTTCCTTCGGCTAAAACCGGCGTATTGACGGTTCCGGCGGTCTGTCCGGTTGAGACGCCATTTTCATCGAGAACTGTAACCCCGCAAAGACCAGGCCGTTCTACGGTATTTTTTTCAAACATGCCCACGTATGGCAAGTGGTCATCCACTGTTGAGTCTGTCATAGGGGCAACAATCCCCGCAGGTTTTTCCGAGGCGGCTCTTTCAATTTGAATTCCGCTCTGAGACGATTGCGGCAAAACAGTATCCTCTGGAACTTCGGCAATAATCCAGGAATCACGCCAGGTATCGGTATTACAAGAAACAATCTCTCCGGAAATAGCATAGCCTTCACCATCCTGGGACACAATTTCTCCATCGTCATTGGTATCTATGCCAAATCGAATTTGTCCGGCATCGTCGCCAAAATGGGCGCCGAGGATGGTCACCCAATTTCCTGACGCGCCGTCGAGAGGATCCACGCCCGTAATGGTCGGCCACTCGGTACAGGTACATTCGGCTTTAGGAGTGCCGGAACAAAACTCTCCAGACGTATTATCAATACATTTTTCATCCGCCGGGCACTGTGCGTCCGTCGTGCAATCATTGCCGGAGGTAAACGGACAAAGCGAAGGATCCACGCCCGGAAGCGGTTTTCCAAATTGATCACACTCTCCGGAACCCCCATTGACCATAAACGGAATACTCTTTTTTGTTTCATTACCGTCGATATCGTGGGCGGCAATCACCAACCAATATGTTTTGCCAACCGTAAATGTTTGCCAGACATAATCCACGATATCAATAGGAAACGGTTGCGAAGAGCCAATACTCACGACAGGGCCGTCCACATAATAATTTTGAAAAAGCGACGGACCATTCGGACCAGTCGCGCTCACATGAACCAACGCATAACTCACTCCCCCAAAATTGTTTGGGGCATAATCGTCAACCACAGTCTTGAGTGTATATTGACTGCCTTTTTGCAATAACAGTGGAGCGTTGCCGATTACTTTCATGCCGTTGACAAACACATCGCCAATGGTGGGTTTGACAAAGTCAAAATAAATTTGATCTGCCAAAAAAGACGCACTTAAAGGATACGAAACGCCCTCCTCATCCATATTTTCAAGAACATCGCCTGCCGCGTTTGTTACCGTATCATTGATCTGAATCGCATAGTCTGCGTTTGTATCAAACGGAAGACAGACATCGCTTGATACTCCCAAACTTTTCTCTGCGAAGTATTGCTGTACCTGTGCCGCGGACAATCCTTGCGGCAAGCTCTGGAATGAAAAGAGGGTGTAATCAACACCGGCCATTTTTTCAGCAATCTTCCAAGGAGCGGCCGACGGGACAAACGGCGGAGGAACCTCTTTTGATTCATCAATAAGCTGGCCGGCCTTATTATACATTTTTAAACTATTGTTCTCCCAGGTGATAATATACTGATTCGGCTGTCCCACGACAAAAGATGATTTCTTATCACACACATGTGGAGAATTTTGCGTGGTCGGATTGTTTATCGCATACTGGCTGATAAAACAAAATCCGCCTCCGCCCGCGAAAAAAAGGAAGCCATATTCCATAAAATTTGGCGTATTCCCATTTTTATAAATCAACCGCTCTACGCCGCCGCCTGCGGGCAGTGGATCGTCAAGTTGGAGCGTCAATTCCATGGTCATGGGCTGGGCCATATACGGCAACAGATCTTCTCCCGGAACCGTTTTTGTTTTTGACACACTGTCGACAAGGTATCCTTCTTCTCCGGGATCAATACCGGACACCTGAAGCAAATCAACCCATGGCAGGTCATGAATGAGAGGTTCCGGAAAACTGCAGGAATCACCGCCGGCGTACACTCCCTCGGCGACATAACTTTTTTCTTTTAGCGCAGTCTGCAAATCATAAGACTGACCATTTTTTTCAAGATGAAAAATCGTATTCGCGTCGATAGAGCCGATGGGCTGACTAAAAATAGCCCGAACACGAATATTGTTCATTTTTGTTCCCGGAGGAGCCGCCGGCGTGCTTGGCGTAATACTCTTGACATAAAACGTATCCGCGCACCAAGACGGCTTTTTAAATCCTTCTTCCAGCTCACAGGCACACAATGGGTCAATCATGGGATCGCAGGTAAACGGTGTTTTCGGACAATCCGGCCCCACACAGCCCCCGCCCCCGTCTCCTCCACCGCCGGTAAGTGCTTTCAGTAAAAATTGAACAATCGTAAGGGCGGAAAGAATAATAACAAGCCCAATCACGCCATTGATAATAGTTTGTTTTGCTCGAGTTATTTTGTCTTCTTCACCCTGCGAGGTCATGTAGAGGTACCCGCCATACAAAATAATCCCCAACAAAACAATCCCAACAAGGCCCAGAAGAACACGAATGATCTTCCCGATAATAATACGAATATCGGTCCCATTGAGCGAAATGCCCTGCTCCACCTCGCTCACGCCAAAATCGGTTTGAGCAAAAACCGTATCGACAGAATACGACACCGCCAATCCAAACAGAAACAGCGAAAAGAACAACCCTAAAAAGAGAAAATGCCTCCTGTGTGTGCGTTGTCTCTTCTTTTGGAACGGCATGCAAAAAATTAAAGGCTCTTCGATTCCATATAGTCAAGGCAGAGCGGAATATTTTCTTTCAAAAGATCGGGGCTGTCATCGGTGAGCGTTTTACCGATAACAGACGTCACGGCACAGCCCGTATCTGTATTAGCCTCATATGCGGCCATCACACAGTTCCCGTTTGTGATGCCCGTGTTTTGATTGAATGTACATTCTTTCGACGACCCGCCGATATTTTCTTCCGGAGTTGCGCTAAATGGCCCGATGCCCGGATAAAGGCAATTTTGATATGCGTCCTTGAGGGTGCTCGAAACGGTTGGAAAATAGTACAAATCCGTGTCATACGGCCCAAATCCACGGCCGCCATATGGCTTGGCAAAGGCAATCGTGGTGGTTGGCCCATAGGCGGTCGTCATACTATTTCCAATGGAATGAGGCCACGTGCCATTCACATTTCCTGCCAAAAGACCTTGAAGTGTTATCGTATTTCCTTCCGCGTCTTCCCCAAGCTCAATTGATGCGGTGTCCATATCGGCTGGCGCATATTCTTTGACATCAATATCATAGAGCGACGTGCTCAGCATGAGTTTGCTAAATTCAAGGGATAATGGTGCGTTTTCAACCACATCCTGACCGTCCGGTCCGGGTCGCACACGCTTTATATATGGCGCAATAAGATCTTTTTCGTTTTGTATGGTGTAATCCCAGCAGTAATTATCTTTTTTTGATTCTGGCGCACATTCCTGCTCATCAATCACGGCACTATCTCCAATGGACGGCTTTCCATTTGCGATACCATTGACATTGCCGTCCAGGGCGTTCCCCGACGCATCGGTAATACCGGTAAACGGAAAGGACTTAAACGAGGTAAGCGATGCGGTATTTATCAATTGGGCGGTTCTTAGCAGTGTCTGGTACCCATTGGTACACGACGTATCACCGGGCGTACAATCCAATTGGATACAATAAATTTGTTCCCCGCACGCGTTTTGACCGCAGGGATTGTTTGGGATGAATTCCACCGTGGTATAGCCATTTGAAATAATCCACTCTCCCGAAGGGAGTATGGCATTCCCCGTAGTGCTACCAAACGCAATATGAAAAAGCGTGGTATTTTCGGGATCCAATTGATCCACAATGCCTTGGACTTGGAGCGGATCCATCGCCTCACTAAAATCGATCCGAAGAATCTTGTTGCTTTTATCGGTACTCCCCTGAACCGGTGTAACAAAAAGAACGGTGGGCGGTGTCTCATCAAACACCGTATCGGTCTGAAAATTCCACGCGTAAAAACCGGCCGCGCCAAGGTACCCATCAGCAATCTCTCCGGTTTCCGGATGTTTTTTCAGCAGGCCTTTTTCCTGATCTTTGCCGCCGGTGATGCGGGCCGTATACCATAATTTTTCATTGTCATTGCCAAGCGGGCTATGTGGCTTCAAGACAAACGTGGTTGCGTTGTTTTTGGCGTCATACGTGGTCATCGCGGCAAACGGAAGAAAGTCATCTCCCGTAAGGTTAAGGAACGGCGTCGTGGTTGTTTGATACAGCCGAATGGTCCCCGGATTTGCCTGGTCGCACTCCTCGCTCCAGTACGTATTCGCGTTAAATGGTTCTCCGGGATGCGTGTCTTCCCACAAAAGACAGTTGCCAAAAATACCGTCGGCATTGGTATCGAGAATAATACTTTCCGGAAGAATAGGCTCACGAAAAGTAATAAAAATTTGTGTGTCTCTTGGAACATCCACTTGCCCGGCAAACGGATAATGATCTTTGATAAGGCCTCCCAGTCCTCCGCTCCCCCAAAAACTTTCAATGGCCGGCGGTTTGGGAGCGGTAATTCCTCCGCCGCCGCCGCCTTTATTGGTGAGGGCATTCAATAAAAATTGAACTATTGCCAATGAAGACAAAATAATCACCAGACCAATCACGCCATTCATGAGTATTTTCTTTCCTTGCTCAACTTTGTCCGCGTTTCCGCCCGATACCATAATGGTGTACCCGCCATACAAGATAATACCGAGCGCGATAATACCAAGAAGGCCAAGAAGAACGCGAATAATTTTCCCAACAATCACCCGAATATCAATACCACTTAAAGAAATGCCTTCTTCCACTTCTTGCACGCCAAAATCTTGCGGCGGTGCCTGATTGTCTACAAACTGCGCGGAGACAGAAAGAACGCCGGAAAAGAAAAAAAGGAAAAAACAAACAAAAAAAACCCGTCTTTTCCAAAATGGACTTAATAATGTTCTTGTGTCTTTTGCAAAATGATATTGCTTCATGATGAATGAAGACAAATGCGTCGCGTACGCCCAGTATACAAAAAATTGTAATCAAAGTACAGTTATTCACCCATTTTTTTATTTCTTTTCCGGCAAAAAATCCGTGACTATTTTTTTCACCCGCTCTCCGCTTGCCTCACCCCGGGCTTCTTTCATGACCGCGCCCATCACACGGCCAAACTGCGACGCATCCGGATGACCCATCTCCCCAATAATTTTTGAAACCAGCGCCCGCAAGGCCTCATCGCTCATTTCGGTTGGGAGATAGGAACGCAACAGGGCAAGCTCATGTTCTGTCTTTCGCACCAAATCGTCTCTTCCTCCTTTTTGAAAATCCAGCAAGGCATCTTCGGACTGCTTTACCTGGCGGCGAATCACGGAAACAACATCGTCATCCAGCGCTTCCCGACGGGCGTCAATTTCCGCATTGCGGACGGCAGACCACATCATGCGCAATACGGACAATTTTTCTGTTTCCTTATTTTTTAATGCCACCATCTGATCGCGCTGAATCTGTTCTTTGAGAGACATATTTTCATTATTACGTTCCATGTGCATGATCCATATTTTTATAAATAGAGTATAACACAAAAACAAGTGAACGAAAACGTCACTTGTTTTTACATGCAATAAGGCAACAACCAAGTTATCGGCGGGGCATGTCTTCCGGGGGCAACTTGCCGATTTTACGCAAGTAATCCATTTTTGCGTGAAGAGAGGCGCGCTTTATCGCGTTTCGTCGTTGGACATTTTTGCTCTTTTTTGGTTCAAAAAATTGGACTTTCCGAACCTGGAGCAATTTTCCAGAGCGCTGCCATCCCTGTTTGACACGGCGCATGAACGCCTCGAATGACTCGCCTTTTCGTCTTTTTAATTCTGACACAGGTTTCACCTCCTGAGATAAAAAATAAATATCTTCCCTTTTGGAAAGGCCTTTACTATGCCACAGGCCCGGCGCCATTGTCAAGGCGGGCTATGATGCGGCTTGTTTTTCCAAAATCTTACGGAGTTCTCTTCGTAATTTTTTCTGGTCAATAATCTCCTGAATTCCTGAAGCCATATCGCGGATAATAATCGTGCCATCCTGAAGCTCTTTATGGCCCAAAATAACCGCGTGGCTCACATGTAATTTATTGGCCAACTCGAGCTGAGATTTGAGGGCAGGTTTTGCAACATTATGGTGCACCAGGATGCCATCTTGACGAAGATCCTCGATAAGCGGCAGAGCGCGCTGGCGTGCCTGCTCGCCAAGATGAGCAAAAAAGAATGGCGAACGCTGTTCCGGCAACCCGCCTGTTCCGTCTTCTTTTTGATATTGCTTTCGAACCAACGAAATCACACGCTCAAGTCCAAGCGCAAATCCTGCGCCGGGGGTCGGCTGACCGCCCAATTGTTCCACCAACAAATCGTACCGTCCGCCGCCGCCCAGCGCTTGCGCCGGCTCTGATGACGTCTCCCCTTCCGCTTCATATATTTCAAATACCGTGTCCGTATAATAATCAAGCCCTCGAACCAGCGTGGGGCGGAGTGCGTACGGGATATTCAATGCGTCGAGATATTCCAACACCTGCATAAAATGTTTTTTCGATTCATCGGAAAGCCAGTCAACAATTTGAGGCGCTTCTTCAATAATGGGCTGGTCCTGTTCTTCTTTCGAATCCAACACCCGAAGCGGATTTTTGGTGATGCGTTTTTTGGACAATTCGGACAGATAGCTTCTTTTTGTGCGCAAATACGCCGTGAGTTCCACCACATAGCGTCCTCGATCTTCCGTATTGCCAATGCTATTCATATGAACAAGCGACGCAATCCCGAGATCTTTTAAAAAATGATATGCAACGCTCACGAGCTCGGCGTCAATGGCCGGATCGCGTACGCCGAAACTTTCGCAATTAAACTGGTGAAACTGGCGGTAGCGGCCGGCCTGAGGGCGATCATGACGAAAGAGCGGCCCGATATTCCAGAGCTTTACCGGCTGGGAGAGAGAATGCATGCCATGAGAAATATACGCGCGAGCAAACGCGGCAGTCATCTCTGGGCGCAGACACAATCTGTTTCCATCATGATCTTCAAAAAAATACATTTCTTTTTCAACGACATCGGTTCCTTTCCCGAGGGATCGCACAAAAAGTGCAGCTTGTTCCACGATTGGTGTTTCCGCATAGACAAATTCATAGGCCTCGGCAATAGCCGCCGCTTTCGTGGATACCAGGCGCCAATATCCCCCTTCTTTCGGCACAATATCCTTCATGCCGCGAACCAGCTGAAATCCCTTTTTCGCCGCAACCGCTTTTGTTTCTTTCTCAGCGGTTTTTGGGCTTTCTTGTTTTCCTTTTTTGGGAATAATTTTTCCGGTTTTGTTTTTCGCTTTCTTCCTGAGCGCTTCTTTCTTACGAGGCATAGAGTGCATGCAATAAAAGGTTGTGACTAAAAATTATACTCCGGGGTTGAAAACGTACTGATGCGAGAAAACGGCCATCCGCGAAAAACCGTTCGTCCGATAATATCAGAACGCGGAATCGGGCCAAAACGGCGGGAATCAAAACTGGCTTCTCGGTTGTCTCCGAGCACAAAATATTCATCCGCGCCGAGCGTAAAAATGACAGAACCGGATGTTTTTTTGGAAATGGGCAAATATGATTCTTCTACCACGACACCCTCGGGATATTTTTCGTTGTAAATGACTATTTTGTTATCATCAACGCGCACTCGCTCGCCCGGCAAACCAATCACTCGCTTGAGATAAAAATCTTTTTCATCAATCGGCGCCCGAAATACAATTACTTCTCCGCGCTCCGGCTCGCGAAAACGGTAGGTAATCTCGTCGACAATAAGATATTCTCGCTCATAAAATGTGGGCACCATCGACTGCCCCTTGACGTAGAACGGTTTGAACAAAAAATATCGCACCAAACCAATGGTGAGTCCTGCCAATAATGCCACCTTGATAAATTCCAAAAAAAACAAGCCAACCTTTCCTAAGGTCGATTGTTCCTGGTCGGAATCTTCCGGTTGCGTTATATCCAATAGGTCGTCGGTATGTTTTGTATTTTTTTCATCGGTCATACATGTGCTTTGGCAGATCTCTTCTTTCGTTTTTGGGGTTTCTGGAAAGAGAAAGAAACAACAGCGAAATATGTTGAGCGGGTGACGAAAAATAAGCTATAAACTTATAGGTATGTGTATAGAGTACCACAGAATAATAAGAAAGTAAACATCTTTTTTTGCAAAGACACCCTGTGACTCCCCCTTGCGGGATCGCCTCTCATTCGATATACTTATCTCGGCAAAAAGAAGGGTTTATAGCTCAGTTGGTTACCTGCCTGCCGGCAGGCAGGGAGCGCCCCGCTGAATAGCGGGGAGGTCAGAGGATGATTTTCAATAATAATGGGCGATTAGCTCAGATGGTTAGAGCGCTACATTGACATTGTAGAGGTCACTGGTTCGATTCCAGTATCGCCCACTATGGGGCGATATAGGTTGTGTTCCATTTACACGGGCGTGTAGCTCAGTTGGTTAGAGCGCCCCGCTGAATAGCGGGGAGGTCCCTGGTTCATTGCAAAAGGTAATCATAAAATATGAGGGCGTGTAGCTCAGTTGGTTAGAGCGTTACACTGATAATGTAAAGGTCCCTGGTTCGATTCCAGGCACGCCCACATGAAAATAGGAGGAACAATCTATCTACTCCAAAGCCTGAACGGAAAACACAGGTATCTTGGCGTTACCTCTGATTTGCAATCCCGTCTCATTGAACATACACGGGGGAGCACACAAACAACACGCGATAAAGGACCGTGGCGTCTTTTGCAATGTTGGCATTTTGATTCGTTGCAACGTGCAAAACAAATTGAATATAAAATCAAAAAAATGAAACACAAACTCACTGTCGAATATGTAACCTACATAATTGATAGGTTAGAGCGCCCCGCTGAATAGCGGGGAGGTCCCTGGTTCGATTCCAGGCACGCCCACATATTGTCTCTCTAAGATATCCCCAGCAAAACTATTTTTTCACTTGACACTCTGTTTGTTCTCTGATAACCTATACCCTAGGTATAAGGTTTAACTTTTTCTTTTCTGTATGAGAGCCCATCACCATATTTCTCTTGAGAGACAAAAAACATCGAAAACCATAAAACAAGCGCAAGGGACGCTCGCAAAAGTTATGGCAATGATCGAAGAAGATCGGTATTGCCCGGAAATTATTCAGCAGGTGGATAGTGTGATTGGTCTTCTCAAAACGACAAAACGGACACTGCTTGCAGGGCACCTCGACACCTGCGTGGCGCACCAAATGATTGAAAACAAAAAAAAGGCCATCGAAGAACTTTTAAAAATTTATAATTTATCCCACTAATCCCCTTTTTTATGGCCACAACCCCATTTACGATAACCAATCTGACATGCGACGCATGCGTCAAACTTTCTACCGCGGCCTTGCGCGCTCTCCCCGGCGTCACAAACGTCGTCATTGATTTGGCAAGCGGACACGGAGAGCTTACCGCCGAACGTGACATTCCAAAACAAGAAATTATTATGGCTTTAAAATCGGTCAATAAAGAAGTCCTTTGATATCTATTTTCTATGCAAGAAAAAATATATCTTACCATTGAAGGCATGCATTGCGAGTCGTGCGAAAAAATCATTGGCATAGAACTTGCGGGCGTGCCTGGAATAAAAAACAGCAGTATCCATGCGCAAAGCGGCACGGCTGAAATTGAAGCAGATGCCACGGTGCCCGATGAGGCAATTATCAATGCCATTACCGCCGCCGGCTATCGCGCGGCCGTTGTGCGGCGGGATCCTGTAACAGCGGCCCAAGAAACGACCGCTCTTCCCGCAAGCATTGAACAAAAAACCGTGTCACCCTCGGCGCCGCTCAGAATTCGACTGCAATCTATCCGTAGCGGAGAAGGAACGATTGATCTCCAAGGCAATCCTCGTTTTTCCGGCACGGTGACCGAGCGTCAATACGGAGAATTTGAAATACCGGAGGGACGAAAAGATATGCAGACCGTCGTGAACGACATGATCGGATCGGCAAAATTGAAAAATCTTTTTGGAATTTTTTCATCGGCCCCTGTTCTCACTGCAGTCTCTTCCGGCGGTTCTGCCGCCTCTCTCCCAGTGGAAGAATCAGCCGCGTCTTCGGAAGAGGCCAAACGCAAAGAAGAACACATCCAATTGTCGCTCTTTGGGATGCATTGTGCTTCATGCGCCGGACTTATCGAGCGAGGACTCAAAAAAGTCCCCGGCGTTCTCTCTGCCAATGTCAACTTTGCGGCGGAAAAAGCGCGCGTCGTCTTTGACACATCTCGCACTGATCAAGAGGCGCTCATCGGGGCGGTAGAAAAGGCCGGCTATAGGGCGAGCATCGCCACAGCTGGAAACAGCGACGCTGAACGCGAACAGCGTGAACGCGGCATGAAAGAATATTGGAAAAAATTCTGGTGGGGTTTCGGGCTCTCTGTGCCGATGCTGTATTTCATGTTGCTTGATTTTTTCCCGTTTCTCCCTGCCCGAGCGGCGCTTTTGCCATATATCGGCATTGTCTCGCTTGTACTCACCACCCCAGTCCAATTCATCATGGGTGCCGGATTTTATAAGGGCATGTGGTCGAGCTTGCGCATGAAAACATTCAACATGGACAGTCTTATAGCGATTGGCACAAGCACGGCATTTTTCTATAGCGTATGGCAATTTGCGCAATATGTCACTGAAACAAGAAGTATTATTGGAATAAACGGAGCAAAAATTCCAGAGCTTTACTTTGAGACTGCCGCGTTCCTTATTACCTTTGTCCTCCTTGGCAAATGGCTGGAAGCGCGCACAAAGGGAAGAACATCGGAAGCCATTAAAAAATTGATCGGCCTCCAGCCAAAAACCGCGCGGGTGAATACAAACGGCGTCACGAAAGACCTGCCAATTGAGCAGGTGGTTGTCGGGGATATCATTGTGGTCCGTCCGGGAGAAAAAATCCCGGTCGACGGTATGGTGACAAAAGGCCAGTCGAGTGTGGACGAATCAATGATTACCGGAGAAAGCATTCCGGTCGAAAAAACGGTCGGGGCGGCCGTCATTGGCGCGACGATCAATAAGCACGGCAGTTTTGAATTTACCGCGACAAAAGTCGGAAGCGAAACCACCCTCGCGCAAATTATCCGTGTTGTGGAAGAAGCCCAAGGTAGCAAAGCGCCGATCCAAGCATTCGCCGACAAAATTTCCGCCTACTTTGTCCCTATTGTTATTGGGCTTGCCATCCTCACGTTTGGAGTTTGGTTTTTTGCGCTTGGCGCGTCGCTTTCGTTTAGCCTCATGGCCTTTACGGCCGTTATTGTGATTGCCTGCCCCTGCGCGCTTGGTCTTGCAACGCCAACTGCGATTATGGTAGGGACAGGCAAGGGCGCGGAATACGGCATTCTTATCAAAGGCGGAGAGCCTCTTGAGGCGGCCTGCAAAATTAAGGCGATTGTCTTTGATAAAACAGGGACGCTGACAAAAGGGAAACCGGAAGTGACCGACATCGTCAGCGCCGGACTCACGGATGAAGAAGAAATCATCACTCTTGCGGGAAGCCTGGAAAAATTATCCGAACATCCGCTTGCCGAAGCGATTGTCTCCTACGCGGAAGAAGAAACCATTTCGCTCGCGGACGCGACGGAATTT
This sequence comes from Candidatus Magasanikbacteria bacterium RIFCSPHIGHO2_02_FULL_48_18, assembly GCA_001784285.1. GTDB lineage: Bacteria > Patescibacteriota > Patescibacteriia > Magasanikbacterales > UBA922 > UBA10181. Next base: position 98,666 of record MFQC01000001.1, read on the forward strand.
CGCGCTATTCCCGGACATGGGGTTGAGGGAATCCTCAATGGCAAAAAATATTTCTTTGGCAATCGAAAATTGATGACGGATATCGTAGGTCTAAACGGACTTGTCGTTGAAAAAATGGAACGAAAAATCCGCCGCCTTGAAGAGGCTGGCAAAACCGTGATGATCCTTGCGTCTCAACAAGAAATTCTCGGCCTCGTTGCCGTTGCCGACACCATCAAAGAAACCACGGTTGAGGCGGTGCAAGCGCTTGAAAAGCGGGGCATTGAGGTATTTATGATTACCGGCGACAACCGGCGGACGGCAGAGGCAATTGCGCGACAAGCGGGAATACGAAATGTCTTGGCAGAAGTGTTGCCGGAAGACAAAGCGAACGAGGTGAAAAAACTCCAAGGAAAGGGCATCAAGGTCGCAATGGTTGGCGATGGCATCAATGACGCGCCAGCGCTCGCGCAAGCTGATCTTGGCATTGCTATGGGTTCAGGAACGGATGTGGCCATGGAAACCGGCGGCATTGTCATTATCAAAAATGATTTGCGCGATGTGTTGACCGCCATGAAATTGAGCCACGAAACCATGGGCAAGATCAAGCAAAACATGTTCTTCGCGCTTTTCTACAACGTTATTGGCATTCCTATCGCGGCGCGCGTCTTTATGGCGTTTGGACTTGTGTTGAAGCCAGAATTGGCGGGGCTTGCCATGGCATTCAGCTCGGTATCGGTGGTATCAAACTCCCTGTTTCTCCGCCGTTTCAAACCGGGAAAGAAAAATTGGCTTTCGCTCGTCGCTCCATGGGCCATGGGTCTCTTGTTCACCGGCGTATTTATTCTCTTTGCGCGACTGAGCCGAATGGGCGTATAAGGTCTGTCGCAACGTATCGCAACTCAATCGCCATGTATCGCAATGTATGTAAAATAATCTGTGTGATAATATGATAAAATAGCAATACATCGCGATACATTGATAATAATAATTCATTTAGTGTAAAATATATGGGAAAACTTTCCATTGGAAAATATGCCGGGCTGTGCGTGCTCGGCGGCGAAATCGCCTATACGGCGTGCCTTCTCTACGGCACAACGCTCACAGGCAAAGCGGCAGAATTTCATCATGCGCTTTTTGAACTCTTGCCAGGGTTCACCTGGGTTGGCTTTGGCAGTTGGTTTGCCGGCGCCATATCAATTGCAATCTGGTCCGGCATTGGCGGGGCGTATATCGCGTGGATGCATAATGCGAGCATCAAAAAAACATGAAAGAAAAAAACTCATATAACAAAACCCTGTACGATGCGGTACAGGGTTTTGTTATTTTGAGAGCAAGTTTAGATATTCAAATTTTCAACCGCGCTGGTATCAATATCGTCGTTCATTGAAGACGACGATGACAGAGAAGATGAGCTTGACGCTCCTTGTGACATCGGACCTGCGCCATATCCACGGCCACCTTCCGGTTCATTAATCTTCAAATTGACACGCGCGTTGTTCTTGGCACCGACAATCTTCAAAAGGGTGCGCAGAGAACGAGCGGTTTGACCGCGACGACCGATCACATAGCCCATATCGCTTGGATTGACATCCAACGTAATAAGAACACCCCGTTCGTCCACGGTACGTGTTGCCTTGACTTCGCCAGGATTATTGACGATCGCCTTGACCACGAACTCGACAAAAGCTTGATCTGCTTCCATACGTACTTCATTACTGAGTAAATACAATGAACTGAACTGCCGACAGCACCCCGTTGGCTATCGGGGAACGCAGTTCTTTGGTGAGGCGAAGTATAGAAAAAAAAGAGACGTATGTCAACCGCAATGTGCATAACCGCGTCCATGCACGAGGTTCTGCCGCCCTGTTGCCGTTATCACATCAAAATGATGAGCATAAAAAGAAAAAACCCTATGCCATTTTGGCACAGGGAAAAATAGAGGAAAATTTTATGCCGCTTCTGCTTCTTTTGCTTCAGGCGGTTGTTCTTGGCCAGAAGGAGTGGGTTCCGCGACTGGAGGTTCAACTGCCGACTGTTCTGCCGCGACCGCAGTTGCCTTTTGCGCTACTTCTGCCGCTTTCGCGTCCCCTGCCGCTTTTTGAGATGCTTCTTCTTTTGCCGCAAGGGCAGCTTTCTTTTCGTCAAGTTTCTTTTGTCTTTTTTGAGATATCGCGACCGATTTTTTCTTTTGGCCGGTGAGAACGCCCGCGTTTACCAACAAATTGTGAACCGTGGGAGATGCCTGGGCGCCAAGCGACAGCCAGTGCATAATCCGTTCTTTTTTCAATTCAATCATGGTTTCTTTTTGGACCGGGTGGTACAGCCCGAGAATTTCAAGATTTTTTGCTTGCGGATCTTTGGATTTTTCAGAAACAATCAGCCGGTAGCTTGGTTTTTTCTTTTTTCCAATACGTTGAAGACGAAGGACGAGCATACGAAAATCGAAAACTAAAAATACAGCTAATGACATGAATATCCGAACAATAGAGCGTTTGACGGATGGCTTCAAGTATAGAATAGACGCGCTCTTTTGTCAAGAGAAAGAGACATGACCGAATTGAGCAAGAAGCGTGCCAAACGTTTGACGCGGTCGAATCTCGGTGACGCGGTCTTCATCAACCAATACTTCGGCCGGAAGGGGCCGGAATTGATAGTTGCTTGCCATGGCCATGCCATAGGCGCCAGCGGTTTCAATGCTCAAGATGTCCCCTTCCCGCACTTCCGGAAGCATTCTATTTTTTGCAAAAAAATCCGCGCATTCGCAGATATTGCCCGTGACGTCATATTCCTGATGCATGCCGTCCGGGTTCGTTATATTCACAATTTCATGATACGACCCGTACATGGCTGTACGCACCAAATGGTGCATGCCGGTATCGGTGCCAACAATCGTTCGGCGGCTAATGGATTGTTTCATGCCGCTCACTGTGGTCAAAAGATGCCCGGCTTCGGCAATAATATATCTGCCCGGCTCAAAGCGGAGCGCAACGTCCGAGCCGTACGACGCGCAAAACTGTTCCATGCGTTTTGCAATTTGTCTGCCCAATGTTTTCATGTCGAGCCGATGTTCTTTCGGCCGATACGGTACGCCAAATCCGCCACCCACATCAATAAATTCCAAACCGTCACATTGTTTTGCAATATCCAAAATAACATCAAGCGCCAAAATTGGTTCGCGCAATCTGAGCCACCCGGACCCGATATGCTGATGAATGCCAACCAGGCGCAACTGATATTGGTCAATCAATCCTTTCACGCGATCCACGTCTTGAAATGAAATGCCAAATTTGGAATCCGCGCCGCCTGTGATATTAGATTCATGCGACGCAATGCCAATGTTGGGGTTAAACCGGACACACACGCGTGATCCCGGATGCGCGCGGCCAAATCGCCCCAAATGAGACAATGAGCCCACATTGATCAATACCCCCAAATCAAACACCTCATCAATCTGCGCGTCGGTCGCGTTGTTTTCGGTAAAGAGTATCTGTTCCGGTTTCGCGCCGCACAATAATCCCAGGCGAACCTCTTCGGGAGAGACCGCATCAACCCCCAACCCTTTTTTCACAATATGATGAATAAGAAACGGGTTGTAGTTTGCTTTGACCGCGTATAAAAATTCCGTTTTTGGATACACGCCTGCTTCGGTTTTTACATCATAAATCCGCGCGCGGATTATTTCCGCGTCATACACATACAGTGGCGTCCCAAATCTGCAACAGAGTTCGTCGACGCGGTGAGGGCCAATATAATATTGATTGTCTTTGATAATCATAAAAAATAAGGCGTTCGCGCAGCGCTCCGGCGGCAGAGCGCTGGCGACCTCCTTGCGCGGGCTATTCGGGCTTCGTCAACGTGACCTCACCGCCGCCGGTGAGGCCGAACCAGCCGGAGATGTAGTCCCCCTCGATGCCCGACGTACTGCCCGGGCCGCACCGCGCTCCGTCCGTGAAGATGGCCCTGGCCAACGGCTTGTTCGGATCCGGCAAGCAAGAATCTGCCATGACCACGCCATCCAGCCACACCTGGTCCTGGGGATCCTCGGGGGGTGGAGTCAGAAGAAGACGGAAGTGGAAGAGAGACAGCCCCTGATTGGAAATCCGAAAAACAAACTGCTGAACGACAAAACTTGCCTGCAGTGCCATCATACACCTCCTTTTTTTGGTTGATGGCAGTTTCAAACTTCACTGAGCATAAAAGAAAAGGTGAGCGGTTGTCAAATAATGTGTCCAATGTGCATAACTCTATTGACAGCCAAAATGAAGCATGGTACGGTTAAAAAAGATATGATGTCTTTCAATATAAAAACAAAAAAAACCAAGAAGACTTCTCTCCTCTGAAGGGTCTTTTTGTCTGTTCTCAATCGTACGCGCGAAACATCATACACAAAAAACCCTTCACAAAAGGGATTTTTTATTTCTTGCTCATTCCCGTTCTTTTACAATTCAGCGACGTATCAGTGTGGAGTTCTGCCCGATCGGGCGGAACAATATCCAGACGCATGGCAGGACCTTTGTGTGGCCAGAGATGATGTTTAGAACATAAACAGTATCTTTGGCTACACAGGCTAGGGGGGTATCTCTAGCCTGGGCCCTACAGAGGGCCCAAAGGACGGAAGTTGGCAGTTTTTTCCCAACCCCCCAATCCCCCCTCGATCGGGTCAGTGTTTGGATCGCCGGAGGAGGTGCCGAATGGCGCCCTCTTCGACGAGACAAATGCCCGACTCAAGGGGACTTTCACGATCCCGGTCCTGTCTGACCGGGATCTCAACGACAGACTGCAGGAGGTTTCTCAAACCACGTGGTCCGATCTTCGGGCGGATCGAATCACGGTAAAGTTCCTCGTGGGGCCCGGTGTTGACTACCGCCTTCATGGGGAAAAAGTCGCCTGGCGGAGAAACGCCGCCATCGAGTTCGAAGGTTTCGTGCCGGTCAACGGTCACCCCACCGTTGCCGGCATCGCGTACTATGGGGCAGTTGATCCTCGCCGGATGCCTCCCGTTGACACGGAAATCTCGGAGCGTAATCTGCATCGACAGGCGCTCGCGAACCCGAGCTGGCGGGACACGTCCCATGTCCGGTGCGAGGTTCTCACCCCCATCGGAAACCAGGACGTGTGCGGCCTGGTGGATCTCTACAACCAGAGATTCGATCGGTACCTCGTGCGCTTCACGCATGAGACCGTTCGTTTCATGGTTGGGGGGTCCCTCACCATGGTCATTCGGGAAACCGGCAAGATCGTCTCGGTCGCCATCGCCGAGCGCGTGGTCTTCGCGGTTCCGGGAGCGGCGTCGATCTCGTTCTACGAGATCAGTGACGTCGCGACCGATACCGCGTGCGGAGGCAGGGGCTACGCCCTTGCGCTCTACCGCGCGCTCATCGGCCGCATTCGGCGTGAGGAGCCGAACGCGGTCGTGACGACCGAGATCCGGGCCTGCTGGGCCCCCCTCTACCGAATCATGGTCGCATCAGGATTCGTAGAGGGTGGGTACCTGCCTGCCCACTGCCTCATCCGAAGCGTCGGTGCCGAAACGATCCACCAGGCGGGAGACTTCGGCGATCTGGCGCTTTTTTTCCACAACCCTAACCCTGTCACCTGATACCTCGCTGTTGCCGGCCGCAGTTCGAGCCTGTCACTCGTTCTGCGGCCCGGCCTCAGCTCTTTAAAAAAAACATACGATCTGTCCAAAAGAATACACACGAGAGTATTCGACTGCATTCTTTTGTCCATATCTTTTTTTATGCATCTCTTTACCAATGGCTTTATCTTTTTTTCAAAAGAAACCGCGTGGGCCAAAGAACTCCTCACAGATGACAACGGAACCATTGTCGCGATAAGCAAAACCGAACACGGGCTCAAGCATAGTGAAAGAGACGCAGAGATTGTTGATCTCAAGGGAGGATACCTTTTCCCGGCGTTTGAAGACGCCCACAACCACCCGGCCATGATGTGCCGGCTTTTTTCTGACCTGAACATTAATGGTGTTCAATCATGGACAGAAGCCCAAGCCGCCATTCGCTCGTATATTGCCGCGCATCCGAGAAAAGAATGGTATAGCGTCTATGGCTGGAACAACGCCACCTGGGGTGATTTGAAAGATACGGATATTGATCCCCTTACCGAAAAACCGCTGTTTATTATGAACATTTCATTTCATGGCGGCGTCTTGAATACTGCGGCGCAACGCAAACTTCGAGAGGATCGTGTGGAGGTCGCGCACGATCATGGCGTTGTCGAGGAAGAGCAATTTCAAATTGTGGAAGCCCTGACGTTGCCCAAATACGACGAACTCTTGTCTCTTATCCCGCAATTCGAACGTGAACTGCACACGCAAGGCATTGTTTCCGTTCATGATATGTGGATCGCCACTATGGATCAGCTTGAGGCATATATGGATCTTGACCGGACGGGGAAACTGTCTCTCAACGTCGCCGGCCATATCAGCTCCGACCTCCTTAATCACCCGAAAATTCACGCCGCGCTCGCGCATACAGGGCCTCATTTCAGCGTGGCGGGCATCAAAATTTTTCTTGACGGCGCGATTGGCGTCCATACCGCATTTATGAGCAATCCCTACAAAGACGTGCGCCATCGGGGCATTCCTCGCGGATCATTTCCGGACGTTGCAACCAAAATCGCAAAAGCCTATCACGCCGGGCTTCGCAGTTTTGCCATCCACGCGATTGGCGACGCGGCAATTTCGACCGTGCTTACCATTTGTGAAAAATTATCACGAAAATACACCGACGCGTCGTGGCGCATTGAACACAGCGAAGTGATTCACCCGCGCGATATTCAACGCATGGTTCATCTCCCTATAACGCTTGTCATGCAACCCAACTTTAGCTGGGATATTGGCAATTACAAAGATCGTCTCGGCGACATGGTCCGCTGGATCAATCCGTTTCGGCTGTTATTGAACGGCAACGTCGCTGTCGCGTTTGGGTCGGACAATATGCCAACCAATCCTTTCCAAGGCATCGCGTGGGCGCTCGAGTATGGCGCCTACCCGGAACAAAAAATCACCCGGAAAGAGGCAATGGCTCTCTATACGGCCGGCGGGGCAAAACTGGCGCAGGAAAAAAAAACGCGCGGCTCGATAGACGTGGGGAAAAAAGCGAACCTTATGCTTCTTGATCAAAATCCGTTCGACGAGACGGTGTCTCTTGAACGCATCCGTGTTTTGGAAACATGGTTTGAAGGAAAGCCACAGCTTTCCTCCCGCGTTATGGAACGTCATCCCGCGCACGCGCAACACATAGCCTAAGGGCGGCGCTCTTCTTTTTCCTCTTCCAATTGCACGCTCAGCAAATGACTCGTACCGCCTCCCCCCATGGTCACGCCATACAGGGCGTTGGCCGCGTGCATCGTGGCGCGGTTGTGCGTAATCAAAATAAATTGCGATTGCTTTGCCAGCTCGCGCAAAATGTCCGTAAATCGAAGCGTGTTGGCTTCGTCAAGCGCCGCTTCCACTTCGTCAAGAACAACAAAAGGCGGCGGATTGGTATGCAAAATGGCGCACACCAATGCCAATGACGTCAGCGTGCGCTCCCCGCCGGAGAGCGCCTGAATATCGCGAATTTTTTTTCCGGGCGGGCACGCGACAATATCAATGCCTTGTAAAATCTTTTTGCCTCGTTTTGTTTTTTGCGTTTCTTCTTCACTGTCATCCGAAAGAGCTCCGCCATTCCCCTCTTCCCCTTCATCTTCCGGAACCTCCCGACCGTAAATTTCAACGAGGTCGGCTTTCCCGCCTTCAAACAAAATGGAAAAATATCGGGCAAATTCTTTGGTAATGCGCTGAAACGCGGTTTGCCGTTTCTTTTTCATGATGGTGTCCAATTCGGCGATAAGCGTTTCCAAATCATCGGCCGCGGTATTGAGATCGTCAAGCTCGGCCGCGAGCGCGTCATGGCGTGTTTTGGTTTCGTGGTATTCGGCAATCACGTCGTCATCAATGCCGCCAATCAAGCTGAGCGTGTATTTCAATTTTTGAATCTGCGCCTGCGTGCGCTCGAGGGCCTCGACCGGAAGAACCGTCTCAACGCGCGCCACAATGGACACAATGGTCTCGCGCAACTCCTGGTACACTTCCGTTTCCAAATCCTCCTGTTTCGTTTCAAGCTTCGCAATATCCACATTGAACGCGTTTTTTTCTTCCGTCACCGCATGAAGCAGTTGCTGTTCCGTCTGCATGGCATCTTGAAGCGCAAAAACGCGCTGGCGTTTTGCTTCTTGGTCGGAATTAAACGCATTCATTTTTTTCTCGGCCGCTTCCACCTGTTTTTCAATACCCGCGAGCATCGTCTCCACCCGCTCTTTTTCCGCGGCGATATCCTTCATCACCGAATCGTATTCCGACTTGCTCATGGAATACAGCGACCGCTCTTGTGCAAGACTGGCATATTCTTTTTCGGTTTCTTGCTTGGCGCTCGCAAGAAAAAGCACCTTTCCTCTTGCCACTTCCACTTCTGCTTGAAGTCCGCGGATCGTTTCTTGGGTTGCTTCGCATGCCATTTCGATCTTTTCCAAAGACCGGCGTTTTTCATCAATGGCGCCTTCAATATCAGCCGGACTGCGCGGAGTAAACGAGGCTGACCCGTGGGCAAAACTCAGGCCCTCTCGTCCGCGCTCCGATCGAAATCCTCCCTTCATGCTCCCGCTCGTCTCCAACATATCGCCATCAAGCGTTACCATGCGGATTCGTCCAATGCCAATGCGCCGCGCGACCTCAATCGTGTCAACCACGAGGGTATTTCCCAAAACATAAGAAAAAATGTGTTCAAATTTTGGATCAAAAGAAATGCAGTCAACGGCAAATCCATGAACCCCTTTTTCCTGCAAAAAATTGCTCACACCCTGCGGCAGAATGCGGGGCTGAATTTTGTTCAGGGGCAAAAATGTGGCAACGCCCAATCGTTCGCGGCGAAGGAATTGGATACAGCGTTCCGCGACCCCTTCGTCTTCGACGACAAGAGACGACAAGCGCCCGCCCGCGGCGACGTCTAGCGCCAAATGATACGGCGTCTTCACATCGCCAAGCTGGGCGACCACGCCATAAATCGCACCCAAACGGCGGCGTTCCGCCAAAACAGCCTGAACCGCTTTCATGCCCGTGATATGCCACAGCGACTCCTGGCTTTTGGACTCCATCATGTCTTGTTGCAGGGAAGCAATCGCCGAACGGAGCGTTGCCCGTTCAATCTGAAGATCCTCCGCTTGTTTTTTCTGCTCCAAAATACGCGCGTCAAGAGCCGTTGCTTTTTTTTCTGCGTCCGCAATCTCGCGATCCAACTTTGCGCTTTGCGCCTTCAGCTCTTCAATTTTCTTTTCCAGCCAAGCAACATTTTGTTTTCCCACTTTGGAATATTCTATTTCTAGCCGGCCCTGAAGCGTGGCGCGCTCCCGTTCGACAGTATTTTTTTCGCGGACTTTTTCCTGATATGCCGCCTGAAGCGCGGCAAAAATATCCTGTCGCGATTCTTCTTTTGCCAATACTGCCAATTCTTCCTGAATGATATGCAGACGATGAGCAATCTCCTGATATATTTTTTCTTTTCCGCGCAACACGGCTTCTATTTTTTTTCGCTCAGACTCCGCCCGCGTCCAAAGCGTGGCGTAATACGACTCTTGCGCCGCCAAAAGTTCGCTTTCCACTTCTTGACGCTGTTCCAATTTTTTTACCTGGCGCGAAAGAGTTTTGAGCCGAGGCGCAATTTCTTCAAGAAGCACGGATGCCTGAGCAATATGTTCCCGGCTTCGCGTCAATTTCAAAAACGCGTGGTGCCGCTTGATTTGAAATTCTTTAATCCCGGCCGCTTCATCAAAAAAATCTTTTCGTTCTTCCATGGATTGAAGGAGCATTCGGTCAATCATTCCTTGGCCGATAATGGCATACGAACCCTGCCCAAACTGCGCTTTGGCAAGCAATAACTGGACATCGAGCAAACGAACCGGCGAGCCATTGACAAGATACTCGCTCTCTCCGGAACGGTAGAGCCGCCGCGTGAGAACCAATTCGTCGTATTCCAAATCGGCTCGCTTGTCCCGATTATCAATCGTCACGGTCACAGACGCCATGCCCATTTGCCCCTTCGATTCGGAACCGGAAAAAATCATGTCCGCGCTTTTTTTGCCTCGGATCTGCTTCAAGCTTTGCTCTCCCATCACCCAGCGCAAAGCATCCACAATGTTGGACTTGCCACTGCCATTTGGACCCACAATTGCCGTGACGCTTTGCGACATCTTGTCTCCGGGGAAAAACTCCAAAACCGTCTTCTCAGCAAAAGACTTAAATCCGGAAATTTCAATGGATTTGAGATACATAATCGGAAGACAGTATACCATCCTTGACAACGAAGAACAAGCGCTCTATACTGCCTTGTTCTATAGAAAAACAAAAACGTTTATGCCAAAAATAGCCGCCCGAATGATTCACCGCGTGATTCACGAGGCAAACAAAATTCTCCTCATCCCCCACCAGCACCCGGACGGCGACACGCTCGGATCTCTTTCGGCATGCATGGGATTTTTGCGCGCGATCGGAAAGCCGCACGAGGCCTATTGCCGCACTGCCATTCCGGACGCGTATGCTTTTCTTCCGCATGTGGATCGTATCGCGACCGAAGAGAACACCGGCGTATGGCGCGACCCCGCCATTGACGTCATTATTGTTTTTGACGCCGGAGATTTGCATTACGCGGGCGTAGACGATTATATCAAACGCATGGAACAGCGTCCGATCATTGTGAACATTGACCACCACGCAACCAACGAACATTTTGGACACCACAATCTTGTTATTCCCACCGCATCGTCAACCACGGAAATTCTCTACCGTTTTTTTATCTTCAATCATATCCCCATTGATGAATACATGGCGACCGCGCTCTTGACCGGCCTTATCACCGATACCGATCATTTTACCAATGCCGCGACCTCGTCCGCGTCGCTCAAATTTGCAGGCGATCTTATCAAACGCGGTGCGAATTTGCATCGCATCCGCCTTTCCAGTTTAAAAAATAAAACCGTGGGCGGACTGAAGGTATGGGGCGTTGTCCTTTCTCGTCTCGAAACGGACAAAGAAACGGATACGGTCTACACCTACATCACGCGCGAAGACACCGTACGACACGACGTGTCGGAAGAAGAAATCGAGGGAGTCGCAAACTTTATGAATGTGCTTGGCGAAGGCCGCGCTTCCCTCATCTTGAAAGAGCGTGAAAATGGGCAAGTCAAAGGAAGCTTTCGGACGACGAAAGACGACGTGGATGTTTCCCTGTATGCAAAAGCGCTTGGCGGAGGAGGTCATAAAAAGGCGGCAGGATTTTTGATTGACGGCCCCATCGAGACCGCGGCAAAAAGAGTACTGGGATCCATGAAACATGGCCCGTCTTAGACCATTCATGCTGAACGTTTGCTTTACCTCCTTGCGTATCTTTGATATACTTTCTTTAACCCTTCTATGAATACACCACTCTTTCAACATCTTATCCCAACCGTTATTGAAAAAACAACATACGGCGAGCGCGCCTATGATATTTACTCCCGACTCATGAAAGATCGGATTATTTTTCTTGGAACCGGCATTAATGACGCGGTTGCCAATACGGTTATCGCACAGCTTTTGTTTTTAGAAAATCAAAGTCCGGAGAAAGACATCAAACTCTACATCAATTCTCCCGGCGGCTCGGTCACTGCGGGCATGGCCATTTATGACACCATGCAGTACATCAAACCGGATGTCTCGACCATCTGTATCGGCATTGCCGCAAGCATGGGGTCCCTGCTTTTGGCGGCAGGCGCGCATGGCAAACGATTCTGCCTTCCAAATTCCGAAGTGATGATCCATCAGGTGATGGGCGGCGCCGAAGGACAAGCGAGCGACATCCAAATTCACGCGGAACGAATTATCAAAATGAAGCGGCGTCTCAATGAGATGCTGGCACAGCACAGTGGCAAGCCGTTCGAACAAGTGGAAAAAGATTCGGATCGAGACCGATTTATGTCAGCAAAAGAAGCAGTGGAATATGGGCTTGTTGATAAAGTGATTGAATAATATAAAAAAAATCCCCGAACGGGGATTTTTTATAGTTTCTTAGGAATACTCTTCCTAAACCTGCACCCAAGAAGGTGTGTTCTTGGATATTCACGAGCCGAAGCCTGTGTATACCGAGGACACACCCCCATGCTTGTCGTGGGCACAGAACAATATCTACTTTGGTTATAACTTCAAAATCAAGTAAATACATGTTCTATGTCTCGAATTCCCCCGAAGCATGCCAGGGGTGAGGGCACAGAGAAATGTTTGCTCAAACACGGACAAGCCGTGGAAGCAAACACTTCTCTGTCTCCAATATGATGCCCTTTCGGGCACGGCGTTATAGCCGCATATTGGTTTCACCTGTCTGATTCCTTCCCAATCAAAACAGCATACTATACCACAAAAACCCATTCTTGTCAAGAGATGGGTGAATTTTTTAAAAAAAATAGCTTAACAAAGCAAAATTTTTACACTTCGACTCCGGAGACTCGCCCCCGCGTAAGGAGGCGAAGTGCCCTGAGCGAAGCGAGTCGAAGGGCGTTCCGCTCAGAAAAAACCACTTACTCCTCAATCGGTTCAGTTGGCGACGCTTCTGCCGAAGGACTTCCCTCCTCTACTTCCGGAAGAATCGGCTCTTCCACTTCCGGAAGAGGAGATACCTCTTCTGCCCCATCAGACGACGGCGCTTCTTCAATAGATTCAACGCCCACCAAACAAATTTTTGGAAGGGCGCGATAATGGCTCTCAAACACGCGTTCTTCTTCTTGCCCATCCGGCAATACGCGCGTGTAGACAAATGACGCGACCGCCCCGCTATGAGCGCTTTGGCAATTTTCTTCTCCGGGTTTCATGTCGGTCGTCTCAATGACGCGCGGCTCCCCCGCGGGAATCCAGCTTTTGACGACGGGTTCGCTGTACGATCCTTTGCGGCCGTCATTGGTTCCCCACAACGTAAAAAATAAATCGCCATTTTTTTCGTTCATTTCAGTCGTCAACAGCATATATTTTCCGGTGTCATTATGAAAACGAAAATCAGGAGCAGGATCATAAATCGTGGCATCGGTTCCGGGATTATCATTGCGCGGATCATTGTAATACCGCACCACGAGTGAATGGTTTCTGCGCTCAACAATGGGCATAGCCGCATTCATGGCGGTGCGGAACATGGTGCTCCCGATTTGGCACAAGCCCCCGCCTACTTCGGGGATAATTTTATCGCCCTTAATAACCAGCTCGGGCAGGTACCCCCCACCAATGGTGAGCGGACGAAGCGCGTTGAGCAGTGAAAATGTTTCGTCTGGTTGAATAAGAATGCCATTCAATTTATTGACGACGGCATGGCGGATATTTTTGACGCGATTGACCGGACTGCCGGAAAAATTGGAATACCCCACGCCCAATGCTTCTTCAATGCCCAAATCGTTCACTTCTCCGGTTTTGATATCGGGTTCTGTCTGTTCCACGACCAATCCGACGGATGTTACGACACCCTCCTTGTCCCCACTGCGTTGCAAAAATACGGCATTGATCGCATGGTAGGTGGCAGAGATCTGAAGCGCAATACCCGGACTCGATCCTTGGAATTCTGTTACTTTTCCGGTTTCGCCAATGGAAAACTTCGCGTTTTGCGCTTCTTTATTCACCTCTGCGGCAACCGTCTGTTCTAAAAACGCACGCGTTGACGAAGCGGACAAACCAAACCCAAAATCGCCGGATTCATTTTTCTGAACATCAATCCACGCGGCGATGTGCTCCTCATCAATGACCCAGCTCCGATCCCATTTGGTATGCGAATCCGTATACGTGATGGTCAATGAACCTTGCGACAACACAGATGGAAGACTGCTCTCAAGAGAAAGGACATCCGTTTCGATCACTGCCGGCTCTTGCACGGAAGACGCAAGCAAAATAACAGGCTGTTTGAGCGATGCCCATGCCCGGCGGGCCGATACGACGAATTCGCTCGTATCAAACACGTGCCCGACCGACGAGGTAACCATGGTATACGAAAGAGGGTCAAGCGACTGAATAACAAGAGAGGCGTTCCGCGGTTCTTGCGTTAGGGGTTTGAGCTCGGCCTCCAGCTGATCACTGATATATTCCTCATGAGGAACTACATACTGGAGATGCGTCTTGGTTGGAATAAGACGGCTATATGCTGTTTGATATCCTCGTACGAGGATATTCCCCTTTTTGCGATATGACAAAAAATAGTTCACTTCCTTTTGAATATCATCATCAAAAAATTCCAAAACATCCTCATCGGCAAGAACCGCCGGATACAGCGTCATTCTTTTTTGCCCGCTGTCCCCTTTGACGACCACGCCAATGCCCTGGTCTGACAGCTTGGCATACATGCTCTCCAAATACTGCCTCAGCGCCGCTTCGTCCAAGCCGCCAATCGCCATATCGCCAATAAACACACCGGGAAGAACACGAGCAGTATACGCATTCCCATAAGCAATAAGCGCACCAAAAAAAATCCCTGCGCACACAATAAGGAATACGCCAACAAGCCAGAAACGGCGCCAGGAAATATGTTGTATGAACCAATCCTTAACCGGTGTCATATCATGCATCGACACGCCGATGAATCACGAAAAAACAATCATTATTCTTCTACAACGAGAATCGGGATGCTCCCCCTCTGTTCTTGCTTTGGTATGGTGATCGTGACAATGCCGTTTTTGTATTCGGCTCGCGCCAGATACCCTTTGACGTCAACCGGCAACACAATGGTGCGCGAAAATTTTCCCCAAAAACATTCTTGATGCAAAAAAACAGCTCCTCCTTGAATGGGCGACAATCGAACGCCACGAACGGTTAAGAGGTCGTTATGCAAAAAAATCTCCAATTTGTCCGTTTCCGCTCCCGCCATGGTGGATACCACCACAAGGCGATCACCCGCGTCAATAACATCAACCGCGAGTTGTCCTTCTTGGTGATCTTCATGCCAGTCGGACGAGACCGGAGTCTCGGAGGGAACAGCGGAAGACACAACATACGGCTCGTCGCCGACCTGCTTCAACATCATTTCAAATACGGGGAGTTTGTCATTCCGCGGCTGTTTCATACAAAAAGAAATACATTGCGTCGAGTATATCAAAAACCAGGCTTGACAAGCAAGCCGGAAAACTCAAGCCACTTTCATGGACTTATACACTATCCACCCCAACCGCGTCCGCGAGAGAAGAAAATCCATCCCGTTTCATACAACGAACCAACCCTCGATTGATCTCCCCAATCACTTGGGGACCTTGAAAAATCATCCCCGTGACCATCTGGACCAGCGATGCCCCGAGCCGAATTTTTTTATATGCGTCTTCTGCGGTAAAAACGCCGCCACACCCGATAAGGATATACTGCCCTTTCGTTTTTTGATAAAGCGTCTTCAGCAGATTATCCGATGATTGTTCAACGACTTTTCCGCTCATGCCGCCGACCAAAGGAAGGTATGGGTCTGCCTTGTGTTTTGGCAAGCGTTTTTTGGTCAAATTCGTACAGATAAATCCAAGGACGCGATGAGAATGACACACGCGGAGAATAGCATCAATCTCTGCTGAAGAAAGGTCGGGCGACAGCTTCAAAAAAACAGGTTTTTGCGAGGGAACAGCGTCGAGACTGTCGAGGAGCGCGTCCAATTTTTGAGGATCGGTAAACGGCTGGCCGCCAAACGCGTTTGGACAGCTGATATTGACCGTCGTATACGCCCCGATATTGACAAAGAGCCGGTACGCTTTTGTATAATCATCAATACCGGCCTGCGTCTCCACGGTTTTCTCGCAATTTGTTTTTGCCACACTGATGCCAAGGGGGATGGAAAATTTTTTTTCTCGCAAACGGTCCGCGATGGCAACGGCGCCGTCATTTTTCAATCCATAATGAACCAGAATGGCACGGTCTTTTTTGAGTCGCCACAGCCGAGGTTTTAGATTTCCAACACAGGGTTCTCCGGTAATAGAACCCACTTCGGCAAACCCAAACCCAAGCGATGGAAGAATGCCCGTCAGTTCGGCATTTTTATCAAACCCTGCCGCGAGACCGATTGGATTTTTAAAATGAATGTTGGAAATGGTTTGTTCCAACATGGGATGTTGATACAGAAGGCACCGCCGAACCAGCCGCCTCGCGCTTGGATGCGAGCCCAAAAAAACGCCAAATCGAATCATGCGGTCATGGACGGTTTCCGGGTCAAACAGAAAAAAAACTTTTTTCAGAATGTGCCTATAGAATAATCCAATAATGACGTGCATAGTCTCCAAATCGGAAACGATCAAACTCAAAATACCGCACTATTTCAGAAAAGGCAAACGCCTGATGAGAGCGGCCTCTTCCCATTGTTTTCCAAAACCAAGACAGCGCCCTGCGTTTGCAAAAATAAAAAGCAAAAGCAGGAAGGCATAGATGATGTGTTCATCCAAAACCGGATGATGTTCTGGCGGAAAGGCCGCACCCCAAATCAACAGCATGAGCAAAGCGCCCGCATAACCGGAAAGACGCATGGCAATGCCCAATATGAGACAAACGCCAACCAAAAGAAGGCCGAGCATAAAAAGCCAGTCAACCGCCATATTTCCCGCGATCGATTGATAGAGCGGCGCAAACGGCCCTCGTGTGCCTTGCGACAAAAAACCGAACGTGGGAGAAACACCCGCAAGCCAAGAGCGGTCGGCCGCGGTCGCGAACCCCAGCCCGAACACTTTGTCAAAAAATGCCCAAAGAAACACCAGCCCAAGACTGATGCGCAATAAACCGAACAACACAAACGTTTTTTTGGTATTCATATGTTTGAAAAATATACGGACAGTATATCGTGATCCCCAAGAAATCTCAACGAATAACCACTTTCGCGACCGTTCTTTCAAAAAGAGCCTGTATGCGTTCCATCTCTTTCCCGGAAAACGCGTGATACGCAGAAAACGATTCATCGAGCGTGTGGCCGGGACGAAACGACTGCAAAAACAAACATGCCGCGCCGGCGATCAGTTGCGCCATATTCTCGAGGATCTCCTCCGAATGAATTTCTTTGATCAGCGTCGAGCGAAATTCATAAGGAACGGATGATTGCATGAGAAGGGCAATGCTTTGTTGCAGTGCCTGAGTTTTTGCCCGAGGACCGACCAAGCCGAGATATGCGGCAAGACTTATCTTCACATCCATGGCGACATAATCCAGAAGGCCTTCGTCCATGATTTGTTTCAGCCGCTCCGGATTGTTTCCATTGGTATCGAGCTTCACCAAAAAACCCCGCGCGCGAATACGGCGTATAAAATCCAAAAGATCTCCCTGCATGGTGGGCTCTCCGCCGGAAATAACCACGCCCTCGAGAAACCCCACCCGCTCTTCCAAAAAATGAAAGAACG
The DNA here is from genome assembly GCA_001784285.1 of Candidatus Magasanikbacteria bacterium RIFCSPHIGHO2_02_FULL_48_18. Taxonomy (GTDB): domain Bacteria; phylum Patescibacteriota; class Patescibacteriia; order Magasanikbacterales; family UBA922; genus UBA10181. Next base: position 116,054 of record MFQC01000001.1, read on the forward strand.
TTTCTTCCGGAATAAAGCTCGATCGTATAGCCTGAATCTTCTCCGGCAAAACAAACTCCGGATTATGACAATACCCGCATCGAAAATTACAGCCTGGCGTAAAAACGACACAGGCTGTTTTTTCGGGATAATCCAATATCGTAAATTTTTGAATACCGCTTATCAACATACCATGAGCGAGAGCCGGCCTCTGTTATTCGGCGGAATATTGCTCAATAAATTGCTGGTTCATGACAACGCATTCCTGAAAATGCTTCCGCGAATAATGCTCGGCTTTTTTCCCGGTATTAAAATGAGAAACCGGACGATGGTACCCCATAACGCGGGTCCACACTTCACAGCGCGTCCGCTTTAATTCTCCGACGGATTCCGGCGCGCTCTGTGATGCCGATACCGCCTGGCTCCCAGATTGAGGAGAAAACACGTTTTGCGGAGCGCCTCCCTGAGAAGCTCCTGCTGAGAAAAATGTCTGAGACATAGGATAAAAATAAAAAATTATCGTTCTGGAGTGAGCGAGGCATAGGTCGCTCGATATGCGTGATCAAACGATGTCGTCGCGATAACGCCATTTTCTTCATCGCATTTCGGACAAAAATCAAATTCGCCCGCGAGATATCCATGTTTGGGACAAATGGAAAACGTGGGTGTAATTGTAATATAAGGCAGACGAAAATTGGTCAGAACTTTGCGCACGATGTTGGCGCAGGTTTTGGCGTTGCTGATGCGCTCGCCCATATAGCAGTGAAGAACGGTGCCGCCGGTATAGCGGGTTTGCAAATCATCCTGAAGGCGCAAGGCTTCAAATACATCGTCGGTAAAACCTACCGGAAGCTGGGATGAATTCGTGTAATAAGGTGCTTCCTTCGTTCCCGCTTGGATAATGTCGGAAAAACGTTTCTGGTCTTCTTTGGCAAACCGATACGTCGTTCCTTCGGCAGGCGTTGCTTCCAAATTATAGAGATTCCCGGTTTCATACTGAAAAACTTTAAGCATGTCCCGCATAAAATCAAGGACATCTTTCGCAAATGCCTGTCCTGCCGCGGTCGCAACCGTTTCCTGATCGTACGTAAAATTGCGAATGGCTTCGTTTAAGCCATTGATGCCAATAGTGGAAAAATGATTATTGAGATGCCCCAAATAGCGCTTCGTATACGGAAACAACCCTCTATCCATCCACCGCTGTATTTCTTTCCGCTTGATTTCCAAAGATGTTTTCGCCAATTCCATAAGCTGAGCAATGCGGCGAAAAAATTGCTCCCGGCTTCCTTTGTAGAGATACCCGATCCGTGCCGCATTGATCGTTACGACGCCAATTGAGCCGGTCATCTCCGCCGATCCAAACAACCCGCCTCCTCGTTTTTTGAGTTCGGTCAGATCAAGTTGGAGCCGACAGCACATAGAGCGGACATCGCCGGGATTGAGATCGGAATTTATAAAATTTTGAAAATAGGGCGTTCCATATTTGGCGGTCATTTCAAACAACCCTTCATATTTGGGATTATCCCAATCAAAATCTTTGGTGATATTGTATGTAGGGATCGGAAACGTAAAGGTGCGCCCTTTGGCGTCGCCCTTGGTCATGACACTCACAAAAGCTCGGTTGATCATGTCCATTTCTTTTTGGAGCTGATCATACGTATAAGCGAATGGTTCTCCCCCGAGAAGAGGCCTTTTCCCTTTCAGATCTTCCGGACAAGAAAGATCGAGCGTGATATTGGTAAAGGGCGTCTGCGTCCCCCACCGAGATGGGATATTCAAATTAAATACGAACGATTGCATGTTTTGGTACACATAGTTGTATACCTTCTGTTCCATAAATGCTTCTTTTTGCTGTTCGGACCAAAATGTCACCCCCGAACGCTGGAGCATGTCGCGGGCCTCGATTTCATATTTTTTAACGAATGGCGCGAGATACGTGTCAAAACTCGAAAATGCCTGCGCGCCTGCCCATTCATTTTGCAGGGTGCCCAAAAAGTTGACCATTTGCGCCACGGCAGAACTGAGATGTTTCGGCGGCCCGGATTCAATTTTATTCGGCACGCCGTTGAATCCCTCTTCCAAAAGCGCGCGCAGGCTCCATCCCGCGCAATAGCCGGAAAACATATCCAGATCATGAATATGAAAATCCGCATTCCGGTGGGCGTCGCCAACCGCGCTCGGATACACATGAGACAGCCAATAGTTGGCCGTCACTTTTCCGGCCGTATTCAAAATCATCCCTCCCAGCGAATACCCCTGATTGGAATTGGCATTCACCCGCCAATCCACCTTTTCCAGATATTCGCTGATTGTCTTTTCCACCTCGACCACGACGTCCTTTTGCTCCCGCATCTCTTTTCGCTTTTGCCGATACAGAATGTATGCTTTGGCGATATCGGCATACCCAAACTGAATCAAAATTTGCTCCACCGCGTCTTGAATTTGTTCCACGGTCGGGACAGTGTCGCCAAACTGCTCCTCAAGCTGAACCAACACTTCTTTTGCCAATGTAAAAGGAATCGCCTCGTCGGCATTGCCGATTGCTTTGGCGGCGCTCCCAATTGCGCGCTGGATCTTGGAAAGGTCAAAATCAACGATTGTCCCGTTTCGTTTTTGAATTTTGTAAAGGGGCATAAAAAAATGTTTAAAATATTTTATAGGTTCTACTCTCTTAAACACGGAAAAACAAAAAAGGTGTCAAAAGACACCAATAGCCTCCGAGAGTTTTTTCCTGGCTCTACCCAGATGCAATTTCACGGCATTTTCACTTTTGTCCAGGAGTGCCGCTATTTCCGCAACTTTTAATCCATCGCGATACTTCATTAAAATAACATACTGTTCCACATCCGATAACACACCCAAAAGATCCCATACCTCTGCCGCAATCGCTCCGGCCCAGCCATCGATTGCCGGTTCGCTGTCAGACAAATCCAACCGCTGTTTTTCTTGAGACATCGTTGCAGTCTTTCGATAATAATTAACCAATAAATTGTGCGCAATGCGCAATAAATAGGTGAGGTAGGTCGCATTTCGAATGCGAAATGACGGCATATAGCGAAAAGCGCGCGCAAATGTTTCTTGAGTCAAATCATCGGCCGACTGCGGATCATGGGAAACACGAGAAAGAAAATACTGGCGGATACGATCTTTGTACTTGGTATAGAGCGCGCCAAATAATTCAGGATCTTCTTGAGCGGATTCAATCAGCGCCGCATCATCATACCGTGGAAGATATCGCGCCTGTGCCGGCTCCACAAAAACAGCACGGATATATTCCGGGAGAGCGCGGGCGCGGACTGAAAAATGTGATACATCAAGAGAAACCCAGCGACTCATCCAAGGCAAAAAATCCGCATACGTCTGTGCTTGATTGGAAAAAAAAGAAACAAACTCCTGTTCAAATTGCTTATGCATCCGAAAGGCGGGATTGGGGTGCACTTCAACAAAATAGCGGACAGTCGCATCCTTGTCGAGAATAGGGGCGACGTGAATGGATTCAAAGACAACGTCACCGCTTTTTTTTCTGTTCTCTACAGAGGCCACAAACGGACGCTTTTCCTTTTTCACCGTTTGCCGCATTGTTCTATAAAAAGAGTCATCCATTGATCCACCCCACAAATTGCCAGGGCGGTTCCCCATGGCTTCATGCGGTGAAAAGCCGAGACGTCCTTCAAGACCCTGACTCGCGTATACAATGGTTTCCTGGTCATCCGTAACCAAAAATGAACCCTGATCCGAAAAGGATGGGGATGCAGAAGAAAAATGAGTGCTTTGTCCTAAGGCCATATAACAAGAGTATAACAGCCGAGAAGGACATAAATCAAACCATCCCGCATCAAGGAGGAAGTGAAATTTTCCCGATCAAAGCGGAAGGGGCGAGATTCGAACTCGCGGAGGACTTTCATCCTCAACAGTTTTCAAGACTGCCGCCTTAAACCACTCAGCCACCCTTCCTGTATCAAGAACATGGCGGATCATACCATATCAGGGCCTCTTTTTCAAGCGGAAAGGGAAACCGTATTTTTTGGTTCCAGCCGTTCATTCCGGGCGATAATACCTCCGCGAGACTGCGGCGTATAATCAATAACATCTGTTTGTTTTTTATGGTGCGTCAATCGTTCATACGTGACATAATATTTGCTCGGACCGACCAACGACGCATACCGTCCTTTTCTGTCCGTTACCTTTGTATCCACTAATTTATTATACACCGCGTCAAAAATACGAACCACCACTTTATCAAGCGGTTCTTTTTTTTCACTATCCAAAATAACCCCATATTGATTGCCAATCTTCACACGTGCCAAGCGTCGAAACAAAGAAAAAAAGAGTATATGGAGGCAAAGAAGAAAAAAAATAAAAAGATTTGGGCTGATAAGAAAAGACAAAAACGCGAGAAAAATCCCCAAACTGCTTATGGCGTACCGTACGATTTTTTGTGAATGATCTTTGAGAATTTCTGAAGTGGATCGAACCATATCTCCAGGATCTAAAGGAATATTATAGGCAATAACGCGTCCATCGTCGAGAGCGGTGATCGTCTCTCCGTGATACAAATCCGTATACGATGAATCCTCATCCGCTGAATGCAGATGTTCGCTGAATCCCTGAAACCCCGATTTTGTAACCGCAATCGAGTATTTTCCTTTGGGCACAATAAAGAGATAACGCCCCTCCATGTCTGTGACGCGAGACTCTTGGATGGCGCCTGTTTTTTTGTTGATCAAACGCACCACGGCAAGATCAATCGGCCGCTTGGTAAACGCGTGATACACAACCCCTGTTTTTCTCCGTTTGCGCAAACGGAGAAGCGTGAACGGTTGCGTAAAAAGGTACCGCATGTACGATAATACCTGCGCCATGCCAAAGCCGGCCGCGACATTGGCAGCGCTCGCGACCGCGACCGCCGGAGCCACGTAGATCTGATTCGCGCTTTCCACGCGCGGATCATTGATAATATCTTCCACAACCGGAGCAACCTTTTTCCCAATAGCGCTCATGGTTTTGGCAACAGATGGTGGAAGAAGCAAAAGAGAAGACGCGGACTGTTTCAACGTCTTTTTGTCTGTGTCTTCCTCGGTGTCAATACTATTATTTGATGAAGAAATTGGAAAAACGCCCTGTTCGCCTGTTGGAAGAGGTATGTCAGAAGAAAAATTGGAACCAGCTTGTTCTCCATTCGCGGGTTCTGAGAGCGGTTTGTTTTCCGGTTCTTGCAATGACTCTTCCTCAAGTATTTGTTGCGGTTCTTCTTTGGATTTTTCTGGCTGTTCTTCTTCGGTTTGTTCTGAAACGTTGACCGTATACGAAGCGATAGCGCTCTTGTTTCCCGCAACATCTGCCGCTTGAAGCGTAAATGTATAGGCCCCTGGAGAAAACACTACCGGAATTGATAATGACCACGTGCCGCTCAAACTCGCCGTGGTCGTATAACCCTCCAGCGCCGCAACCCACAGTCTGGGAAACCCATAAAACGCACCTTCTGAAACAGAGGATACTTGTATGGTTGGCTGAGAGAGAAAAACAGTGACGCCCGGTTCTGCCGTCCCCAAAAAAGTTACGTTCATACCGTTTCCGTTTGGATCCGGTTCAAACGAAGATTTTAAAAAAACAGGCACAGCCGGAGCAATGGTGTCGAGATAGGCGCACGCATAGGTATCGTAGGTAAACTGTTCTGATGTGTTGCGAAATCGCGCGTGAATACATTTTTTTCCATCTTGACCTTCCAGAAAAAATGGGAGTTGAGAAACGATTGGCATAAAACTTGCATCGCCAAAATTTGGAGCAAGCATGTCTGAAGAAAGCGTCAGCGCAACCTGATCCGCGTAGGAAACGTCAAATTTTATAGTGACATCGGGTATCTTGGTAAAAGACACCGGTTCGCCATTATCCCCAACAATGGTAATCAACCCTGTCGGTTGGAGTATTTCTTCTGAACAGAGTGGATCGGACGGCGCGCACTCCTCTTCCGGTTCTTCTTCTTCCGATTCAACGGGCGGTTGCTGGAGGGGTTCAGCGGGCGGAGCAGGCGGCACGACCGGAATGGGCACTGCCCCGCATGCATTCGTCGTTACCGTCATGTTCGACGACCAGGCCGAAACACTCCCGACGCTATTGCGCGACGTTACATGAAAGGTATAATCCGTTCCACAATTTAATGAGGAAAATGTGTAGGCGGTCGCAGACGTCCACCCGGACGTCATTGCGGTATTTGATATATGTTCAATACGATACTCCGTTCCATTTGGATTTCCATTTTGAGCCCAAGAAATCGTCGCGGCCTCCCCGGACACATCGGACGCAGTCAACACGTTTGGAACGGCAGAAAGCGTGGTTGTGGAAATTTCTGTTGTTGAGGAAACGACGTGTCCCCATGCGTCATACGTAAAAAGATTGAAATAATAGACGGTGTTTGGCGTGAGGCCGGAAAATGCCACGCTTATGTCTTCCTCATTAAAATCGTCATCACCAAGCGCAGGATCGGTGGAAGAGGTAAAGGCGCTATCTGTCACCGAAACAATCGCGACAGTATCGTAATAAATTTTATATTCTTGAAAATTGGCATCCGTCGATGTCACTGATGGATATACAAATGAGATGCTGGCAGGAGAAACCGTATTCAAAACAAGATCTCCTGGCACACTTGGCGCTTTGGTATCAATGAGAAATGCAGAAGAGGTTTGAAGCGTGCCATTTTCTAATCCGTCATTGGGGACAAACCGAAGAAAGACTCCCGCGTCTTCGGTGTTGGGGAGATCTGCCTCAATGTTCCATGAGATAGTGAGATTGACGGCGTAATCAGGATTTGTACCTGCACTGTCTGTATCTATTCCTGTAATGCTTCCAGTTCCAGGAATAGACGCGCCATAGTCTGCAACCACGTCTGAAATCGTTGAGCTTGTCCAGCTTGTGCCGTTGGTCGAGTGTTCGATGGTGAGGGAGGTGATATCGGCGTCGGCATCAGTGATGGTTGTTGTTACGGTGACGGTGGAGAAGGTAGTTTGGGATGGGAAACCGAGAATGGCGGTGGGGGTGGAGTTTGAATTTAATTTTGACAAAAAAATATCATCACTGCCATTATGAATGGGGTCATAACTGACTGCAGGAAAGTCTGCTCCTCTTGTGTATCCGCCGACGTACATATTTTTATTATATATACAAATAGCGTCAGCCCGTTCATTTGAAGAACCGCCAAGGTAAGAGGAACCAAGTAAAGTTCCAAGACTCGAATTTAATTTTGCGACAAAGACCTCATCGCCACCGCTATTACTTTGCCCATATACTCCTGTAGACGTTGGGAAATTAGTGCTCACGGTGTAGCCGGTGATGTAGACATTATCCGCTGAATCCAATACCAGTGCATTCGCCTGATCCGCGTCACTGCCACCAACGAAAGTTGAAGCGGAAAGTGTGGTCAAATCCGCAGATAATTTTGAAACAAAAACATCTTGTAATCCGGCGAGTGAATTATCATAGGCGCCAATCGTAGGAAAACTGCCACTCCATGTATATCCCGTAACGTACACACTCGATTCATCAGCAGATAGTGCCAGTGAACTTGCTCTTTCATTGCCGGAATTGCCGAGATATGTCGCAGCAGATAATGAAGAAAGACTCGAATTTAATTTTGCGACAAAGACCTCATCGCCACCGCTATTACTTTGCCCATATACTCCTGTAGACGTTGGGAAATTAGTGCTCACGGTGTAGCCGGTGATGTAGACATTGCCAGATGAGTCCAAGGCAATAGCACCAGCTTGATCTGTGTCAGCGCCCCCGATAAACGTTGAAGCCGATAGCGTAGCCAGATCAGAAGAAAATTTTGAAACAAAAACATCCGTTACTCCATTGAAAACTTCATCATACGCCTCTGTGGTTGTAGGAAAAATAAAACTCCATGTATACCCGGTGATGTATATGTTACCAGTCACATCACTTACCAATCCGTTTAGAACATCAGAGGATGACCCGCCCAAAAATGTCGACGCCGCCAAACTGGAAAAAGTCGGATCAATAATAACATCTCTTGACAGATCATATTGACCAAAATTTATACTCACTGTGTTATCCCTATTCACCACATACGATGCAGAAACTGAAATGTTGCTCCCGCCATCTTGTTGATATGTGTGTGGCGCTTCATGCACAACTGTTTCAGCATCCGTTTTAAGCAATAATTTTCCTGTGTGGTCCACGGTCAATTCATCAATCCCCTCAAAGGCAAGCTGAATATCCTCAGGGTTTCCGTTTGGATGTATGACAATGTCATACTTAAGTTTGTTATCTGCAAAGAAAAAAACTGCATCAATATGTGGGTATATATTTCTAAAAATAATTTTTCCATACGTGGGAATGTCTGTCACATCCACACCCGAGACAAAATAATTCAAGGTCGCTTCTTGTTTATCCTCGGCACTAATCATCACGTCGTCTTGCTGACCTTCAAAACGCATTTGATGCACCACCTCACGAACCAGTAACGTGGTAGTACTGGATTCTTCGCTCGCTATAGGATATTTATTTTGAAATACTATTTTTTCTTTCGTGAAATACACTGCGCCATTATTTCCTTGAAAATAATACAAAATATCTTCCGGCGCTTGCCCCTTGTTTTTGATGAAAAAAGGATTGATTTGTTCGACTTGTTGTCGTATCTTATCCAAATCTGTTTCTTCTAAATCAGTCTTTGAAAATGGCGGTACAGAATCTCTACGAAGTTTAGTATATGACAAAAACAAAAAAATAATACCAAAAAATAGTATTAATGCGCTCAATACCGCAGTTCGTGGTATGTATTTCATCATAGCTTCCAATCTCAGGCCAAATTGAGTATAATATAGCAGTTTATCCGGCATTTTCCAACCGACACGTAGCTTATAATACCCCTATTTACATATTATCCACATTGTATATATATTTTTTGTTGACCTAAGGCTATACTTATGGTATCTTAAGAAGTTTTAAACTCAATTTTTGGGTTAAGATATTTTTTTGTTCTTTTCAATTTACGACATTTGTAATTCTTCCACAAATCTTACCCATTTTTTGTAAAAATATTTTTATGAAGTATGGGTAAGATTTCCCCTTTTTCTCTTTTTCCCCCGGCACAACAGTCGGGGTGGAGGTTTGTCATGAAGAAGAATTTGTTGATCGTTGTGTCTTTTTTTTCTTTCTTTTCTGCTTGTGTAGACATGCAGGCGGCGAAGCGGGTTGATTGGGACACGACGGGGGGTGACGTTCTCACCGATGGCGGTGGTGAGGACGTTTGGGGGGAGGATACCGCCGACGAAATGAGCTGGGAGGTGAAGTTCATCACGCGTGGTGAAAACTCATCAATTCCACCTCCCAAAAAAAGACGGGAATGGGTCGTCATCGAGCCGGCATGCGTGCCGGCCAGCTGCGTCGACGACAATTCGTGCACCGACGACGCCTGTGATCCGACGACGGGTTGCGTGTTCACTCCGAACACACAGCTCTGCGACGACGGCAACGCCTGCACCGCGGGCGATACCTGCGACGACGGCACGTGCGCGGGCACGGTCGTCGAGTGCGGCGATGGGAACGCCTGTACCGACGACATTTGCGACCCGGCCGTGGGCTGCACCCACAAAGCACTATCAGGATGTGGGGAAGAAGTCGCAGTTGACCTCTGCAAACAGGTTAACTGCGACGACGGCGACATCTGCACCATCGACGGGTGCGACCCCGCCACCGGCTGCACCACGCAGCCGGCCGACTGCGACGACGGCAACGTCTGCACGGTCGACACCTGCAACAACGCGGACGGGTGCTTCCACGCACCCGCCAACTGCGACGACGGCGACCTGTGCACGGCGGACGCCTGCGACCCGGCCGTG
>MFQC01000001.1:125898-129749 GCA_001784285.1 Candidatus Magasanikbacteria bacterium RIFCSPHIGHO2_02_FULL_48_18
CGGGTTGCATGCATACCCCGATTGAGATTCCTTGTGAATCTATGATCGGGGTAGAATTCACAGGGCTCCAACTTTGGGGAGTTAAAAACTTCTCAATTCAAAATGGGGTCCAAAGTGAGGCCTTTCCAATCGCAGCAAACCCTTGCTGCAAGGAGGGACATGCCGTCGACATATACATCGTGCCACCATTTGAAAAATTAGAAGCAGTTGGGTATCTCCTCCCAGAGGGAAACAACTGTAAAGATTTTTTTAAATGTCGGCACATCTGCGGTTTTTTTGAGGGTAAAAACTGGCTCCCCATGATCCAGTACACACCCCCGAAAGACTGTGCATGCCGAAATGATGTTTCGGCATGGGGGCCAGAGGGTCCCGTTTACTCGGCGCCGCCTTGATGGGCAGGCGGCGCCACGGCTAACACCCGCGTCGGCCGGACGCGGGAAGCAAAATCAAGGAGAGGGCATCGACCTCGGATCCGGCCGCCGAGATCCCGATGCCCCTTGACCCGGTGTTCATCTCAAAAAAGGTGGATAGCGCGTCAGGAATTATCAATTATTGATCACACCATTTTGGTTTACTCGCCTGACCGACTGCGTCAGTGAGATATTTTGCCAGTGCATCGTTATTGCCCGGATCAATAAGATACCCCAATCTCCAAGTATCCGGCACACCCCCCGTAAGCCCGGGGACATAGGGCTGTCGCGCTTCTTTATTATCTTTGGGCGGAAATATTTGTATGGGACCAACGGCTTTATTCTTCCAATTATACCGCATCGCAATACCGCCTAAACAGTCCGACAGCCCGCATTGTTCTCGTTCGTGATAAATATACAGGTCAACGCCAAACAACATTTTATCAGCCAATACTTGATTTTCATGAAATTTTTTTAGAGCCTCTTTGAACGCTTCAGCATTTGAATCATTTATTTTTTTTCTGATGACCCAATCGGAAATCTGTGCAGGATCAGTCATGCTGGAAGGCACCAACGGGTTGGGCAACCATTTAAAATAACCAATCATATCAATCATCTGTGCGATATCATCGCCAGCGGTGAGCGGATCTTCACCGGCTTGCACAAACAACATTTTTGTGATGTGAAAATTGCGGCATTCACCGAGTTTGCATTGGTCGGGACACCACCAGGGGCCAATCGACTCTCCAGCGTCCAGCTTTTGAATAATATCATAATACAACGGCATACTCGCCATAGCAGTAAGCGCCAGAATAATTGCACCGGACAATACCGGCTTGACTAAAAACTTTTTACGCGAGAAAAAAGCAACCCCTGCCCCCAATACCGCCACTGCGACTGGCAACGCCACATTATATGGTGAAACGTTTTTGAAAGAAAATACAGAGTTCCCTCCACTCACGCTATTAACGCTGGTATTTATTTGCAATTTTTCGAACGTGACCGGTTTTTGTGCTGGCGGTGTGACGCAATAGGGATTTATTTTTGTGAATTCAGCCCGAGCGGGAACGCCCATGTTCATTATTTCTGCTTGTTGTCCATCCAAAAAATGAACAAGCACGTACTGGGGCGCTGACGCATCTTCAAAAGAAAGCGCAATATGAAGAGCCTGTCCGACTTCCAAAGGGGATGCCCCACTGCATACAACAGACACCGAATTTACAGTGCAGGGCCAATCTCCCCCGTCCCAATCAATTATTGGAGAAGCAACTTCGGAACTGATTGCAGAAGCCTTTCCAGTCGGTTCTGGCAGTCCGGTGCGTTGGCCTTTATAATCCACTGAGATGCCATAAATTTTTTTATCATGCAATACTTGCGGAATAACCACGGTCTCGAGTACGGCTCCCCCGGATAAATCTTTTTGAAAAAAATCAAAATACGCATCAATCTCTGGTAATGGCGTCAAGGCAGAAACGCTTTGTGAAAAAAATGTGCTACCGACACACACGGCTATAACAACGAATATATTTTTCATCATAGAGTTTATAAAATTATGTATGCACATAGTATATCATATATACTGGCCGAACTTATCCAAATAAAAATAACCAATCATCTCATGGTTATTTTGATTGGCGGTGTGTATTTGAAAAAATCCGAACTGATTTTGCGACCGATTGGCTCGGCGGACGTCTGCCAACTGGCGGACCCCAAACCCCTTCCTTTTTGCCCGCCTGTTGCCTGCCCGTCCAAAGCCGAAAGGCGAATGCGGGGAAATCCCAGCGGATTTTCCGAACGGCAGGACCTCAAATTGGATGGCGGGTGGAGTTTTGATTTTTCAAATACTCTTTAATTCGCTCCAGATCCTCGTTCTCTTTTTCGCCCTTGAAGTATATCTCAATAAAATCAATGCGTCGCTCTTGCTCAAAATAGGAATAAATAATACGGAGCGATCTATCGCGAAGCGCGCGGCACGCCATACGCGCTTTTACAATTTTTACGGTTTGCGAGGAATAAACAGTGACAAAATTTTTTCCAATACCGGTTGGAGTGGTTATCAAAATTTTTTTGAACTTTTCCAAATCATCATCAAGCGTTCTGTATTTCTTGAAAAGTCGCTTGAATTCTTTTTCAAATTCCGCAAGAGCATCAAAGTGGTTCATATTCCCTTACAGAGGTTTCTTCCGGCCGATAGAATACGTGTTCGTATTCCAGCGGCTCTCTGTCTTTTGCCGAAATCCACGGCGTGTCAAGATGAGACAGGGCGGAAATTTGCGTCGCGGTTAGATCACCAAGTCGGTCGATTTCCCAATCAATATGAGCGAGTTCTTGCGCGGAAAGCGAAGACAAGCTTAACGGCTCGTTTGGGTTGACCAGATACTTGGTTTGCTCATGTTTATAAAATTTGCTTCTAATCTTTTCAACTTTACCCGCTTTTTCAAGTCGCTCAATAAACTTGGCAAACATGACGGGAGTGGGGCCATAATGATTTTTAATATATTTTGCCCCAATCAACTGCTCTTCAAACTTTTCATAATAATCAAAATCAATAAAATACAACAGTTTATAAAGCACTGTCTGTCCAATGTTCGGCTTGCCGCCGATTTTTGCCAAAATATACAAGAGTGTTTGCTCAAATTTTTCCGCCTTTTCTTGCGGGATGCTGATGCGAATTTCGTTCACAGCTTCTTGTTTTTGCTTCTTTTTGCTCTCAATCTTTACAATTGTTTTCGCGTCTTCCTTTCCCTCCAAAAAATTTTCAAATGGAATATCAAAAACCTCTGCCAATTTCTTGGCTTCGGTAATCGTTAAATCTCGCTCGCCCCGCTCAATTTGCATATAGGTCGGGCGGGAAATACCAAGCTCTAATGCAAGATATTCTTGCGTCAGGTTGCGCTTTTTGCGTTGTTGTTGGATAAATTTAGCAAGCATAGTTTTAGTGTACTTTATCTTTGGGCGAACGTTGAGTATCAAAAATCCCGCTCACCCTGTCGGCCACCTCTTTCTTTGCCTGCCAATCTCCATCGGCACGTCTTGAAACAAGATGGTTAGCTATATACTGCCAGTATAGGTGATGTAGAATTTCTTGTCAATAGAAATGTAAAGAAATTATACACACCCGCCTATGGACGGGAGAGCTATGTCTCAGTCAAAACCTGACTGATTTCCCCCTCCACCAGCTCAAATCAATTACCCCGTAACAGAGTTGCAAGGAATTGGTTAATTCAACCGACTCTCCAAATCATCAGTACAACCAATATAATAACCATCTCTACATTTTAAACTATAGACGTAATACATACCTCCTTGGTAGAATTAAAATAGTGAAGCTCGCCTTTGCCAAAGGCTACGGCGAAGCGAAGCCCGCTTTCGCGTGGCGAAGGCGGTGTGTATTGAACGAAGTTCGAATGTATTTTGAATTGAACCCTGACGACCAATGAT
>MFQC01000002.1:0-2417 GCA_001784285.1 Candidatus Magasanikbacteria bacterium RIFCSPHIGHO2_02_FULL_48_18
CCCTGCCGGGCGGCTTTAGTATACGGCGTTGCCTTCAAACGTACACACCCCAGCTTCGCTGGTGGTTTATAGGATAAACAAAAACACCCCGTCAAAACGAGGTGTTTTTTGAACGAACCGAATTCTATTTCAATGTTACTTTGCCGCCAGCCTCTTCAATTGCTTTCTTCAAGGCTTCGGCTTCTTCTTTTTTCATTCCTTCTTTAATCATCTTTGGCGCGCCATCAACGAGCGCTTTGGCGTCGGCAAGACCGAGACCGGTTGCCGCTTTGACGGCTTTGATGACGGCAATTTTATTCGCGCCGCCTTCGGTCAATTCCACGGCAAACTCTGTTTTTTCTTCAACTTGGGCACCTTCTCCTACAGCGCCCGGCATAGGACCAGCCATCATCATGGCCGGAGCGGCGGCGGAAACGCCGAATTTGTCTTCAAGAATTTTCACCAATTCGGAAAGATCCAAGACTGACATTTTTTCAATCTCCTGAACAAGAGATTTGAATTTTTCCGGCACCTCAACCGGTGCTTTTGTTTGTTCGTCTGACATATCAATATATGTTAGGAATATTATGCTTTTTGATCTTTCAATGCATTCAAAACGGTGACGAAACCGCGAATGTTCCCGGCCAACACATTGACAAAGCCGGAAACCGGCGCGTTCAGCGTGCCAACCAATTGGCCAAGCAACTGTTGCCTGCTTGGGAGTTCGGATAATTGTTTTACTTTTGCCGCGTCAATAAACGAGCCTTCCAAAACGCCGCCAAAAATCTTCAACAGCTCATGTTTTTTTGCAAATTTTGCAAGAATCTGCGCAGGAGCAACGTCGTCCGCCATCCCAAATGCAACCGCGGGACTGCCTTCAAATTGGTCGGTATCCACCGTATACCCTGCTTCGGTAAGCGCTTTTTTGAGCAACGTCTTTTTACTCGCAATAAAGCGGATGCCTTGCTTGCGGCATTCGTCTCGCAGTTCTTCGGCTTCAGAAACTTTGAGCCCTTGGAAATTCGCGATCACCAAGGATGTTGCTGATTTGACGCCTTGTATCATTTCCTCAACATGTTGTTCTTTTTGTTCTCGTGTTTTTGCCATAAAAAAAAGTGGTTTTGCACCACAGAACATAATAGGAAAATCGACCTTTTCTCACGATCGTAACGTTGACTGAGAAGATTTTTCCCTCGGCAGGATATTTAATCCCGATTATCTCGGAAACCTGCTGTCTATGGTTTGGGATCTATTCTAAGGGATGAAGGATTTTTTGTCAAGGCAAAACTTGACAAGACTTGACACCAGGCTCTTTTTTGATAGTCTAAGCACAATCCTTTGCTATTTCAGCGAGGAAAATCGAAAAACCTAGCACAGAGGAGGACTAGGTATGGTCAACCAACCCATGCCGTTCGACCTCGGACTGGTGAATGCCATCCGAGTGAACGGCCCGGCGGTGACCCGACGCGCGGCCACCATCGGCACCAGACGGTGCTTCAAGGTCGAAGCACAGGTGGCGGCGCTCATTCGCGCTGTCCGGTGCATTGACCTTACGACCCTTGCCGGCGACGACACGCCGGGCAGGGTCCAGCGACTATGCGCCAAGGCGTTGCAACCCGTGCGGCGCGAGATCCTGACCGACCTGGACCTCGGAGACTTCAACCTCACGGTCGGCGCCGTGTGCGTCTACCACGGCCAGGTCGCAGAGGCGGCCCGCGTCCTCAACGGCCGACTGCGCATCGCCGCGGTCTCGACCTCCTTCCCGGATGGGCAAGGCCCGCGCGAGACGCGGTTGCGCGAGATCGAGCTCTCAATCGAAGCCGGCGCCACCGAGATCGACGTGGTCATCCCGCGGGGTCTCGTTCTCGCCGGCGAGTGGGTCGGCCTCTTTAACGAGGTCCTCGCCATGCGCCAGGCCTGTGGCAACCGCGCCAAGATGAAGGTCATCCTCGGCACCGGCAACCTCAGCACGCTCGAGAACGTGGCGAAGACCTCGGCCGTGGCGATCATGGCCGGCGCTGACACGATCAAGACGTCGACCGGCAAGGAGCCTGTCAACGCGACGCTCCCTGTCGGCCTGGTCATGGTGCGGCAGATCCGCCGCTTCCGAGACGAGGTGCCCACGGACCAGCAACGCATCGTCGGCTTCAAGCCGGCGGGCGGAATCAGCTCGGCCGCGGACGCCATGCCCTGGCTCTCGCTCATGCTCGAGGAGCTCGGCGAGGAGTGGGCGCGGCCCGACCGCTTCCGCTTCGGTGCCAGCTCGCTCCTCAATGACATCGAGCGCCAGCTCGAGCACCTCGCAACCGGCCGCTATGCGGCCGCTTACCATCAGCCGATGGCGTGAGGAGACGATGAACACCAAACTCATCCGCCCGCTCCTCGGTCAGCTGGACTACGGTCCGGCGCCCGAGAGCGACAAAGCGGCGCGCGACTGG
>MFQC01000002.1:2428-43000 GCA_001784285.1 Candidatus Magasanikbacteria bacterium RIFCSPHIGHO2_02_FULL_48_18
GGCCACCAACCCGGCCAAGCCGGACGACGTGCTGGCGCGCGTGGCCCACGGCTCGGCGAGCGACGTCGACGCCGCGATGCAAGCCGCGCACGCGGCCTTCCCCGACTGGAGCATGCGCTCCGGCTTCGAGCGCGCGCAGTTCCTATATGGCATCGCGCGCGCCATCGCCCAGCACTCGCGCCTGTTCGCGGTCCTCGAGTCCCTCGACAACGGCAAAACGATCCGCGAGACACGAGACATCGATGTGCCACTCGTAATCCGGCACTTCTACTACCACGCCGGCATGGCGATGACACAGGCTGACTGCTTCCCCGGCCTCCGGCCCGGGGGCGTGATCGGCCAGATCATCCCGTGGAACTTCCCGCTCCTGATGCTCGCCTGGAAGATCGCTCCGGCCATCGCGGCTGGCAACACGGTCGTGCTCAAGCCGGCCGAGTTCACGCCGCTCACCGCGGCGCTGTTCGCCGAAATCCTGATGACCGAAATCCGGCTCCCGCCCGGCGTCGTCAACATCGTCTTCGGCGACGGCGAGACCGGCGAGGCGATCGTCAAGCACGACATCCCGTGGAAGATCGCCTTCACCGGTTCGACCGAGGTGGGTCGCATCATCCGAACGACCACGGCCGGTACGCACAAGAAGCTGACGATGGAGCTGGGCGGCAAGTCGCCCTTCATCGTCTTCGCCGACGCCGACCTCGACTCGGTGGTCGAAGGCGTGGTGGACGCCATCTGGTTCAACCAGGGGCAGGTCTGCTGCGCAGGAAGCCGCCTCCTCGTCGAGGAGAGCGTCGCACCGCTACTCATCGACAAGCTCAAACGCCGGATGAAGCGACTCCGCGGAGGGGACCAGCTCGACAAGGGCATGGACTTCGGAGCCCTGAACTCGCGCCCACAGTACGACAAGATCCGTGACCTGATTGAGCGCGGCAAAGCCGAGGGCGCCACCTGCTGGCAGGCCGAGTGCGACTTGCCCCAAGACGGCTGGTTCGTGCCGCCGACCCTCTTCACCGGTGTCGACCCGGCGCACGAAATCGCGCAGGTCGAAATCTTCGGACCGGTCATGGTCTCCATGACCTTCCGGACCCCGACCGAAGCGATTGCGCTCGCCAACAACACGCCGTATGGCCTCGCGGCGAGCATCTGGACCGAGACAATCGGCAAGGCCAACGAGGTGGCACGCGGAGTCAAAGCCGGGACGGTGTGGATCAACTGCACCAATGTATTCGACGCGGGCGCGGGCTTCGGCGGCTATCGCCAGAGCGGCTATGGCCGCGAGGGAGGCATCGAGGGCTTCCACGACGTCCTCATCCCGGCAGATCCCACGGCACGTGCCGGACTCTCGCCGGCCACCAGGTCGCTCGAGCCGGATGGCGAAGGAGACGGCGAGAGTAGCGTCGACGCGGCGCCGCTCGTGCAAGGTCCGGCCATCCACCGGACCTACCGGCACCTCATCGGCGGCAATCTGCAGCGGCCAGACGGCGGCGCGAGCTTCTCTGTCCAGCCAAACGGGCATGTCCTCGGTGTCGTCAGCGACGCCAACCGCAAAGATGTGCGCAACGCGGTCGAGGCGGCTGGCAAGGCGCAACCCGGCTGGGCCAATCAGACCGCACACCTGCGTGGCCAGATCCTCTACTTCCTGGCCGAGAACCTGGTGGCTCAGCGCGATCGGTTCGTCCTGCTCCTCATGCTCCAGCGGCACTACGCGCGGCAGAAGGCGGAGCAAGAGTTCGACGCCTCGATCGAGCGGCTGTTCTACTGGGCGGCCAACGCCGACAAGTACGGCGGGACCGTGCAGTCGGTGGCCGGACCCTTCGCGGTCACGGCCGTGAACGAGCCGATCGGTGTCATCGGCATCCGCGCGCCGGACGAGTTCCCGCTCCTCGGGATCGTCGGCACGATCGGCCCGACCGTCGCTATGGGCAACACCGTCGTGGTCGTGCCCGGCATACTGCCCATGTCGGCGTGCGACCTGATCCAGGTGATCCAGAACTCGGACGTGCCGGCCGGTGTGATCAACATCCTCACCGCCAGCGTGCCCAACTCGATCGCCGCGATGCTCGCCAGCCACATGGCGGTGGATGCGGTCTGGTGCTTCGCGGACAGCAAGACCGGTGCTGCTGTGAAGACCGCCTCCGCGCCCAACATGAAGCGCGTCTTCGTGGGCCACGACGGCTTCGACTGGCTCGGCGCAGATGGTCGCTCGCGCGAACTCCTGCGCGAGGCCACCCAGGTCAAGAATATCTGGGTGCCCGTCGGCGCCTAGACATCGCACTTTCCACAAGGAGGTAGGAGGGAGACCTGAGTGAATGAGTACACCAATGTACACGCTCTCTCGGGACTCCAGCTGACCTTTTATTCTCTAGGGAATGAAAGGTCGGGAGGAGCAAAAAAAAATCATCTTCCAAATAGATTGTAGAAATGATACTATGAGAGGTATGTTATATTTTTTTCACTCTCTCTATGAACAAACACTCTTTTTTTCTCTTTTCTCTACTTTTCCTATTTGGCGCAGGTTGCGTTTCGGGACCTATTCCTCCTCCAACAGACGAACAGGCAACCATTTCTGCCGCAATTGAAAATCATATTATAGAAAATACGGTGCTCGAGGGTGATATCGCCGTCCAAAACATCCGCATAGACCAATCATACGCCGTTGCGTCTGTCACTATTCTCGACCAAATTCTTGAGCCGGTCTCGGTGTATCTCAAAAAAGAATCCGGAGACTGGCAGGTTATTGCCGGTCCAACGCCGTCTTTGAGCGCCGAAGAACTGGAAACGCTCGGCGTTCCAGCATCATTGCAAAAAATCTCCGAAGAATCCAACGCGCCAACCGGAACGGATCTCGTCGGGAGCTGGCAAGTAGTTTCAGGAAGCGGCTATGAAGAAATTACATTTATGGATGACGGCTCTTACCAAACATTTTTATACGCGAAGCCATTTTCCGACGGCACATGGATCGTTGACCAAGAAGAACTCATTCTTATCGCATCGAGTGGATCGGAATTGAATGAAACATACACCAATCTTTCGTTTGATGGAAACACAATAAAAGGAATAAACGCTGACGGAGAAATGGAATGGAAAAAAATATAATTCATTCTGCATGAAAAACAAAAAGCATCAATTATGAAAAAATTCATTTTTCTTCTCACGGGCATTCTCTTGGTTGCCGCCGCGGTTGTTATAGCGACACATATAAAAAAACAAAATAAATTGCCAGCTGAAAAATCAAATATACAGATTGTTGCAAGTTTTTATCCGCTCGCCGAATTTGCGAGACAGGTGGGCGGTGACAACGTGGACGTTATCGATATCGTGCCCGCAGGGCTTGAACCGCACGACTTTGAGCCGACGCCGCAAGATTTGGCCGCAGCAGTCTATTCATCCGGCCTCTTTATTTTCAACGGTAGCGGCTTTGACCCGTGGGCGGAAAAAATACAATTGGAACTTGCAGAAAAAAACATTGCCGTTATCAACATGAGCGCGCATATTGCATTGATACCGGGCGAAGAATACGAAGAGGAAGGGAGACCGAGATTGGATCCTCACATTTGGCTTGATCCGGTTCTCGTGCAAAAAGAAGTCAGTATTATCCGTGACACGCTCAAGAACATTGACCCCAAGAATGCCGCGTCGTATGATGAAAACGCCGAAAAATACAATGCGCGACTTTCCTCATTGGGCCAAATGTACCAAGACGGTTTGGCGTCTTGCGCCATTCGAGACGTCATCGCCTCCCATGCGGCGTTTGGATATCTGGCACGGCGATACAACATTCGCGTGCTTTCCATTGCCGGTCTTTCGCCAGAAGAAGAACCGTCACCGAAAAAAATCGCCGAAATCGCGAATTTTGCCCGTGAAAAAAATATCACTCATATCTTTTTTGAAACACTGGTTTCTCCCAAATTGGCTGAAACCATCGCAAAGGAAATTGGCGCCCAAATATTGGTGTTCAATCCGATTGAAGGTTTGACCGAGGCAGAACGCGCGTCCGGAAAAAATTATATTTCTCTTATGGAAGAAAATCTCAAAAATTTGCGTACCGCCCTTCTATGCCAGTAACTATTCCGGAAAAAGAAAAACCGTGCATTGAAATTAAAGATCTCAATTTCAGTTATAACAACAACGTCGTCTTGGAGAATATAAGTTTCACGGTAAAAACCGGAGAATATCTGGGTGTGATCGGGCCAAATGGCGGCGGCAAAACAACCCTTATAAAAATTATTTTAGGATTGTTGCAACCGCAAAGCGGCACGGTAAAGATTTTTGGCACGGACATCAATGCATTTGCTGAAAAAGCATTGATTGGCTATGTGCCCCAGCGCGTCTCGCAAGACATCGCGCAATTTCCGGCGACGGTTGAGGAAGTGGTCCAAAGCGGGAGAACCGCGAGACTCGGCATTTTCAAGCAATACGGCCCACCCGATGCTCTCATGATTGACAACGCCATGAGCATTGCGGACGTCACACACATCAGAAGCAAACGCATTGACGAACTTTCGGGCGGAGAACGCCAGCGGGTGTTTATCGCCCGTGCGCTCGCCGGAGAGCCAAAAATTCTTATTCTTGACGAACCGAGTGTGGGGGTGGATATTACGGCGCAAGAACGATTTTATGCGTTCATGGAAAAACTGAATCATGAATACGGACTCACCATCCTCTTTGTGTCGCATGATATTGATGTGGTCGCGCATGAAGTCAAATGCCTATTGTGCCTCAACAAACATCTGGTATGCCACGGCGCACCGCGAGAGTTCATGACCGAGGCATATTTGGAAAAACTTTACGGGAAAAAAATAAAATTTGTCATCCATGGCCACTAAAGTGACATCGAACTATGCTGGAGATTTTTCAATACGATTTCATGATACGGGCGTTTATCGCCGGAATAGCGGTTGCCATTATTGCCCCCCTTATTGGCACATTCCTTGTAGTGCGCCGGTATTCGCTTATGGCAGATACGCTCGCGCACGTCGCCCTCTTGGGAGTGGCAATTGGATTTCTTTTGCATATTCATCCTCTCCTCACGGCGGTCATCACGTCGGTTGGCGCAGGTTTGGGAATGGAAAAACTACGCAAACATAAAAAATTGTCCGGCGATTCTATCCTTGCCCTTTTCCTCTCGGGGAGCCTGGCAATTGCGGTTGTGCTTATCAGCGTCTCCCGAGGATTTACCGTCAATTTATTCAGTTTTCTCTTTGGAAGCATTGCCACCGTGTCGGTGAGCGATCTGTATTTTATTGTTGCGCTCGGACTTATTTCTGTCCTTACGATTTTAGGATTTTATAAAGAGTTATTTTTGGTTTCACTCGATGATGAAATCGCAAAAGCAAATGGAATACACACAGACGTATTTAATGGCATTATCGTCGTCCTCGCGGCGTTGAGCGTGTCTTTGGCCATAAAAATTGTTGGCGCACTGCTTATTGGCGCCCTTATGGTGATTCCGGTTATTGCGGCCCTTCAATGGAGACGCGGATTTTTGCAAACTATGCTCATGGCCTTGGCCATTTCTCTGACGTCGGTTATTTCCGGTCTTATCGTGTCGTACTTTTTTGGTTGGGCGAGCGGCGGGACCATTGTTATTATCACGATCAGTATTTTTTTGTGCAGTTTGCTTTTTGGAAAAACAAAAAAAACATAAAATACAAACAATCAGCTGGCTGTATGCGTCAAAGACGCATACAGTGTATCAACTCTTTCCGCCTTTTGCATTAAGTCAACAAACTGTTGCCTGACATACTCGGTCACAGCGGTATCTTTTTTAAGAGTGTCATCAATATCAACATTAGTCTTGGCCAGCATGCCATCTTTAGTAGTTTGAATTACTTCGTTACCCGATATAAATCCAGCTCTAGCTTCGTCAATGAATTGTACTCTTTCTCTAAAATAAGATGCCGTTGCAAATTCTTTGATCCGTTTATTATTGAGAGCCTCTGCCTGCCGTTTTAAGGCTTCGAGTTCACCCGCTTCCATGGTTCTCTGCCCTGATTGCACTTCCTCCAAAGTGTTCAACATATCCAAAAGTTCATCCAAAGTTCTATCTCTTTGATTATTCAACCTTGAAGAGTCATTTGAATACTCAAGCACTGCACCTTTACGGGTGTTCATGTTTGATACTGTGCGTTCATTCAAAAAAGGAGGCGCCCCAACTTGGCTATCTTCCAGCTCTTTATACCTCGCGACTTCCAAATTTGTTGCTTCTTCAGGACTTTTCTCATCATCATCTTTAGATTCTTCAGATCGAGACTGGCCGCTGTCCAGTACTTCTTTTCTTGTTTGCAATTCTGCCATCGCAACTCTGATGCTTTCCGCCTCTCCCAGCATTCCATCAATTTCAAGTTGGATAGATGCCGTTGTTTCAGGATCAAAATCCTCTGAAAGCAAACCCCGTGCTTCGGTTATCTGCCCTGTCAATGTTTCGAGATCAGCCTCTTTCCCTAAAAACTGTTCTTCAATTTGTCTTCGTTCAAGTTGTATAGCATTTTCTTTCTCTATTTTGGCTGTCTCAGCGGCTTGAGCCGCGACTTCTTTTTTTAGTCTCGCCGCCTCTGCAATTTCTTTTATCTTGGCAAAACGATCACTTCCTGCTTCGTTTGACATAACAATAAATATTAATTATAATGTCTAAAAATAACTCAAAAATTTATGAAAGACTCATACACAGCTATTTTAAATGATTTGTCAAAAGTTATCAAGAGAGTAGAGGTACTGCAAAAAAAAGAAAAAAAATTAAACCAAAAAATAGCTCATGAAAGAGATAAATTGAAAATTAAAAAAATAAGACAAAGTATCAATCAAAACCCATAAATTCATTCCACTAATTCTCCTCAAAATTTTCCTAAAAAGCGGTTCCCACCGCTTTTTTATCTTTCAAAAGCAACCCAAACCTTTTACGTCGTAGCGCCAAGGGGAATCGAACCCCTGTTCTCAGGATGAAAACCTGATGTCCTCACCACTAGACGATGGCGCCGTGAGGCACGACGAGCACAGTATATATAGGCTTGCAACTTTCGTCAATACTTGAAAAAGAAGAAAAAGCATGGTAGTTTTTGGTTTATACTCCACCTCACGCTCTCCCGACTCTATGAAGAAACAAACGCCGAGACAAACAATTATCACCTTTCTCCAAAGCCACATAAAAGACAAAAACGCGGTGCTTGGATTGAGCGGCGGCATTGATTCGTCGCTGGTTGCATTTTTGGCGGCAGAAGCGCTTGGAAAAGAGCGGGTGTTTGGCATTCTATTGCCCTCCGACACCAATAGCGCCGACGATACGACGTACGCGAACCTGGTGGCAAAAACCCTTGGTATTGCGACAAAAACCATCGCGATAAACGATATTGCGCGCCAATACAAAAGCGACTCAAATTTTTTTTCGGACGCGCGATCACTGGGAAATTTGAAAGCGCGAATCCGCATGACGCTCCTGTACGGCAACGCATACGAACAAAATGCGCTCGTTCTTGGAACGGGAAACAAAACCGAACTCGCGATTGGATATTTTACAAAATATGGAGATGGCGGCGTGGATCTCTTGCCTATTGGGGACTTGTACAAAGCGCAGGTGCGCCAATTAGCGCGTGAAGTGGGTGTTCCAAACCAAATTATTGACCGTCCGCCAACCGCCGGACTATGGGAAGGTCAAACCGACGAAGAGGAGCTTGGCATATCATATGAAACACTTGACGCGATATTGAAGGCAATGAACGAACAAAAAAGTCTCGACGCGTTCACCCGAAAAGACATTGCGCTCGTTCGTCAACGGATAAAAGAAACCGAACATAAGCGGCAAACGCTGCCCATTTGTTTTCTGCAGAAACCTTATAACGACTAATGTATGCGCGCCCTTTTCATCGGACGATTTCAGCCGTTCCACAGAGGACACCTCTCTGCCGTTCAGCAAATTGCGCATGAGCCGGGCATAGACGCAGTATGTATTGGCGTCGGAAGCGCGCAATACGCGGGTACGCCAGACAATCCGTATTCGTATGACCAAAGAAAAACCATGATCACTTGCGCGCTTGAAGAGGAAACATCCATTATTCCGTTTGCCATCGTCCCCATCCCCGACATTCACGATGATGTTCGGTGGGTTGACCATGTTTGCGCTATTGTTGGGCCGATTGATGTCGTCTATACTGGTAATGGTCACGTCAAAAAACTTTTTGAAGAAAAAAACTATCAGGTAAAAACCATTGACAGGACACTGCCGATCAGCGGGAAGGCCATTCGCGAACAGATGCGCTCGGGCGATACTGTCTGGAAAACGGATGTGCCGGACTCCATTATCCATCTTTTATGACATTTGCGATTCAAGAGCAACAGCGCGAGGCAGAGCGGCTTTTTTCGGTGCTCCATAAAACCAACTGGACCAAAGATGAGTGCGACATGCTTTCGCCGCTAACGCTCCAAATTCAGAAGCTGAAAAAAGAAAAAAACGCGATTATTTTGTCGCACTCATACCAAACGCCGGATATTATGTATGGCATTGCAGACGTGGTCGGCGATTCATACGGCCTCGCAAAAGAAGCCCAGCGGAGCACGGCCGATACGATTGTGTTTTGCTCGGTATTTTTTATGGGTGAAACGGCCAAACTCCTCAACCCGAACAAAACCGTGCTTGTCCCCTCCCGCTCCGGCTGTTCCTTGGCCGAATCCATCACGGCCGATGACGTCAAAAATCTCAAAAAGCAATACCCCGGGCGTCCGGTGGTGTGCTATGTGAATACGTCTGCCGCGGTAAAAGCCGAATCGGATATCTCCTGCACCTCGGGAAACGCGCTTCGAGTTATTGAATCATTCCCTGACGACGAAATTATTTTTATTCCCGACATGCTCATGGGAAAAAATCTGCAAAAATTAACAACAAAAAAATTAATTTTGTGGCGTGGCACGTGCATCGTCCACGAACAATTCACCAAAGAGCGGGTGGACGCCATACGACAGCAATACCCGGGAGTAAAAATTTTGGCGCATACAGAATGTAGCGCCGGGGTTGTCGACAGTGTCGATCTTGCGGGGAGCACAAACGACATGCTCACTTTTGTCAAACAGACCGACGCGACGACGCTCATGCTGGCAACCGAATGCGGCCTCACCGATCGGGTGAAGACCGAGTACCCGGAAAAAAATATTGTGGGCGTGTGCAGTCTTTGTCCGTATATGAAATCCATTATGCTCCGCGACGTTCTTTCCGCGCTGAAAAATCCCAGCGAAGAACAGGTGGTATCCATTCCCGAAGCTATTTTTGAACGCGCGCGCCAATCGCTTGAAAAAATGATGACGTTATGAAAAAAGAACACCTCATTCAGACGATGTACAACCAATCCCCCATTTTGACGGTAGAAAAAAAAATGTATCGCCATCAAGTGGACACACTGTGTTCTTTTTTTCTGACCGAAGACATCAGAACGCGAGGAGACCAGGCGGCGGGTATGTTGGGCGTCGATCGCCTCCCCGCCCTCGCATCAGTGCGAGCAAAACAAGAGGGCGTTATTGCGGGCATGGAAGAATTGTCATGGTTTTTACGGCGGTTTCCGGTAACACTGACACTCCACAAGGTGGACAAAGCGCGCGTGAAAAAAAACGAACGGATTATGACCATCAAAGGATTGGCCCAAGATATTCTGCAACTTGAGAGAACTGTGCTCAATATATTACAGCGCATGTCGGGCATTGCAACAATGACTGACGCCCTTGTCCAACAAATGAACAGCAAGGCGCTCCTGTGTTCCACACGAAAAACACAATGGGGACTATTGGATAAAAAGGCGGTCGTCATTGGCGGGGGCGGCACGCATCGTCTGGGGCTGTATGATTTTCCGCTCGTCAAAGATAATCACATTACTCTCATGGATGAGAAACGAAAATATATTCTTTTTGAAAAATTGAAAAAACAAAAAAATTTCTGGGAAATAGAAGTAAAAAACAAAAAACAGATTTTTGAATTTCTCCCTCTCATGCCCGGGGCCATAATGTTTGATAATTTTAAGCCAAATGATATCGCGGCGATACTCCCACAGCTCAAAGCCCAGCCGCGCTGCAAAGACATCATTTTTGAAGCATCCGGCGGCATCTCAGAAAAAAATATTTCCGCGTATGCCATGACCGGAGTAGATATTATTTCTGTGGGCGCGCTTACCCACTCGGTAAAAGCGCTTGATATGTCGCTCGATATAGAAGGAATCGAGGCATAATTCTATGAGCCAAAAAATAAAAACATACGATTTTCTTGTCATCGGCTCGGGCATTGCCGGCCTTAATTTTGCGCTTCAAGCGAGCCGTTATGGAACCGTTGCGATAGTAACGAAAAAAGAACTCATGGAAAGCAACTCCAACTATGCCCAAGGCGGCATCGCGGCCGTTCTCGATGCCCGCGACAGTTTTGAACATCATGTGAACGATACCCTTGTCGCCGGGTGTTTTTTAAATGATCAAAAAGCGGTCGCCATCATGGTGCGGCAGGCCCCGCAAGAAATTCGGCGGCTGATTGCTCTTGGCGTCGGATTCAATAGAGAAGAAAACCGACTGTGTCTCACCCAAGAGGGCGGCCATTCGGCGCGGCGCATTGCGCATGTCCAAGACGCGACAGGAAAAGAAATAGAGCGAGCCTTAATTCATAATATACGAAAACACAAAAAAATTGAGACATGTGAATCGCATGCCGCGTTCGATCTTATACTGACGAAAGGAGCGTGTCGCGGCGCGCTGGTTTTTGACGAAGAAACACAAACGATCATTCCTTTCTTTGCGAAAGCGACGATTCTCGCAACCGGCGGCGCCGGACAAGCGTATGAGCGGAATTGCAACCCAAAAATAGCCACGGGCGACGGCATTGCGATCGCCGCGCGCGCTGGCGCCGCAATACAGGATATGGAGTTTATGCAATTCCATCCAACCGCGCTCGCAAAAAAAGGAAAACCCGCATTTCTTATTTCCGAAACGGTCCGAGGAGAAGGCGGCATACTATTGAACGCAAAACGCAAACCGTTTATGAAACGCTATCACCCAAAAAAAGAGCTGGCGCCTCGAGACATTGTCAGCAGAGCAATTTTTACGGAATTGAAGCATGGCCCGGTTTTTCTGGATATTCGGCACAAAGGATCGCGCTATATCAAAAAACGCTTCCCATATATTTATAATCAGCTCTGGTGGTTTGGCATACGGATGGACAAGGACCTTATTCCGATCGCCCCGGCGGCGCATTACACCTGCGGCGGCATTCATACCACGGCGGAAGGGGAAACAAGCATCCCCGGACTGTTTGCGTTTGGCGAAGTCGCGCACACCGGTGTTCATGGCGCCAACAGATTGGCTTCGAATTCTTTGCTCGAATGCATGGTCTTTAGCTCTCGCGCGCTTTCTTCCGCAAAAAAGTACCTCAGACATCAAACGCCAGCCTGCCTCGGCGAGGCAGGGTATGAGAGCAGAATAAAAAAAATACCAATAAGAAAAAAAATGACGCCGGCGACAAACAAAAAAATTACTGCATACAAAAAAAATATCCAAACATTGATGTGGAAACACGTCGGCATTGTTCGACAAGAGAAAAAAATGAAGCAGACTCTGCAAAAATTAAAAAAAATGGAACCGGCAATAGAAGAACTGTTTCGCACAGGCATTACAGCCGACATGCTTGAACTGCGCTCGCTTCACACAGTGGCTTCTCTTATAACAGCCGCGGCGCTCCAAAGAAAAGAAAGCGTTGGATGCCATTTTGTTGACAATTATGCGTATTCTCGGAATTGAATCATCCTGTGACGATACATCAGCCGCGTTGGTCGAATGGACAAACGCCGGCCAGGCCATTCTCTCGCAAAAAACGGCGAGCCAAATTGATATACACAAAAAATACGGCGGTGTTGTGCCGGAAATTGCCGGCCGAAAACATGCGGAAGCGATTATACCGGTCTTGGAAGAAGTGCTGTCCGGCCAAAAAAAACCGGATGCTATCGCCGTTACATCCGGCCCGGGTCTTATTGCAGGACTCCTGGTTGGCGTTGAAGTCGCAAAAACTCTTTCCGCGCTCTGGGATATTCCCATTGTCTCCGTGAATCATATTGATGGGCATGTTCACTCGGTTGAACTCGGACAGACGTCTCACATTGAATTTCCCGCGATTGCACTGGTAGTATCCGGCGGACATACGGAATTGCTTCTTGCACACACGCATAACTGCTACACGCTCATCGGCAAAACTCAAGACGATGCGGCAGGAGAAGCGTTTGACAAAGTGGCAAAGTTGCTTGGATTGGAGTATCCGGGCGGACCAAAAATTTCTCAATTTGCAAAAACCGGAAATCCAAACAAAATTCCTTTTCCAAGACCCATGATACACGATGAGGGATTTGATTTAAGCTTTTCCGGACTCAAAACGGCGGCACTCTACTGGTTGAGAGATCATACGCTGAGCGCCGGGCGCATATTATCAATCGGGCTTCCCTCCGGTGTCACCGGCATCCAAGCGGAAGAACCGACGATTCACGATTTTTGCGCGAGTTTTGAACAAGCCATTGTCGACGTGTTAGTCCTCAAGACAATGAGAGCGGTCGAAGCGCACAAACCCAACATCGTCATTCTTGCCGGCGGTGTCGCGGCCAATATCAAACTCCGTCAAACGCTTGGGGCGCTCGTCCAAACTCAGAACGCGGAACTCCGAACCCCGCTCATACCCTATTGTATGGACAACGCAGGAATGATCGCGACGGCCGGATATTATAAAGCGGAACAAAAAACATACACTCCCTGGCGCGAGCTAACCGCAGATCCAAACTGGAGGGTATACGATGCGGCAAAAACAAGATATACTCAATAAAAAGATTTTTTCATCCTATGCCCCTATGGCTCTCAACATTATCGGCGGATCAAGCCATAAGATATTTACACAAAAAATTTGTTCCTTTTTAGGCGTGGAAGAAACAAAAACCACGTCAAAAATTTTTAAAAATGACAATATTTTTGTGACGATCGACGAGCCCATCCGCGGCAATGACGTGTTTGTGATCCAAACGCAAGCATATCCGGTCAACACGCACCTCATGGAAATGCTTATGTATATCCGCGCCCTCAAGGATGCGTCGGCCGACCGCATCACCGCGGTTTTTCCATATATGCCGTATATCCGATCGGACAAAAAAGACCAGCCGCGTATTGCCATTACCGCGCGCTTGGTGGCCGATCTCGTCGCAACCGCGGGCGCCAACCGCGCCATTATTATGGAAATGCACTCCCCGCAAATCCAAGGTTTTTTTTCTATTCCCTGCGACCATCTCATTGCCGCACCCACCATTGTGGAATATCTCAAAACACGTTGGGGCCTCGCCAACTATTGTCTGGTCGCCGGAGACGCAGGCGCCGCAAAAATGCTCAAACTCTATGCCGACGGCCTTCACCTTCCGGTCGCCATTATGGACAAACGACGCGAAGGAAATGATGAAACCGTTGAAATCAAAGGCGTCATCGGCAATGTGAAAGGAAAAAATGTGCTTCTTATTGACGACGAAACGCAAAGCGGCGGGACGCTGATTAAAGACGCGGAGTATCTTCTCCGAAAAGAAGGCGTCACGGCAATTGATGCCTGCATTGTCCACCCTGCCCTTGGTCCGGACGCGGATGAGGCGCTCAATGCCTCGCCCATCAATCGGTTTGTGACGACCGATACCATCCCGCTTGAAAAGCACAATCTCAAAAACTGCGAAGTGGTTTCTGTGGCGGAAAAATTCGCCGAAGCCATTCGGCGGATTCATGAAAATGAAAGCATCAAGTCGTTGAATGACGTTGTGTGATTGAAGATCTTTCAACACGAACCCGTCCTTCTCCCACAAGCGCTTCTACTTTTTTTTGCAACGTTTCATCCCAATCAATCCTGCTGTTGGCTCGAATGGTATGCGTGCCAACCTGAATAAAAATTTCGTTGATTCCGGGATGCGTTTCAAATAATGTTTTCAATGACTGAGCGTGTATTTTCAATTCTTCTTGAGACAAACGGACGGAAATCACAGGACCGGAAGACGAGGGCGAAACGGCGGCGTGTTCGGACCCCAACGCAACGGTGCGCGCGATGTCTCGCGCGTTTTCTTTTGTGAGCTCGTACGCATTTTCTACAAATACTTTGTTATCCCCTTCTTCTTTTGGCGTTTTCCCGACCACGCACACCACGTTCTCCTCTTCCCACAAGCCCTTGGTTCGTTCATACGTTTTGGGAAAAACCAGCAATTCCATGGATCCGCTTTGGTCTTGTATGGTGACAAACAGCATAATTTCTCCGCGTTTGGTGATTTTTTTCTTTGCCGAATCAATGACACCGCCAATCACCACCCACACGTCTCGCCCGGCTTCCTCCAATTGCGAAAGAGGTGTCACCACGCGGCTTAATATCGGTTCAAAAAATGCAAAAGGATGAGAGGAAACATACAGGGCAAGGAGATTTTTTTCCCAAATCAACTTTTCTTCCAACGTCGCCTTTGGGCCGTCTTTCAACTGCACCCGGGAATCAAATGAAATGCCGGTGCCGGTAAAAAGAGATCCTTGGTTCGACACCGCTTTTTCTTTCACTTGTTTTGAAAAAAACAAAATGTTCTCGATATTGTCAAGAAGAATTTTTCGATCTTGTCCAAAACTATCCATGGCGCCCGCCTGGATAAGGCTTTCCAACGACTTTTTGTTCAAATCCTTGTCCTGAACCCGCTCCAAAAAATTTTCGAGATTCTCAAATTGCCCATGGTCCTTCCGTTCCCGATAAACCACCTCGCAAATATGTTCCCCGACATTTTTCACAGCCGTTAATCCAAATCGAATTCTTCCGGGCTCTCCGGGTTTGCTCACCATTGCAAAATTACGAAAACTTTCATTGACATCCGGAGGCAATACCTCAATCCCCATCCGATGACATTCATACACAATAGCCGCGACCTTGTCCGCGTCGCCTGCCTCAGCCTGCAACACCCCGGTCATATATTGGACCGGATAATTTGCTTTCATGTAAGCGGTTTGATACGCAACCGTGCCATAGCTTGCCGCATGACTTTTGTTGAATCCATACGCCGCAAATGGCTCAATCTGCCGCCACAACTCCTTAATATCGTCTTCGGCCAGCTTCCCCCGGTCTCGACAGCCTTGAAAAAATTTAATCTTTTGTTTTTCCATTTCTTCGGGAATTTTTTTTCCAATCGCTTTTCGAAATTTATCCGCTTCCATCCAGTCATAGCCGGCAAGGATGATCGCGGTTAAAAGCACATCATCCTGGTACACCAAAAGCCCAAACGATGCCTCAAGATATTCTTTCATTCGCGGATCAAGATACGCCACCAATTCCGGATGATGCTTTCGACGGATGTATTCAGGAATGGACTCCATAGGACCAGGGCGATACAAGGCCACCATGGCCATAATGTCTTCAATGCGGTTTGGCTTCAGTTCTTTGAGCCAGCGCGTCATTCCGGACCCTCCCAATTGAAACGTACCCATGGTTTCTCCGCGAGAAAGCATGTCGAATGTCTTTTGATCATCAAGAGGCAGTGCGTACACATCCACCTTTTCTCCGGTTGTTTTTTCTACAATTTCAACCGCTTTTCCCAAAATGGATAAATTACGAATTCCCAAAAAATCCATTTTCAATAAGCCGGCCGATTCCACCGCGTGCATTTCATATTGAGTGATAATTCTTTCTCCGCCGGTTTCTCGTTGTACCGGCGTAAAATCCGTAAGCGGCGTTGGCGAGATCACAACCCCTGCCGCGTGAATAGAGGTATGCCGCGCGCACCCCTCCACCTGTTCGGCCAAATCAATGAGTTTTTTGACATCCTGATTGGTCTCATAGAGTTTTTTTAAATCCGGTTCTTCCTTGAGCGCGCGCTCAATCGTCATGGGAAACCCCTGCGATCCTGGCGGAATCAATTTTGCGACTTGATCGCAAAACGTATACGAAAACCCAAGCGCTCGACCCACATCCCGAACGCTCGCGCGGGCCGCCATGGTTCCAAAGGTAATAATTTGCGCCACGCGGTCTTCGCCATATTTTTTGGTTACATACGCAATCATTTCATCGCGGCGATCGTCGGCAAAATCAGTATCAATATCCGGCGGACTGGGACGAAAAGGATTGAGAAACCGCTCAAATGGCAATTTGAATCGGATAGGATCAACGGTCGTAATGCCAAGCACATACGATACGACCGATCCTGCCGCAGATCCTCGGGTGGTTTCAATAATACCGTTTTGTTTCGCATAGCGAACATAATCCGCAACACACAAAAAATACGGATCATAGCCCTTGTCGCGAATAATTTTGAGTTCATATTCAATACGATCCTGCACATCTTGCGCGAGAGGGTGATAATAGTCGCGAATATGGGCGTAAACCTCTTCTTTCAGCATGTCACCGGCTGTTTTTCCGGGGAATACCTCAACCGGCGCAAAATGCCATGCATCAAGTTCAATCGCTATATTCACCCGTTCGGCAATGTTCCCGGTATTTTCAATCGCCTCGGGAATGTGCCGAAACCGTGATACAATATCATCTTCGGCGTTGAGGGACCGATCGACGTGGCGGCAATCCTCGCGATTTCCTTGGCCGACTTTCCACCCTTCGCTAATACAGCGCAAAATATCTTGGGCTTCGGCATCATCAGGGTTTACATAATGGACATCACGAGTCACGACCAATGGAATGCCCGTATCTTTTGATAATTGAACAAGTTTTGTATTCACATCGATTTGACCAGATATCGCCGGATGATCCTGAAGTTCAAGATAAAAATGATCAACGCCAAATATATCGGCATACGCCATCGCCGCATCTTTCGCTTTTTGTATCTCGCCTTGTTTTAACAGCTGCGGAATTTCGCCGTCAATTGAACCGGAAAGCGCAATGATGGACCCCGCATATTGGCGCAAGAGTTCCTTATCAATTCTTGGCTTCTCGTGAAAAAAACCTTCAAGATGGCCAAGAGAAGAAAGACGCATGAGTTGCCGATAGCCTTCATAATTTTCCGCAAGGAGGACAAGAGAAAATGATTGTTTGTCTTTTTCCATATCCTTATCGTGACGTGACCGCGGAGCGACAAACGCCTCAAATCCAAGAATGGGTTTTATTCCTTCAGAAAGACACGTACGATAAAATTCTATGGCGCCATACATGGATCCATAGTCAGTTAATGCGAGCGCGTTCATTCCGCGCGCCTTTGCGGCTTTGACGAGGGGTTTAATTTTTACCAGCCCATTGAGAAGAGAATAATGCGAATGGACATGCAGGTGCGTAAAGCTCATAGTGTCTGGTATCGTAGCCGAACGACCTTCAAAAATCAAGAAAGATGCGCCAAAAAAGAATGCGTGATATACTGTCTCAATAAGCAGGATATGCAGAATGGACGGAGATCTGCTCCGTGTACTCTCGCGTATTCTGCATAATTTTTACTATATGACAAAAAACCCTCTCATTCGGACCATCTATTTATACCTCTTTGCCCTCGTGGGCTTGGTTCTCATGGTTATCGGAGCCGTCAATTTTATCAACATGGGCCTCAAGGCATGGGTCTTTACACAGGCAGACCAAGAACAAACGCTCTGGGATGCGCCGCCAAAGCCGTATGGCATTGAAGAAAAAATCCCGACCGATGCCGATGTTGAAAAAATTGAACTGACGGAAACAGAAAAACAAGCCATCAAAAATTGGGTGATGGATTATGATGCATGGAACGAACGGACAAAAAACATCGACGTCGCCAAATCACGACGGCACCGTGAAGCGGCCCGGAATCTCTCTTTCCTCATCGTGGGCATGCCGCTCTATCTCTACCATTGGGGCGTCATCAAAAAAGAGACGAAGAAAGACAAAGAAAACGCGTAAATTTCTTTTATCCCGCACCTTTCCCGGAAACCTCACAGCTTCTTGCTACGGGGATGAGGGATCAGAATAACCTTTCAGCGGGGCAATATCCCGACTGAAAGATGCGGGATTTATTTCTTTTTTATTTTTGAAGGCGGGTCTTTTTTGTTTATTTTTTCTTCAAATTTGCTCGTAAGTTTTCCAACCACATATTTTTCGACAAGCCCGGACAGCATGCCGCTGACAACGCCCATATGCGTCGAGACGTTGTCTACTTTTTTTCTGATAAATTCTATTGCGTCCGTAATCAGCTCCAATTTATGGGAAAGCTGTTCCATAATGGCATTGGCGTTTTTCAACACCCGAGCCGCTTGATAGAGAAGCCAGCATAAAAAAACCGTAAACCACAAAATGCTGAGCGACAGCACAATGTATAAAAAATCCTGGCTGTTTTCCAAAAACATAGATCCTCCATCACTCGCGCACGCGGGGCATGGCCATGCGCGAATGTGTGAGATAAAAAATAATACAGTGAGTATATCACTTTTTTTCTTCACAAACAATTTATCCCAAAAAGTTACGCACACTTGCGCTCCGCAAGACACACGCAACCACATCGTCAAAAGACTCTCGCTTGAGCGCCTCAAGCGTTTGTTCGGTAATTTCTTTGTGCGCGGAATTCACCGTCCCACTTTTTATATATGCCCTGACACATTGTCCCACATCTTCGGGGATATGCGGCATATCCGGATTATAAAACGTCAAGGCGTCTTTGAGATCGCTGTCAAAACTTGGGTAGACGGACCGAAGAAACACAATATCTTTTTTTGTGAGCGCGTTCAGACCCAAAAGCTCGGGCGGAAGGCCCAAAGAATAGAGGGACGCGGTAAAGGTAATCGCGCGAGGAAGACGGAGATCATCCATGCTCCGGGAATATCCAAACAACCCGATATGAAGTTTTCTTTTTCTTCTTCTCGGAATGGCAGGAGCGATCGCGTTGATGAGCGGCGCAAGGGAGCGAATCTGCGCCGTGTAGGCCCGTACGTATCGTCGAAGCACATCCTCCGCGTATGCTTCGTCAATGGGAAGGGGCGGCCCTACCGGATGGGTATCAATTGCATGAATGGCATTTTGGACCACGTCCGGACGATGATCAAATTTAAAAGAGGACTGGATAGTAAAAGTTTGGACACTCGGGTAGCCGCGCAATAAAGAAGAAACGGTCTGCGGCCGGAGATTGCCCCGAAACGGCGCAGAGCCGGCGCCCAAAATAGGATACATCGGGATTGCCATTTCCTGTGCGAGCCGGTCAATTCTCTGGAGGGCGATTTTATTGATCAAGACCGCGCCAACATTGCCATAGTTAACGGCCGGATCGGACCTGGCCAAAAACACGCGCTGAAACAAGACATCAGGCTTGTCCCTCAGGTATTCCCTCAGAATATCCGCGACGCCGAGCATGCTGTTCATGTCCTCAACCAGCGGGATCATTTGAATTTCTTGCGGCTGAAAATCGCCGATCCACTCGCCAATGCTCATATCGCCCGGGCGTACGGGCCATGAATTCTTACCGGCAACAATATCTTTATAATAGTGATAAATCCGGTCAATGCCCGATGCGCTGGTCGTCATCGGCACAATCACTTGAAAAATAGGCGCGATATCGTCGCCATAAAACAACCGCGCCGCGTCATACGACCGAGGAATGCTTTCCAGAGTTTCGAGAAGAATTTTTGCTTCTGTTTTCTCCACTTCAGGATTGGGAACACGGAGGGTGAGAAAGACATCTCGTCCCAATTTTTTTTCTTGAAAAAATGATTCATTTTTTGTAAGCAATTTTTTAACAACAAAATTATCCACTTC
This sequence comes from Candidatus Magasanikbacteria bacterium RIFCSPHIGHO2_02_FULL_48_18, assembly GCA_001784285.1. GTDB lineage: Bacteria > Patescibacteriota > Patescibacteriia > Magasanikbacterales > UBA922 > UBA10181. Next base: position 22,119 of record MFQC01000002.1, read on the forward strand.
CTTTCCTTCAAAATCCCACATCTGTTCGTCGCATCCGAGATGGGAATACGCGTAGTAGGCCTCCTGAATCTCGTCTTCCCCGCCAATCAATGATTGTTCAACAAAAAACGGCTGATGAACATTATCAGGATGCTGGGTGCTCATGGTGCGAGGAATGCGATGCATAGTTAAGAATACGCGTCTCCCTTATGATGTCCGCACCTCCGCCCCCAAAGATGTTTTCAAAAGCCGAATACTTTCTGCATGCATTATGTCAATTTCTTCCGATGTCCATGTTTTTTCTTTCGGCTGATACGTCAGATGATACGCCATGCTTTTTTTATGTTCGCCAAGCTGTGTTCCAGAAAATACGTCAAAAAGAGCAACATCAGCAAGAAAAGGAGAGCCTTTTTGGAGCGTGTTTACTACGGAGTCATGCGTTACCGAACAATCAACCACAAAAGCAACGTCGCGGACCACCGGCGGATAGGGCGGCAGTGGCTTGTACGAAGAAGTGTCATGAAGAAACGGAACAAGATCGTCGAGGGTTATTTGAACTATTGCCGCGCGATAGGGAATCCCCAGTTTCTCTTGTATCTGCGGGTGGAGCTCTGCAATCGTGCCAACCATGGCACTGCCAACCATAATAATCTTGGCGAAGCGCCCGGGATGAATGATTTTTGAATGTATTTTCCCATGCGCATGCAAACAATAGGAGACATGCAACCGTTCAAAAAGCCGCTCAAGCGCTCCGGAGGCGGCAAAAAATGGGGTCTCATCGCCCTTTTGGGCAGACAAAAAACCAAGCTGGGTGGGTTGGGCGGGCAATCGGTCGGATGTTTCAGGAGTCGCCAAGACTCCTGGCGTTTCTTTATGAAAGACGCGGCCGACTTCAAAAACTTTCACCGAGTCAAAGCGATGAAGATTTTTTTCAGCAACTTCCAATAATCCGGGAATAAGATGACGCCGCAGGAGCGGCCGATCTTTTGCAAGAGGATTTTCAAGTTCAATGTACTGTGATAGATCCTCTTCCAATCGTTCCAGCCACTCTCGGGATTCAAATGAATAGCTATACACTTCCGCATATCCGCACTCAAATGCGAGAATCTGCTGGGTCCGTTTTTGAAGATCACGAATCGCATTTCGCTGAGGCGGCTGAATGGGAAACCGCGGGAGAATCGTTTGAATGGTATTATACCCGTGCATTCGGGCAATTTCTTCCACAAGATCTTCTTTCAAAGAAATATCCTTTGTCGCCCGCCACGACGGAACCTGCACCGTCAGCGTCGTATCTTGCTTTGTTTTTTTCTCTTGTACGCCAAAGCATAGACGTTGAAGCGTGTCCACCGCCTCCGCTTTATTTATTTTTGAACCTATTTTTTGTTCAATAAAAGAAAGAGAAATTTTCAATGGTTTTATTTTTGGATACCAATATTGTTCAGAGAAAATTCCTCCTCGTATTTTTGCGGTTGGGATAATGTCTTGAGTCAACGCCACCAGACGCTTTAAACCAAGAAGCGCATTCTCCGGATCTTGATTTTTTTCCCAGCGAACCGACCCTTCCGTGCGCAACCCAAATGTCTTTGACGCTTTGCGAACAGACACCGGATCAAAATTTGCGGATTCAAACCAGACGCTCGTGGTGTGTTCACTAACACTGGTCTTGGCCCCTCCCATAATGCCGGCAAGAGCGATCGGTTTTTTTTCATCCGCTATGACCAGTATCTCGCTTGATAAATTGCGTTTTTCCCCATCAAGCGTCACCATTGTTTCCGCTTCTCTCGCTTCGCGCACCACGATGCCTCCTTCAATATGCTTGGCATCAAAGGCATGCGTCGGTTGGCCAAGCTCAAACATGACATAATTGGTAATGTCGACGATACTATTGATTGGCCGCTGGCCTGCCGCCAACAGTCTTTCCTGCATCCAAGCGGGTGACGGACCGATGGATATCCCTTCCATGAGAACACCCGAATACGCGCGGCATAGTGTTTTATCTTTTACGACAACCGACAGCGCCGAAGGCTTTTTGGCCGCGTGAATGGCGCGGGCCGGGTATGGTTTGAGATTCTTTTTATATACTGCCGCGATCTCTCGCGCCATGCCATAATGGCCCCACAAATCCGGCCGGTGATTCAATGATGAATTATCAATCTCTATCATTACATCATTAATTCCAAGAGCTTCAGCCAAAGGAATTCCTAATTTCAAATTTCTAATTTCTAATTTCTCACCAAGATCAATAATTTCTTTCTCATCTGTCTTTGGAAAAAGATCATGCAGTCCAATTTCATCACTCGCGCAAATCATCCCTTCGGACACTTCCCCGCGAATGCTGACTTTCTGAATCGCAACCAAATCTCCTTCCCCGTGCCATGTTACTTTTGCGCCAATGCACCCCACCGCAACCAGCATTCCTTCCGCAACATTTGATCCTCCGCACACAATGGAAAGATTCTTTGCGCCGATATCAACCGTACAGAGTTTGAGCTGGTCCGCATTCGGATGTTTTTCCGCACGTACAATTTTTCCAACCACAATGTTTTCGAGCCCTGTGCCAAGGGTGTTTATTCCTTTCACTTCGACCACCTTCGACGAGAGATCATACGCAAAATCTTCCAAAGAAATTTTTGGAATGTCGACAAAATCCTTAAGCCAGTTGAGAGAAAGTTTCATAGAAAATATACTCTTGACAAAAAAAACCGCATTATGATATATTATTTTTATCAATGGCTTCGGCCCTCCCCGATATGGACCGGGGTAAAAATCTCAATCAGGCAGTAATTGCCTGATTTTATTTTTTAAACTGTTAAAATCCTCTGTTTTCATATTTCCCACTTTATACTTCAGTCGTTTTGCATCAATCAGTCTCAACTGAGAAAGCACTGCCGTACTCCGTATCCGAGGGAAGAAGAAAAAAGAAAAATAGTGAATGCCCTCTTTTGTTTGTTTTGTAAGTGGTATTACCCATAATACACTATTATTGAATTTTTTGAATATCACAACCGGTCTCAAAAATTCAAAACCCCGCCCGTCTTGTTCATACCCGATATTTTGTCCGAGAAAAGAGAACCAAATCTCCCTTTCTTTAAAAAAGACTCGTACATATTGTTCGTGGATCATTTTTTTTCTCGTATGCCAATTCTGAAAATCTTTATTCATAATCCCTCCTTAAAAATAAAGTTAAAATTGCTCTAAAAATCGCAGATCGCCGGAATGAATGTGCCGGATATCTTCAATTTTGAATTTTCGCATAACAAGCCGATCAAGGCCGAACGAAAATGCAAACCCATCGTAGACATCGGGGTCCAGACCTCCGGCGCGGATCACATTGGGGTGAACCGGCCCAGAGCCGACAATTTCCACCCACTTTGTCTTTTGCGCGTCGCCAACCCCGGTTGTTATTTTCATTTCGATCTCAATGGCCGGTTCCACAAATGGAAAATAGCTTGGACGCAAACGAAGTTCGATTTCTTGGTTGTACAACCCTTCCAAAAACGCCTTAATGACGCCAACCATGTGAGCAATTGAGAGTCCTTTATCCACAACAATACAATCAAATTGATAAAAGGTATGGCCATGGGTCGCATCCAAGGCCTCATTTCGAAACACACGGCCGCAATGCACGGCTCGAAGCGGTGCGCCATACATGCGCATCTGGCGCACCTGCATTCCCGACACATGAGAACGCATGGTAGCTTGAGGCATGCCTTTGAGATAAAACGTATCCTGGACATCGCGCGCCGGATGATGGAGCGGGATATTGAGCGCGTCAAACACGTAATACTCGCTTTCAATTTCCGGACCATCTTCGATAATAAATCCCATTCCTCGCGCGGTATCCTCGAGTTGCCAAAGCGCCTGGGTAATGGGATGCAGATGCCCTTTTTCACGCGGAGGAAGCTGTGGTTGCGTTATGTCAATGGATTCCTGCTCCACCATGCGGCCGATCTCTTCTCCCGCAAGGGCCTTTTTCTTTTTACCATATACATCCTCAAGCTCTGTCTTCACTTCATTTGCAAATTTGCCCATTTCAACGCGCGCCTCGCCAGACAAGTCTTTGAGATTTTTCATGATTTCAGAAAGCTTTCCCGATCGACGCGAAAAAAAACGTTGATAGACTTCGTCCAATTTTAATGAATCGTTTACGTTTTGCAAAGCCTCAAGACATTCTTTTTTGAGATGATCTAATTCTTTTTTCATATTAAAATAACCCGATAACGTCGCGGACCGTCACGATAACAATCAGCCCCAACAAGAGCAAAAAACCAATCGTATGAGCCAGCTGTTCATGTTTCATGGACACCGGACGCCGAAATATCTTTTCCAAAATCACAAACAGCGCGCGACCGCCGTCCAAGGCGGGAATGGGAAGAAAATTAATGACCGCGAGCGACAAAGAAATCATGGCCGTGACATTGAGAAGATAATGAAACCCAAGCCGCGCGCTTTGACCGACCAAAACCGCAATACCGACCGGGCCGGATACATCAAAAGCAAGCCCCTCCCCGATGATCAAATTTTTGATAAGGTAAAAAAACGCTACAATGATATTAACCGCGCCAAAAAATGCCGCGGCAATGCCACGCCATAGCGCGTGATACCATGGATACCGAATCACGCCCGCGTCGGCCAATACCACCCCAAGCCGGCGCTCGCCGGACTGATCGAGATCCGCTGGCGTGACTTCTTTTGTTGACAACACCCCATCTCGTTCCACCAACACCGTCAGAGGCGTTTCATTATGATCGCGAACATAGGCAATCATCTGCGACGCGTTCAAAATGGAAACATCATCAATTTCTAATACCGTATCTCCGAGCTGAAACCCCGCCTGCTCTGCCGGAGAGCCATCCAATACGTGCTGAACCAAAACCGACGGAGGCTCGACGATAATGGCCCTCTCATCAATACCGCCGGAAAAATCCGCAGGAAGGCCAATCATAAGCCCGACCGATAGCAGAGCCGCGGCGAGAATAAAATTCATAAAGACCCCGGCGACAAGAACCAGAAGGCGTTGCCACACGGGCCGGCCGACAAAACTATCTTTCTCTCCTCGCGCTTCTCCGCTTTCTCCTTTTATTTTAACAAAACCGCCGAGCGGCAGCCAATTGATGGAATACAATGTGGACGGAAATTCTTGCACGCGCTCGCCTCCGCCAACGGTTTCTTTCAGGCTGTTTTTCCCTTTTCCGACCACGCGGACCAATCGCTTTGTGACCGGATCTTTGTACCAGCCAATCGCCCGCGGCGGAAAACCAAACCCAAACTCATATACCTTCATACCGCATTTTTTGGCTGTCGTAAAGTGGCCCCACTCGTGGACAAACACGAGGAGCGAAAGGATGCCTAAAAAAAGAAGAACCGTCAGCATATTGACTTTTCTCACTTTGACTGGAATAATAATGAAAGAATTATTCCATAGACAATAAAAAAAAACAAGTGACACATGAGCATAAGACCTATATATTTTTAACCCCAACTGTATGATGACCCTTTGGATCATTCTCGGAATCGCGGCTCTTTTTGTTCTTTGGATTATCGGCGTCTATAATGGCCTTATCCGACGGCGCAACCAAGTCAAAGAAGGATGGAGCGATATTGATGTCCAGCTCAAACGACGACACGACCTTATTCCAAATCTGGTCGAAAGCGTCAAAGGATATATGAAACACGAACGCGAACTTTTGGAAAAAATTACGCAATTCCGCTCCAAGGCAGTGGATGCTCAAAAAAGCGGCGACACAAAAGAAATGGGTAAACTGGAAGGCGCCCTGGGCGGCATGCTGGGCCAGCTTCAAATCGCAGTTGAAGCCTATCCTGATCTCAAAGCAAATACGAATGTCGCTCAATTGATGGACGAGTTATCCGATACAGAAAATAAAATTCAGGCTTCACGCCGCTTTTATAACGGCCAAGTGCGAGATTTCAATACCAAAATCGAAGTATTCCCCAACAATCTTATCGCCGGTTCCATGAAGTTTACCAAGTTTGAATTTTTTGAGATTGAAGATGCAAAGGAACGAGAGAATGTAAAGGTGTCATTGTGAAGCCATTGCATATATGTATTCTGAGATAACGTCAAACAAACGCAAAACCATTATTCTCATCATGGTCTTCATCGCCCTTATCACCGGACTTGGGTATTTTTTGGCAGAATATATGGGATATGGATATGGCATAATGGGATTTGCCGTTATGCTTTCGTTTGTCATGACGCTCATCAGTTATTTTAAAGGCGATGTTATCGCCCTCAAGTCTGCCGGCGCAAAAGAAATCCAAAAGCAAGACAACCCATACGTCTGCCGGATAGTGGAAAATCTTGCCTTGACGGCCGGAATGCCCGCCCCGCGAGTGTATCTTATTTCCTCCCCGGCCATGAATGCATTCGCCACCGGGCGCGATCCAGAACACGCACATATTGCCATCACAACCGGTCTTGTTGAATCTCTTGAAAATGAAGAATTGGAAGGTGTCGTTGCACACGAACTTTCACATATTAAAAATTATGACATTCGTGTCATGACGATTGTTGTCGTGTTGGTCGGCGCCATAGCGCTTCTTTCCGATATTTTTTTCCGCGCGCGGTTTTTTGGATTTGGCGGAAGACGGGATTCGGGAAAAGGCGGCGGACAATTTGGAGCCATTCTTATGATTGTCGGCATTGTCCTTCTCATTATCTCTCCCCTTATTGCCGAACTCATCAAACTTGCGGTTTCTCGAAAACGCGAGTATTTGGCCGACGCCTCCGGAGCACTCCTCACGCGATATCCGGAAGGACTTGCCCGCGCCCTTGAAAAAATAAGCGCCTCTACTGCGCCGCTCCAAACCGCGAGCAACGCAACCGCACATCTTTTTATTGCCAACCCATTCAAAAAGAAAAAAATGTCTTCTCTTTTTTCAACCCACCCGCCGGTTGCAGACCGGATTGAAAAACTTCGCCACATGGCATAATCTCTCAGTGCTTCCTTCGACCATATGCTTTATCATGAGACGCCGTTTGCCGGCGATAAAAAAGTCGGCACCTCCATTTTGGGTTCGCTCGAAAAAAAATGTATTGTCGCGTTTGCGCCAAAGGTGCCCCATTGGATAGAAACCTATCACCTGACCTACCTCACGATTCCCATCAGCCTGTGTCTTGTGCTGTTTGGATTTTTTGCGCAATGGAACATCAGCTGGCTCTGGGGATCTTCCATCATGATTGCGCTTCAATGGGTGACCGATTCGCTCGATGGCGCGGTAGGGCGGCTTCGCAACACCGGCCTCATCCGATGGGGATATTATATGGATCACTTTCTGGATTATATTTTCTTGTGCTCTATTTTGATCGGCTATTCTTTTATTATTCCAAACGGCCACTTTCTCTATCTCCTCTTTTTTGTTCTCGCTGTGTTTGGCGCGTTTATGGTCAATTCCTATTTGCAATTTGCGGCAACCAACGAATTTAAAATTAGTTATCTTGGAATCGGCCCAACCGAAGTTCGGCTTATCTTTATTCTCATCAATACGCTTTTCATCTTTTTTGGAAAAACCTATCTTGCTTTTTCTCTGCCATATATTTTGCTTTTTTCTCTCCTTGGTCTTATCCTTGTGGTTGGCAAAACCGGAAAATATATCTGGAACATGGACATGGAGCATAAAAAAAATGGATATGGACGAACGGCACACGACGAATAAAAAACAAATTGGCATTATTGCGTTCCAAGGCGGGGTGTCGGAACATGGCACTCTCTGCCGGACAATAGGGTTAGAAGCAAGACCGGTGCGGGCTATAGAGGACATGCGTGGACTCACCCATCTTATCGTGCCCGGCGGAGAAAGCACCGTGATAGGGCGATTTCTTCTCCAAACAGGCCTCAAGGACGCCATTCTCGACAGATGGAAACAGGCCGGCCTTTACCTCTTTGGAACCTGCGCCGGCGCTATTCTTTTGGGAAAAAACGCGTCGCCATATTCGCTCAACTGTATTGATGTCGTGCTTGATCGAAACGCGTATGGCTCCCAGCTCCACTCTTTTTCCAAAAATATCAAGACAACGCTTGGCGACGAATCGTTTCCCGCGGTTTTTATACGGGCGCCAAAAATAACCAGCGCAGGAGAAGGGATTGCGATTTTGGCAACACATGAAGGGAATCCTGTTCTCTGTGAAAAAAACAGGGTCTTGCTTTCAACCTTTCACCCGGAGCTGACACACGACACACGGATCCATAACTATTTTTTATTTGACATGAAGTAATGCGTATGGAAAACACGTTGGGAAAACAATTGGCGCAAATGCTGAAAGGGGGTGTCATTATGGACGTCACAACGCCGGAGCAGGCAAAAATAGCCGAAGCCGCCGGTGCCTGTGCGGTCATGGCATTGGAACGCCTCCCTCATGACATTCGACGCGACGGCGGGGTCGCGCGCATGAGCGACCCCTCGATGATCCTTGCAATAAAACAAGCGGTCACCATTCCGGTTATGGCAAAAGTGAGGATTGGTCATTTTGTGGAAGCGGAAATCTTGCAAGCCCTTGAGATTGACTTTGTCGACGAATCGGAAGTGCTTACTCCGGCTGACGACGAATATCATATTGATAAAACCGCCTTTCGCATTCCGTTTGTGTGCGGCGCGCGAAACCTTGGGGAAGCCCTGCGCCGTATTTCGGAAGGAGCAAGTATGATTCGCACCAAAGGCGAAGCCGGAACCGGCAATATTGTGGAAGCGGTTCGCCATATGCGGACGATTCAAAGAGAAATCCAAGAAATTATGACACTTCCCGCCGAAGCATTGGTCCGCCACGCCAAAACCATCGGCGTCTCTGTTGAATTGCTCCGTAAAATACAAAAAGAAAAAAAATTGCCTGTGGTCAACTTTTCGGCCGGTGGCATTGCGACCCCTGCTGACGCCGCGCTCATGATGCGTCTTGGCGCAGAAGGCGTATTTGTCGGCTCCGGCATTTTTCAATCATCAAATCCGGAAACGATGGGACGCGCCATTGTCGAGGCGGTTGCCCATTTTTCGGACGCGCAAAAAATAACATCGGTTTCGAGCGGGCTCGGAAACGCCATGAAAGGCGACGACATCGCAACACTGTCGATACGCATGCAAGAACGCGGATCACCATAATGTGATTGGAACACTATATATCCAGAAAAAATAAAAACAGGTATACTGCATATTCTATGGAGTACGTGAGAGAACATCTCACCAAACATCACTTTCTCCACGCGCCTCACCATTGGTTTTTGGCGCTTCTTGTTTCTCCCGTTCATCTCGCCGAACTGCATTATCAAAAGCGATATCACCTTCGTTTTGTCCATGCAAAAAAATTATTTTTGTTTGATTTTACCCTGCTTCTCAGCGTTATTGCATTGTTTGGCATAACACTCTTTTTATTTCTGTACGAACCATCCGTGGTTGCCTCTGTTTCTCTTTCCATCACCCCATCGAACAACGCCACGCCGGCAACAAAAATTCAAAGCGGAGACGACATCACATATACCGTTGCATACGCCAACAAAAGCGGCGTCCTTTTGCAAGATCCGCATCTCAGCGTTTCCTTTCCTCTTGGCTTTGTCCTCGAATCCGCCGCGCCATCCGAACTTTTTACGCCAGCCAATAACACGTTTGTCTTGCCCCCTATTCCACCCGGCGGCTCTGGCGAGGCGGTCATAAAGGGAATCCTCTTTGGGACCCCGGACGAAACCGACCGGGTGAGCGCCCAGCTGTCCTATCGCCAGGAACAACGAACCGATCGAGAAATACGCATTGCGAATGTATTGACCACGCTTCGGGGATCAATTCTCGAAGGCGCCTTGAGCGGTTCCCACGCCATCCTCCCAACGGGATCGTCCCCCATAACAGTAACACTCACGAATACCGCGACGCATTCGCTCCCCTCTCTCGTTCTACCGCTCGCCATGCCATCCGGCATATCTCTTCATACAGTTACGACAACCGCAGGAACAATAGAATCACAGGAATGGCGTGTCAAAGAACTCCCTCCTCATGAATCCATACGCCTCACTGGCGTCATACAAACCAATTTGGAAAAAAGCGCACAACATGCGACACTTCAGTTAACCCCCCTTCTTTTTGTCCGGAATGCCACGTTCCCGCAAACGCTGATACAATATGAATGGAATGTGCTTCATCCAAACATTGAATTTTCCGCCTTCTGGAATGACGCGCGTGAAACGGCCAGGCCAGGAGAAGTGGTGCCGCTCACGCTCACGATCCATAATAACGGCGACACGGTCTTAAACGATGCGACGATTGATATCCCCTTCCCGAGCTCTCTCATTGTTCTATCGCAATTGACACAATACAACGCCGGTGTCCTTGCGAAGGAAACATTGACCCTCAATAAAAAATACATTGCAGGACTCGCGTCATTGGAGCCCGGGAGTTCACTTTCTCTTTCCTTGCAGGTTCCTCTTCGATCAAATCCCCAAGGGGGCACAGACCTCTCGGTGATTCTTTCCCCGCGCATTCGCGCCTCGGTGCCGCTTGCCTCAAACGACTCCATTGATTTTGACAGCGCCATACATACAAAACCACTGCATATCGGGACGAATCTTATCCTGAGCGCGGATATGCGGTACTTTACGCCCGAAGGCGACCAGCTTGGCCGCGGCCCATTGCCGCCCGCTGTTGGCAAAGAAACAAAATATTGGGCAATCATAACCATACAGAATACGACGAGCGCGGTATCTGATCTTTCGTTATCTGCGACGCTTCCGCCTGGCGTTTCCTGGACCGGGAAAACCAGCGTGAGTCATGGAAGCGCCGTTTTGTTCAATGAAAAAAATAAAATGCTCTCTTGGTCTCACAAAACCATGCCGGCGTATCAAAAGATTGGCATTTATATTGAACTCTCATGGACGCCGAGCCAATCAGACATAGGAAAAACGCCGCTCCTCCTCAAAGATATTGTTCTGTCAGGGCATGACACCTATATTGACGCAGGGCTTACAAAAACTTACCCCAATCTTGACGCATCGCTCAAGAACGATACCATCGCTCAAAAAAAAGGAACAAAAGTGCAATAAAAGGCAGGCTGAAGTCCAAAATCGGGACGCGCGCAAAAAACTTGACAAATCTTCTCAATTATGCTATGGTATTAAGCTATTTTTTAGCTACAATAAAAGAAAAAAATGATTGGTATGAAAATTGCGATGATCGGACAAAAAGGAATGCCGGCCGGATACGGGGGTGTGGAAGCCCACGTCCACGGTCTTGCGGTACACCTTAAACAAGCTGGCCATGATGTCACGGTATACAGCCGATCTTGGTATACTGGTTTTTCCGAAACCAAGACGGTCGAAGGCGTGGTGTGCCAGTATATTCCTACGATCAAGACCAAACACCTCGATACCATCACCCATACGCTTCTTTCCACGCTTCACGCGGTATTCCAGCGCTTTGACGTGATTCATTATCATGGGGTGGGTCCGTCCTTGGTTTCCTGGATCCCCCGCCTCTTGTCGCCAAAAACCAACGTGGTTACGACATTTCACTCTATTGACCGCTACCACGAAAAATGGGGATTCCTGTCGCGCCTCTTCCTGAGACTCGGAGAATGGACAGCGTGTTTTTTTGCTCATGAGACGATCACCGTGTCGCAAAGTTTGGGGCGCTATTGTGAAAAAGAATTTCACAAAGAAACAATCTATATTCCAAACGCCGTGTCCCCTCAGTCTCAATCGCGCATCAATCGTGAACCATTAAAAAAATTCGGTCTCCTGCATGAGCCATATCTGGTCATGATCTCGCGTCTTATCCCGCACAAAGGAGCGCATCTTCTTATTGAAGCGTTCCACAATTTAAAAATGAACCACGCCGATGATCCAATGATAAAAAATTTGAAACTGGCGATTGTCGGCGGATCGGTCTATACGGATGAGTATATCAGGGACCTTCATCTTCAGGCGGCGCCATGCAACGATATCATTTTTACCGACTTTCAAACCGGAGAAACCTTGGACGCGTTGTATCGAAACGCGATCGCGCTCGTTCATCCGTCTCTCAATGAAGGACTCCCCATAACCGTCCTCAAAGCGATGGCGCTTGGGAAGCCGGTCCTCGTCTCGAACATTCCGGAGCATCTTGAACTCCTTCATGATCCACGCGCGATCTTTGTCCAAAATGATGTGCGCACCATGGAAATCACCCTCTATGAATTTTTGTGCCTCCCCAAAGAAGAAAAAGAAAGCATGGGAAACGCAAACGCGCGCCTTGTGGAAACGTCGTACTCGTGGCGCATGATCTTGCCGCAAATTATTGCGGTGTATGAACGGCAGTCAACACGGCCGCTGGCGTTTGCCGCAAAAGCAATATAAAAACATCTTCGCAAAACGCAAGATGTTTTTTAAAAGCAAACCAAATACGTCAACTGTCAAAATCCGCTTCCAAATGCGACAACATCATCCTTTCCATTAAAATCCACATCACGCGCCTGGACTTCAATGCCCGGCGTTCCAAAGCTGGCATACGCCTCAAATGCCGGAAAAAGCGTTTTTCCCGCTTGATCAAAAATGTGTATGAAGGGCTTCTTCCCCGGGCCGCTACCCACAATCACGTCATCGTCTCCATCTCCATCCACGTCTCCCGCGGCAACACTGATACCGCCCAAAAAAGAGGACTCAAACGCCGGCCAAAATCCAAACAGATCCAGTTTGGAAGAATACACATACACATCCGGCGCGCGCCCCTTTCCGGAACCCACAAGCAGGGTTCCATTTTTTTGTCCCTCTGTTCGTGCGACGGCCAGGCTGTATCCCCCGTCATACGTTTCGCCAAACGGATACCAATCCCGAAACATCTGCCGCCCATGACGCGTATAAATTTTAATCGGCAACGGGTACCCGTCTTTTGGCGCGACATATATTTCGCCATATCCATCCCCATTGATATCCCCGATCGCAATTTTCATCGTGCCCTGATAGGAGGCGCCATAGGGGTAGCGCCGCATATAGAGCTGGCCGTCGTCTTTCCAAATAAGAATTTTGCCGCGACGAACCGCCATCAGTTCTCGTTTGCCATTTCCGTCCAAATCAACGGACGCAAGCTGTGCCCCGCCGTCATACGCGCTGTCAAATGCGAAAAAACCATTTCGGACGCGTTCGCCATTGGCCCGGAAAAAACGGACAAAATCGCCGTTCGTGTACACCACGTCTTCAAGGTCTTCGAGCGTCTTCATCAAAATAATCGCGTCGTTACCGGGCAAGGTTATTTCGGAGATAATGGATCCGTCATTCACGGCCTCATCCTGCATCCCATGAATTTTTTCAAATTCGCCGTCAAGAAGAACGGTTTGTTTCTTTTCGGTACTGTTGACCAATGTCATGCCATGGTCAAACTCTCTTTTCCACACATCCGGTGCATACGCCTGCTGTTTTGTTTGCGATACGGCCGAACCTAATGCCTCTCCCAAATCCACATCATACTCATCATACCACCAGAGCTGTCCATGATCTTGGTCTCCATGGTCAAAAGAAAACATCACATTGTCTTCCAAAAGCGAACTGCCCAATCCAAAACGCATTTTTTGGAATTCATTTTTATTGCCTTGATTATTGGTATTGCCATTGATAATCGTGAGGACAGGTTCTTTGTTTGCCTTCTTGTTTTTTTGGATATTGGTCATGACCGTTTGCCATGTGCCGTTTCCTTCCCACGGCGTGGGAAAGGTTTCAAACATGCGGCCATTCACGAACGGCTGTATTGAGGGGTGAGATGTTCCATTCATAACCACATACGTCGTGTCGAGGTGGTCATTGACATAGGAAAAAAAATACTGCGTCCGCTTAAGCCAGAGCGCGTCGGCTTCGTGCGGCGCGTCTTTTTTTCCATCGCTATTGACATCCACGTCTCCGGCGTTAATCCATGAGATATTTTCGGAAACCATATCAAAAAAAATCCCATCAACATAGGACAAGGACGCGACATGATCATTAACATACGAAATCAGATATTCGGTCCACGCGGGATCCATGTTGATATTCTTAATATCAGCCCACGCCGAAATAACGGTGCCAGAGCTGCTTTTCAGCCACCACGATGAATCCACGATCAAATTTTTATAGACACTATCCTTCGTCCAGTGAGTCACGTTATAGCTTTGGCTTGGCACGTACGCCAAAATAATAACATCCGGATTTTTGGCATGAATTTTTTGAACAATATGTTTGTTTGCTACTATTTGCGTTGGCGTCAAAATAAGCACATCATACCGCGCCATTTGTTCTATGAACGATGACGAATTTTGGAGCGTATTCAAATAATAGTTGGCAAGATACGGGGCCGGTTTGGCGGAAACGGCAGTGCCCCAAAAAAAACAAACAAAAAACAAGACAAAAAAGAAATGTATTGTTTTGTTGTTACCGTTGTCCGATCGTCGTCTCATACACACGAATTATAGCGCGGTAATACGTCAATAAGCCATTCTGTTCACCGGTTTCCAAAGACAATTTTTTCTCCATCGCGTTTCGTTTGGAAATCGGCATACTATACCATGTTTCGATACGTTTGGCAAGACTTTGCGGATTTCCCGGTTCAAAAAGAAGATCGTCCGGCAAGAGCTCCGGAATGCCGCCAATACGGCTTCCCAGAACAACTCTCCCCATGGCTTTGGCTTCCACGAGAGACAGCGGATAATTTTCATACCAGACGGAAGGGACGACCAGCAAACGAAACGACTGCATTGATCGTTGAAGCGTTTCCCCGCTCTCCCAATTCCGTATCACCACGTTTTGAAGAGATTCTTTTTGTATCCGTGATTGGAGATGATTTTTTTCCGGGCCGTCGCCAATCAACACGACCGGAATTGTTGGCATCATTTTTGCCGCGTCAAGGAGAACATCAAGTCCTTTTTGTGTTTCAAATCGGCCCACATAGCCAACCCCCTCGGCTTCTTCTGTTATGGGGGAAAATGGATATGCCGCGCCGTCAATGGGATTGGGAATCGTCACAAGACGATCCGCTTCATAGCCGGCGCGTATCATAAGATCTCTTGCAAAAACACTGGGCGTGATATACCGGTCAATCCCTTGTTTTTTAGAGCGACCGTCCCGAACATAGGCTTCTATGGTCCCGGCAATGCTTTGCCCGTAGTGTTCCATGCAATTATGAAGAAGACAGCGATAGTATCGTTTCCCCATTATAGACTCATCAATGGCGCCATGATGATACATGAGATAGTTTGGCGCGATGAGCTTATAATCATGCACCGTCATAACGGTTGGAATATCTTGTTTTTTGGTGACATCAAGAAGAGAAAAAGACAGCTGATGATAGATATTGTGAAAATGAACGATATCCGGCTGAAAATCCCGGACCAGCCGATCAAACGCGTCCCGCGCGTTGGTGTTGTATATGCTTTTGACGCCGGCACGGAGTCTCTCGCCAAACGGCTGCGCGTCGTCATACGAAACGGCATCGCAAAAATACTCGTTCTCCATGTCATTCTTCGCATTCCGCGGCCCAAAAATGGCAACCGTATGCCCGCTGTCTTCCAATATTTTTTTTGTTAAAAAAACCACGCGCTCTGTTCCGCCGCGGAGATACCAGTATTTGTTGACCAAAATAATCTTCATATCACAGGTCCCGCATCCCACCAATTTTATTTTTTATTACCCAGCACGCCACTTTGTGCGGATGTTTTTTGATGGCGGTGCGGCTGGTGCAAATCATCCATGCCGGACGCCCTACCGTGCGAACTTTTTCTCGCGCCGCTTCCGCTCTCTCACCATACCACAAATCATTCCACTGTTTCACATTTTGAATATTACCCATGGGGTACGTGTGGACGACCGACGGATACACCACGCCGCGAGGGTCAAGATAAAAAAACTTGGTCCCCGGATCCGTATTCAAAATTTGTTTTTTTTCAATGGAAAATTGGTACATGCCATGCGCAAAATACGCGCGCGCCCATCGTTTGGGATTCCAGGTCCCGAGTTCCTTGTTCATCACATAATCATACTGCTTTTTGAGCACGGTCATGTCGGGTTTGTTATCCACGGTAATCCCGCCAAAATAATGTTCCGAACTTTGGGCAAACGCGTGGGTAAACTGAATCCCCCGTTTTCTGGTTTCGTCATAAACTTTTCCAAAATCAGAAACGTTCTCCGGCAGAATAGTAAAGGCCAGTCGCAAATTGCTCATTCCGAGTTTTTGGAGGCGTTCCAGCGTTTCCATGTCTTTTTCCCACGCATTGGGAATTTTTCGAATCTCCTCATGACGCTTGCCATAGCCATCCACAGAAATCGCGACACCAATGTCCGGTTTTATGGCAAGAATTTTTTTCATCTGCCGTTCAATAAGCGCGGGCGTAAAACCGTTGGTCGAAATCACCATGCGCGCCTTTGGACATCGCTTTACCACGGTCGCGATAATATCCGGGATGTCGATCCGAAGAAACGGTTCACCGCCAGAGATGTTGATGTCTCGAAGCGTCCCTGGGAGTTTTGTATATTCCGACACCGGCAATTCCGGAAAATCTTTTATTTTCCAAATATCGCACATAATACAGCGCGAATTGCAGTTGTACGTAATCCCAAGAACGCAGTCAATGGGGAGCTGGACCTTATTTTTTCCTGTATCAGACTTCATCATACCTCACCATGCAAGAAAATTTTTCTCCTGCCGTTTCTCTCTCCATAACAATACCAAAATACCGGCCAAAAACCAAAAGTAAAACATGAGCGTTCGAAATTCAAAATATGGGCCAAAAAATCCCAAAATCATAATACCAATAACAAGGCCAACAAAGCCTTCAGCAAGAATGGATTCCGATGTTCCGGCATGGGTTTTCATCACGTTTCTCGCTGTCTGCATAAGTGAAAGAAAAATACCAATCCACACAAGCAACCCAACGGTTCCGTATTCTCCCCAAATGCTGAGCCAGCTATTGTCAATTTGGCCGTATTGATTTTGAATGCCAAAGGGCAGATGCAGCTTGTCGTACACATCGGTATTGAGAAGCGCCGCCGCGACACCGCCGCCATACCGGCCGGGTCCATGACCAAACAGCGGCGCGTCCGGAACCACGGTCAGGGGCGTATGAACAATAAAAAATATACGCCCGTACCCATCGTAGCTCTCGCGCCACGCGCTTAGGCTGAATGCTTCAAACATTCTTTCAGCCAAGGTTTGGGTCGGTTTTTCCGTCATGGATAATACATTATCGTGTGTTGCCGCGTAGCCGCCAAGATACACAAGCAATACCGCGACAAACGCTCCAATGCCGATGAGAATTCGTGTATCTTTTTTTACAAAAAGGCCAATGATACCAATACCAAAAAAGGCGGCAAGCCAACTGGCGCGAGAAAACGTAAGGGTCAAAACAAGTGCTAACGCCGCGAGAAGAAACCACAACAAAAAACGACGCTCTTTTTTGACATGGTACACCCAGGGAAAAAGCATGATAAGCCCCAAAGCGAGAAAACTGCCGAGCTGGTCGTAGCGCCCCATCGTGGAAAACACACGCGTCCCCGGCGCCCAAAACTGCTCTGCGCCGCCTACAATGGCCGCGTTTCCAACCGTCACGGTTCTGGTGGAAAAAAGGTATGGGTCAAGCAACCCGCCCGCCGCGTATTGAACCATGCCAAAGCCGGCCTCAAGAAGAATCATGCCAAGCCCAAAGAAAAGAAATTTTTTGAGTGTGTCTCTCGGATATTCCAAAAAGAGCACAATAAAAAACACAAATACAAATCGAAGCAATTGGCGAATGCCAAACAGCCAAACGGTGGGATGGTACCGTTGAATGATGAGCGTCACAATGGCGCAAAGAAAAAACGCGACAAACCAACGCATCAAGGGCTGGCGCGGAGAAAGCCGCCCGTATTTTTTGATGTAATGAAACCAGCTTCCGAGGGCGACACCATATACCAGAAGTTCGGGTGTGTATTTGACCAGGCCAAAATACTGAATCGGCGTATGCAATAATATAAGGCTTTCAAATGGAAACCACACCAAAAGGCCATAGAGCAGCCATTCTGTTTTTTGAATGGTAAATAACAAAACAAGCCCCGCAATGCCAAGCGCGGCGAGCAAAAAAAATGTCAGGCCGTTGGGAGAAAACTGAAAGAGGTCGGACATAGAAACTTTGTTGGCAGTATACTAAAGACTAAGGATAAAAGGAAGATTTTTCATATAAAAAAAACCGGCGAGAAGCCGATTTTGTTATATCTCTTCACATTTTTTTAACAATTTTTGCAGATCTCTTTTCAGTTTAGGAATATCTACGGTAATAACGACCCACGTTTCATTGAGATCAACCGTTGCATATTCATGAATAAGAATATCACGCATACCTCCAATATCTTTCCATGGTATATGCGGAGCATTCGTTTTGATCATGGCAGGAAGTCGTTTGACTATTTCACCGATGATTTCTATTTTTCTCACGACTGCATCTTGTGTTTTTTTGTCTGTAAGAAATGATATTTTTGTGTACGTGGCAATATACGACTCAATATCGGTAATGCACTCCAATATCTCGTTTAGATATATACACACATCTTTTATCCGCTTCATAAAAGATACCTCATATCAAGGATACCGTATTCCTCATAATAGATGACTTGAGCCGTGGGTACAAAGAATCATAGGTAACTAAATCCACCTTTTTATTTAATGCCTCCTCAAGTACACGCTTTAATGCGGCATGATCAAGCAAACTTTTGGATCCTTTAAATTCAAATAAAATATCTATATCACTATCATCGTCCGCGTCTCCTCTTGCAAATGAACCAAACAAATCAGCGCGCTTTACTTCATGCCGTCTTAGAGTGTCTTGAATTGTCTGTAATTGATTTTGTGGTAATTTCATAGAAGTATACTTTCATTTCTCTATACCAATATACCCTCCTTTCTATCATCTGTCAACATAAAAAAACCGGCGAGAAGCCGTTTTTTGCGTGTATCGAGATAATTTTACCGCAATCGTTTATAGACAGACCGACGATGTTCAACCGCGTATAACGTTATTTCTTTTTTCCGTTCATCCACCCAAAAAAGAATGCGCCAATCTCCCACTCGTTGTTTCCGTAATTTTCTGAGGGTCTTCGGAAGATGATTCAGCGGATTTTTTAATAATCCGATCGGCAACGGATATATCTATTTTGGCGATGTCTTTTTCAAAGGTTGGCGTAACGAAAATATGATACATACACTAGACGCCATACATCTTTTTTTTTTAATTCAGCCAATGATTTTACCTTCCCTGTTTGGTGTTCTTTCCGTGCTTGATTCACCTTTTGGATAAACGATTTATCTTTTGTTAAGATAAAATCTTCCAACAGAGACTCCGCTTCGCGCCACGCATCAAGCGCGTCGTGCATGCGCTCAAGCACTTTTTTTGGGATGGTAATGGTTTTTTCTTTATGCATAAAATAAAAAAACATCTAGGTATATCATTATAGTACCGCGGATGAATAATAAGTCAATCAATAAAAAAATCCTATTGATCTCTCCACCATCACTATACTGATGAACCCTATACTTTTCTCATCGTCTTTATAATATCTTTCCAATACATATTTTTTTCTTTCCGTATACTTTTAAATTCTTCCGGAGTAAAACCAATAATATCCATAGGCACCCGACGTGCGGAACCACGACGCAACCGAGACAGCCACTCCATTCTTTTCATTCCGTTTACGGTATGAAACGATGAAGACACCACAATAAGATCAATATCGCTGTCTGTGCGTATGTTCCCAGTGGCGACACTTCCATACACAAAAAAAATAGGATCCTTGATCTCACGCCGTACCAAACTCTTATACTCTGCTAGTGCTTTTTCAACTGTTTTTTTAACCATACCAATATCTGTTCAGCTTGAATAAGTATTTTTTCTGTGTTGCGTTTGTTATAGGTGAAGTGAAAGCCGGGAGCAAATTTTAAATCGGGATACCGGGGCCGCATATAATGCGGATTGATATGATCCAGACATATTTGGATTTCTTCCGGGATATCAATACCCAGCTTAGTGGATAATGACACCAAATCATGAATTTTAGGAGGCATGATATTTTTGGATACCAAAATCGCTTTCATCATCTTTTCAATTGTTTGATGACAATGAAATACACAGGCTTGATATGCAAAACCTTTTCGGTCACCATCTTTAAACAAAAGTCTTGCAACTTTCCAATCATTTTCCGCATATTCTTTCCAATAGGAAAATAGCGTGTTCATACAATTTTACTGTACCAAAAAAATTGCACTTCTGCAATTCTTTATCGGCAGCCAGCCGACTTACCCCATTGATCTCTCCACCATGCCAATCATGATGCATACATCAATGGGCGGGAGCGAAACGAAAATCCGAAGATCTCGCCTCGCTCCCATCCCTCCTTCATAAGCTACCTCCTAAAGTTGTTGGGCCGGCCGCGTCGGGCGTGCAGCGCGGCCCAGTTGTTGGCGGGGGCTGCTATGGCGCGCAGTTCTGCCCCGTGTCGTTGTGACCGACACAGAACGTCGTCTGCGGGGGTGGACATTGGATGACATTCGTGTGGCAGCAGGACGCTGCCTTCTCCGGGTTGCCAGTGACCTGGCCGCCCGACGTGAACATCGTCTTGCCACCATCCGCCATGCAGGCCGTGAAGAGTGGGTTGTCCGGCGGAGGCACACAGAGGCCATCCGCACAAACTTCGCCACCCTCGCACGTGCCGCACGTGCCGCCGCAGCCGTCGGGGCCGCACTCGAGGTCAGCACAGGCCGGGATGCACTCACATACGCCCGCGTCGCACGCCTCGTTTGCGGCGCACGTCCCGCACGTGCCGCCGCAGCCGTCGGGGCCGCACTCGAGGTCAGCACAGTTGGGAGTGCAGATGGGCTGGCACGCCCCGTCGACGCACTCCTCGTTTGCGCCGCACGCGGGGTCGCACAGCGGCTCGGCGCAAATTGCG
>MFQC01000003.1 GCA_001784285.1 Candidatus Magasanikbacteria bacterium RIFCSPHIGHO2_02_FULL_48_18
ATTTTTTCAAGCGCATTGTCAGATTCTCAAATAAGTTCTATTTATTCCGGTAATGAATTGTCGCTTACCACCACGACCGTAACCTTAGTGTGGGATTCAAAATCCGCTTCCAATGGAAATGGCGCTTTGTCTGGAGAACAAAGTGATATTCAAGTGAGAGTTACCCCCAATGACTCTCTTCAAGATGGCACGGTCGCAACCTCGGCTTCTTTTACGATTGACAATGTCGCGCCCACAGGTCTAGGCAGTTTTGCGACCACCACTGCTCCTGGGACCTCGATTGGGTTTAGTTGGAGTGCAGTTACTGAAACCAATTTTGACCGCTATGATATTTGGTATAGTAATGATGCCACAACTGGCGCTTCTGACGCGGCCAACAGAACCGGTACTGCCACGCAATGGACCACCAGTTCTGACTCCAATTTAAGCTCAACGGGCACGACAAATACTACGATCACGGGGCTTACCACCAATAGTACCTATTATTTTAGTATTTTTGCGATTGATGATTATACAAATGTGGCAACGACCACACAATTGAGCGTGAGCATAGCCGGACTTCTCCCCACTGCCGATCCGCCCACTTCTTTTGTGCAAACCGCTGATGACGCTTCCGGGTACATCACGTTTAACACCGATGTCCAGGATATAGATACACAAGATATTACCATAAAATTTGAATACTCTGACAATGGCGGAACGACCTGGTATGATCCGCTACTCATTAGCGCGGCCGGAACAGTCGGCACAGCCACGCTTACTGATGATAATGAATATCAAATTTCTCTCGATCGTTCATCTCTTGCCACATCAACACTCACGGTCGTGTGGAATTCTCTGTCGGCTTTGAATGAGAATGGCGCAGTAAGCGGTGAACAAACAGATATCTATATGCGAGCCACGGTGAATGATGCGCTACAGAGCGGATCAGCGGCCACCTCAAGCGCCTTTACGGTGGATAATGCCGCGCCGACCGGTATGGGTAGTTTCGCCTTAGTCTCGACAAGCACTGAGGGCAACATTAAAGTTTCATGGTCTATTGCGACTGAAACCAATTTTGATCGTTATGATATTTGGTATGGTACCTCTTCATCTGATGTTGCGAATCGAACCGGTAGTGCCACTCGATGGACCACGAGTTCAGACAGCAATCTCGCAACCATTGGCACGACGAGCAGTACGGTTACTGGTTTAGCCGGCGACACATATTATCTGCAGATATGGGCGATTGATGAGTATGGCAATGAACAAAATATAGGTTCAGGCAACCAAGTATCCGCTACGATTACTCGAACATTTACGTCAGCCGCAACCGGCAACTGGAACATTGGAACTACCTGGGGCGGGGCGTGTTCGTCCAGTTGTACTGAAGGATTGGATTATCCCGGATCCACTGATTCGGTGGTGGTTACGAGTACCTACACCGTAACCGTTCCGAGCTCGGTCTCTTCCAGCTTTTCCAATCTAAACATCGGCGGTACGGCAACATTTGTATTGCAAGGCAATATCCAAACCGGAACCAATATCACGATTGAGAGTGGCGGCACTCTTGAACAAAAGAATACCACAACCCAGACAATTACCGGTACCTTGACCGTGGCAAGTGGTGGCACGCTCACGCATACTGATAATACCACGGCTCATTCGTATGAGATTGATTTTGTGACCGTGACTACCACCGTTGCAGGAACAATAGATGTTTCTGGGAGAGGATTTAATGGAGGGACCACCAGTCGTGGCAATGGATATGGGACAGGCGGAGGTAATGCAGTAGTAGGCGATACCGGTTATGGTGGAGGAGCAGCCTATGGAGGCTATGGAGGAGCCGCTTCTATAGGGGGGACACAAGAAACCACTACCTATGGATCTGCATTGGCTCCGACAGACATCGGTTCCGGTGGCGCGGCAGGGAATAGAGCTGACGCCGAGGGTGGTGATGGAGGCGGTCTTATACAAATCAGCGCTACTGCCTTCACCTTGAGTGGATCAATTCTCGCCAATGGCGACAATGGAATTGGCGGGGCAGGTGACGCAGGTGGCGGTGGCGGCGGGTCAGGAGGCAGTGTGTATCTTCAAATTTCTTCAAGCTTTAACGGATCCGGCGGTACTATTCGTACCAATGGAGGAAATGGCGGTGACGCGAATGGTGAAGGTGGCGGTGGCGGTGGCGGGCGAATCGCTATTGTCAATTATTCAAGTTATACGGATCCGACAACCATGACAAGCGATGGAGGAAGCGGTCCTGCCAATGCCAAGGACGGTGGTGTGGGTTCGGTATTTATAAAACAAACCGGCACCAATGGTACCTTGACCTATGATGCGAGCGCTACCAGTGAAACCGGCACTGCGATTAGCAGCGGTGCATCATACACGATCGCGGAATTGATATTAAAAAGTGCTACGCTCACCTTGCCTTCTGACGCGAGTCTTACCTCAAGCCAAACTACCTTCACCAACACCGGCACTAATACCTTTAGCGTCAATGGTACCTTTAATCCCGGAAATACTTCTTTCACTTTTTCAAGCAGTACCACCGTTATGTTTGGTAGTGCGAGTACTTTGTCATCGGTTACGTCTTCCACGATTTCCGGCATTGTTACGTTTACGAGTGGTATGACCGAATCCATTACCACCTCAACCATTGCGGCCGGCGCTACCTTGACTATGGATTCTTACACGACGTCAAGTCCGTGGACACTTACTGATTTGACGGTGAATGGCACTCTCACACATTCAGATAACACGAGCGCGCAAACACATGTAGTCAGTATTTCAAGCACTAATGTGACGATTGGTTCTGGCGGATTGATTTCAGTGTCCGGTTTAGGCTATCAAGGTGGACAAAGCGATGGCGCGAGCGGATCTGGCACCGGAGCTGGCACGGGTAATGCCA
The DNA here is from genome assembly GCA_001784285.1 of Candidatus Magasanikbacteria bacterium RIFCSPHIGHO2_02_FULL_48_18. Taxonomy (GTDB): domain Bacteria; phylum Patescibacteriota; class Patescibacteriia; order Magasanikbacterales; family UBA922; genus UBA10181. The sequence continues at coordinate 2,894 of MFQC01000003.1, forward strand.
GTAATTCCGGCGGCGGTGGCGGACATGGTAGCACCGGCGGCACTTCAAGCAGCGCGACAGCTGGTGGAACTGCCTATGGTGTGACGAGCACCCCGGACACTATTGGTTCCGGTGGGGGATCCGGTGGCGACAGCACAGCCGACGGTGGCGATGGTGGCGGTCTTATGTATATTACTACCACGAATTTAACTCATAGTGGTACGATTACTGCCAACGGAAATGCGGGTACTGCTTCCGGCGTGTATGGTGGCGGTGGCGGAGCTGGCGGCGGGATATATCTTAACATCAGCGGATCATTTACCGGCAGTGGTTCTATAAGCGTGGCTGGAGGAAATGGCGGGGACGGATCAAGTCATGATGGCGGTGGTGGCGCGGGCGGACGAATTGCGATTGGCACGCTTGAAGGAACTTTGGATTTCACCGGCACTTTTTCTCGTGGTGGCGGGCTAGGTCCGGGCACGGCAAATGACGGTGGGGACGGATCGCTCTATATCAGACCAGATGCCACTTTTTCACTCGATAGCAGTTATACAAACTTAAATTGGCCCGGCAGCTTTTCCGGTACTGCGACGGATCATGATGACACTATTTCGCAAGTTGATATATCTATTCAGCGATCAAACGACAGCAAGTATTGGAACGGTAGCATTTGGACCGATGACGAGCAATGGGTGATCGGGGACGGGACTGATTCGTGGTCATACACCATCTCCGCCGCCAATTTTACTGATGCCACAACCAACACCATTCGTTCTCGCGCAACTGACTCGGACGGAGAAGTCGAAGCAACATATACAAGCAATGCCTTCGCATATACGACGGAGGTAAATTCTGTGCCAACGGTTACTGTGCCAGCGCCGTATCAATTAACGACTTCGGCTGGAATTGTACTCGCGAGTACCACTGTCTCAGATGGGGATTTGCATGATACGACGACAACGATTGAGTACTCGCTTGATAATGGCTCGACCTGGGCATCGAGTACGCTCGGGGACGTAACGATTAGCGGACAAGACAGCGGTTTTACCACGTCAACCGGACGAATTAGTGCCATTGACACATCGGCCGGGGATAAGTTGATCACGTTTCAATGGCTTGCTGGCATTGACGCTCCGGACCAAGATGTTGCAATCGCCAAATTTCGGGTAGTAGCCGATGATACTTTTGATATTGGTGCCTATGGCACGAGTTCGGCCTTTCCCCTTGATACCAGCGATCCAGCGTCGCTTGCCAATTTGGCAGTTGCGGTTGCTACCAGCCATAGTGTTCGTCTCTCCTGGACCGCGGCGAGTGATACCAATTTTGATCACTATGAAATTTGGTATGGCGCCACTCAAAGCGATGTCCAAAATCGTAGCGGGGGAGCCACGGAATGGGACAATAGCGACGATGGCAATTTGGCCACGGCCGGAACAACCAGTAGCACCATTACATCGGGTATCGCGCCTGGCACCTATTATTTTAAAATTTGGGCCATTGATGACTATCAAAATGAGGTTACTGTTGCTGATATTTCCTATGTCATTGAAAATACCTTGCCCACTGTTGCGGCCTCAACTCCGGGCCAATCAACAAATGGCACGAGACTTGTAACGTTGACCGCCACTGTGCAAGACACAGATGGAGTTCAGACCGCGCTTATTGTTGAGCATTCTACAAATAGCACGACCTGGACCAGTTCGACCTTGTCAACCGTTACGCCTGATAGCGGCGATGTCTTAACCAGTAGCGGACAGATCAGTGATATTGACACCAATGCATCCGACGACAACGAGGTAACACTTACTATTGTCTGGGACGCGGCCACGGATCTTACCAATACGAGTGATGACACGGTCTATATACGACTGACACCGGTTGATGATTTGGCAAATGGTGCAAGCGCCACCACAGCCGCATTTGTGGTGGATACCGTGGATCCGACTGCACCCGGGAATTTGACTGCAGGGAGCGCCGCGACAACTGCCGTCACCATGACCTTTGGTGCGGCCTCGACGGAGGATCATTTTGCGGAGTATAAAATTTTTTACAAACAAGCGGCAAGCGGCGTGGCGACCGATGATACAGCCTTTACCTCATCATCAGACAGCAACCTGGGTTCGAGCACTTTTAATGGCGCTATCAATACCACGATTACTGGTCTTTTACCAAATCGTGTCTATGTTTTCAATATCTGGGCATACGATCAGTATGGCGCATCAAGTACTGCCACTGAAGCGGCGACTTATACACTCGCTGCCATTCCGAGCAGTGTTATAGCCACGGAAAATGGCGAAAATCAAATTGATCTTACATGGAATGCCAACGACAATGCGGTCGGCACCGTCTATTCTATTGCGTATTCCAATGATACATTTATCGCGACGACCACAGATACGAGCTACTCTGTTGCCGGACTCACAGCAGGTATGAACTATAGCTTCAAAGTCCGAGCGGAAAATGCCGGAGCGGCTGACACCTATTCTGAGTATTCAAGTACGGCAAGCGCTACGACTGATCTCAACGCGCCAACGGTCGCGAGTGACTTGGCTTTTTCCAGTGTGACGTCTTCATCTCTCACTATTTCCTGGGCGGACAATTCAATAACTGAAGAATCATATGCCGTAAAATATGGCACTTCGTCGGGCGCCTATAGCACCACTGCAACCACCACGAGCGCCAATGTCATCTCAACTTCCGTAGCGAGTCTTACACCAAACACTCTGTATTATTTTGTCGTAACGGCGACCAATACGGCAGGCACGACCACGTCCACGGAAAGTTCTACCACTACTCTTGCGGCCGTGCCAACCGGTCTTACCGCGACACCGAGCAGTCAAATTCAGATTGATTTGTCGTGGAATGCCAATAGCAATCCCGGTGCGACGGTTTATGATGTCGCATTTGACAGCGGTACATTGATTGCGACTACCACTGCAACCAGTTATGCTGTTAATGATTCCCTTACCGCCAACACCAGTTACTCATTCAAAATTAGAGCTCAAAATAGCGCCGGGGCCTATTCCGATTATTCAGACACGGTTTCAACCACGACTATTGCCAATACCCCAACTGCTCCTGGCGCGCCAACATTTTCTTTGGTTGCATCTTCGTCTCTCGCTGTTGACTGGATCGATAATTCCGACGGCGATGACCAGGAAGATTATTTTGAAGTGCTCTATGGAACAAATGGCGTGGATTTTCCTTTTGTGACTGATCCGACCGACCCTGATGCGACATCAGCGAGCATGAGCGGGCTATCTCCAAGCACAACATATTATTTTCGTGTTCGCGCGACGAATAATGGAGGAACAGGATTATCAGAACAATCGAGCACGACAACACTGAAAGATGTTTCATCTGTTTCCACCGATCTTTCGCTCACGAGCGTCACGTCGTCCAGCCTTTCCATTTCCTGGACTGATACATCGGCCGGATCGTCAAATGCCGCGGCCGAATATTTTCGCGTCAAATATGGAACGGATGGACTCACGTTTGGGGCCACAGCAACCACAACGGCCAACGCGAGTATTACATCTGCCGCAGTAACCGGACTTTCTGCAAGCACGACGTATTATTTTCTTGTTGAGGCCGTAAACAATGGCGGGGTTGGCACATCTGCCTCCATAAGCACGACGACGCTCAAAGGGGTGCCTGCCGAGGCTACTACTCTTCTCTTTTCTTCCATCGCTTCAAGCAGTCTTTCCATTTCCTGGGCAGATGCCTCGGCAGGATCGAGCGATTCTGCGGCAAGCAGTTTTGTAGTGCAATATGGTACGAACGGTTCCACGTATCCGAATACCGCGGCAAGCATTACAAATCCCAATACTACATCCGCGTCATTGTCCTCTGGTACACTCTCGCCAAATACTCAGTATTATTTTATTGTGATTGCGGCGAATAATGGCGGTTCAAGCACCTCGGTTGCAAGCTCAACGTATACACTTGCAGAGACGCCCACCCTCTTGGCCGCATCGACAGAGAGTGCAACCTCGATCAGTTTGTCATGGAATGCAAATAATAATCCGAGCGGCACGGTCTATGATATTGCGCTTGAGGATAACACCTTTGTCGGGACGACAAACCTTACGACGTATACCGTTGAAAATCTCACCCCGAATACGACGTACACATTTAAGGTTCGAGCCGAACATCTTGGCGCGTCCGGCACGTATACGGACTATTCCGCCTCTGCAAGCGATACTACCGTATACGAAGCTCCGCCTGTTCCTTCAGGGATTTCCCTCACCGATCTTGCCACAAGCACTGTGCGAATCAATTGGGATGATACGTCGACGGCGACGAATCAGGAGAGTGGCTTTACGGTTCAATATGGAACGGCCAGTAATACCTATACGACCATGCTTTCTCTTGATGCCGATACCACAACAACGCTTGTGAGTTCGTTGTCTCCAAACACCACATATTATTTTGTCGTTGGAGCCACAAACAATGGAGGGACAAACACGTCGGCAGAGGTTTCCACTACCACGTATCGTATCGGCCCTATTGAGCCGGATAGTCTTTCGTTTACCAATCTTAGCAGTGCCGGCGTGACCCTCTCATGGAATGACGCGTCAAGCGGCAATGGACAAGAGGATGGATTTGTTGTGCAATACTCAACCGATGGCACGACGTATACGACGGGCGCGACCACGGAAGCGGATGTCGAGAGTGCGGATATTACAGGGTTGTCCGCAAATACTCTTTACAGTTTTATTGTTTTGTCCTATCACGCGGGAGGAATAAGCACATCCACAGTCGCGACGACGACGACGCTTAAAAATGCTCCTTCCACACCGTCAGGTCTTGTTATAAATACGGTAACGAATTCTTCCATAGCACTTTCCTGGACCGACAATGCGAGTGGCAACAATCAAGAAGATCTGGTCGCGCTTCTTTTTAGCACCGACAACAACACCTTTGCAACCAATACCACCCAGTCCGCAGATACAACATCTGCGACTATGACGGGGCTTTCAGCAAGCACGACGTATTATATAAAAATTTTGGTTTCAAATAACGGAGGGAGCAATACCTCCGACGCGGTGAGTACGACCACGGCGAGAAATGCCCCGGCAATGCCGACAGCCGTCACCTTGTCCGATGTGTCGGTGAGTGCCATGACCGTTTCCTGGACTGATGCGGACAGTACTGATGACGAAGAGGACTCATTTGAAGTGTACCAGAGGACGGATAATAATAGCACGTATACGCTCGCGGCCTCTCTCGGTCCGGACGAAAGCTCTGTCTCGTTGGGCAGTTTATCTCCAGGGACGCGCTATTATATCAAAGTAACAGCAAGAAATTCGACCGGCTCGGCAACATCAGATGCTGTGACAGCAGTTATGCTTGCGGATACGCCGGGAACCCCTGTCCTTTCCAATCCTACGACGACAACGATTGACGTAACCATTGATTTGGCCGCCAATCCGCTTGATGAGGCTGATTTTGCCATCCATGAAATTGACACAAACAAATTTGTGCAGGGTGACCAAAATAATATTTTGGGAGCCGGTGTATATTGGCAGACCGATACGCAATGGGGAACGACCACAACTTTGACCGGACTCACCCCAAGCACCTTGTATACATTTCGTGTGAAAGCGCGAAACGCAGATGGAACGGAAACAGGATATAGCGCAACGACCAGCCTTGCGACGCTTGCCGCTACGCCGGGCGCCCCCAGTATAAGCAGTATAACCACCACATCACTTACAGTGGCGTTGAACACGAATAACAACGGATCGGATGCAATATATGCGATCTATAGCACAACCCTTGGCGGGTATCTCACCGCATCATTTGCCACTACGACCGAGGAGACTTGGCAGACAAACGTTGCATGGGGGAGTATAACCATTTCTGGGCTTTCACCGAATGTGTTGTATGCTTTCGCGGTAAAAGCACGAAATCCTGATTCTTTGGAAACAGCTTTTGGAAGCACTGGCAGTGCATATACGCTTGCAACGACTCCGCTTGCGCCAGCATTGAGCGCGGCGAGTGTGTCAAGTATAATGATTGGTATTTTGGAAGATGGAAATGATGATGAAACTGATTATGTCCTCTATAATGCAACGCTTGATGCGTATGCGCACGCTAATGGCACGTTTGATAACTCTGCTATTTGGCAGACCGCTTTGGAATGGGATACCCCAACGATTGGCGGTCTTTCCGTGGATACGGCGTATATAATTCGACTGCGTGCCAAAAATGGGACGGGAACGCTTTCGTCGTTTGGCCCAAACAACACTATTTATACACTCGCAAATCCCGCCGGTCAGCCCATCAGTGGCAATCCGAGTACGTCTACTATTGATGTCACCATTGACACAAATGGAAATCCGTCCAATACCGAATTTGCGCTCTATAATGCAACTGAGGGCGTTTTTATTGATGAAAATGGAATTGCCACAACAACGGCACAGTACCAAACATTCGCCGAATGGGGCGGGGGGGCTGTTACGGTTCGACAATTGGAAAATAACAGGGCGTATCAATTTTCCGTCATTGCCCAAAATGGGAATGGCATAGCCGTGGCAACATCCAGCTTGAGTGATACACTTTATACCTTGGTTTCTCCAGCTGGAACCCCCATGGTGAATAATCCAACCCTTGCCTCTCTTGATGTAGTTATTGATTCAAATGGCAACAATTCATCGACCACCTATGCCCTTTGGGACGAAACTAGGAACACGTATATTGGCGGGGATGGTTTATCTGCCGCAAGTCCGGTGTATCAAACGACATCAACATGGCAAACCATTACCATCAATGCGCTTGACGCAAATACGGCGTATCAATTTTCCGTCATTGCCCAAAATGGAAATGGAACAAATACAGCGACTTCTTCGCCCAATACTGGCGTTTATACCTTGGCCAATCCTGCCGGTCAGCCAAATGTCGGGTCTGTGACAACGTCCACCATAGCTCTTGCCATTGATCAGAATGAAAATAGCGACGAAACAACATATGCATTTTTTAATGAAACAGATGATGTATATCTTGACGCAGAAGGCCTAGCCTCGGATACTCCAGCATACAGGACGGTCGCCGCGTGGGGCACATTGACAGCGACCGGTCTTGGTGTCAATCAGCCATATCAGTTTATTGTTGTTGCACGAAATGGCGATAATATCAATGCCGCGTCGTCCACAATGACCGATGCCGTGTACACATTGGCCGACACGGTTGATGCGCCGACATTGACTACCGTTTCCGTTTCTTCGCTGGAGGTGACGTTTGATCAAGGAATTAACCCCACGTCAACCGAATTTGCGCTGTACGAATCGACGACGGGCAGATATATTAATGCGGCGTTTGTAGCAACCACCACTGTTCCCCAGTTTCAGATGATCACTGCCTGGGATCCTCCATTTACTCTGAGCGGGTTGTCTCCTGACACAGCCTATTGTGTTGGCGTCATTGGTAAAAATGGGGATGACGTGGAAACGGCGACGAGTACAGCCGGATGTGCCTCAACCTCCGCCCTCGATCCTGGCGGCTCTTCTTCAGATGTTTCCTCTGGCGGTGGTGGGTCTGGTAATACCTCACCGTCTATCCAAATTCCTCGTGTGGGCGTGCAATACGCAAGTCCGGTGTCGGTCACAAAACGGCAGACCGACGGTCGGCCAGTCGCGGGTTTGTTGAATTTTTTGCGGTCGGCTATTATCAAGACATCCATGCGACAAAATCAGGCTGTTGGATTTTATGTTCTCAACGATGCTCATACATTGATTTTAGAGAAAGTGGCTCGCAAAAAAGGAGAATTTACGCTTTTTTCCGAACCGATCAATTTTTCTCTTGCTGAAGGAAACGAGCTGGCGTTTGATGTTGACCAGGATCGTATAAATGATATCCATATTTTGGTTTCTGCAATTGATGCAAAAAAGAAAAAAGCGGATGCAACCGTGACAACACTTTCGGAATTGCCAATTGTCCTTGAAGACGGATTCTCTTTTACCAATAAGCGATCGGTGCGTCTTCGCCTTATGAATATTTCAGGTGTTTCCGAAATAGCGATTTCCGAAAATCCTTCATTTCAAACGTCAAAATTTCGATCATTTACGACGAGCACACAGGTTCTTCTTTCTCCTATCCCCGGCAAAAAGACCGTTTATGTTAAATTAAAAACACAGGAGGGAGCAACAGCCATTATTTCTGATTCGATTATTTATCTTGCCGACTACGACATACCGGGCATTTCTATTTCTGAAAAGGTTTCTTGCCCATTAGCGATGGATCGCCCATATAAATCGCCGTTTTCTTCTGCCGTCTATTATGTCGGTCGTCCATCACAGAAGAATCAAACCATATGCACAAAACGCGCTTTCACGAATCCTGATATCTTTTTTTCTTATTTTTCTTCTTGGAAAGATATAAAGGTTGTCGAACCATCGGTTCTATCCTTTATCCCCGATGACGTTCTCGGGTTTATGCCCTATGGGCCGCTCTACGATCCGCAGTATGGCGCGCTTGTCAAGGCTATTGACGATCCAAAGGTATATCTCCTTTTAAACGATGAAAGATATTGGATTGCCTCAGAGGAAGTCTTCGACGCATTGGGGTATGATTGGTCGTGGGTTGAAGATATTGACACGCGACTTTTGGATCGATATCGGAGCGCTTCAGAGATTGTTGAGACCGATCGTCATCCGAATTATACGCTTATAAAATATCAAGACACGGCGGCAGTGTATCGGCTTGAACCACATCCAACGGACAAAACAAAACAAGTAAAACGCCATATTGTGAACGAAGATACGTTCTTTTTATTGCATTTTCGTTGGGACAGGATTGTCACTATTCCGGACTATGAACAATATGAAATTGGGAAACCCCTTCAAACTCCTTTTTGAGAGATATATAAGAATTGGTAATTATACTATACATTCTATGACACCAAAACAAAAAAAATCAAAACAGCCTCTTGTGGTTATTTTTTTGGCCATCGGCGGGCTTCTCATTTTTGGATATTGGTATTTTTTCCAACAGCGGCTGAATGGAGGTGAATTTCTTGCGTTAACATTTCCACGGACATGTCTTCAAACTATAACCGTCGCTGGCGGTAATTCCCCTCGTTTGTATCTCAGGACCATCCCGGGAGAAATCGCAACCAGTATTGAAATTGATAAAAAAATAAAAGCGGAATCCATCGATACAGCGGCATTTGGCCCCATTCCTTCTGTTGTTACGTATATGATGAAAAATAAGCCGTTATTGTGGGTCAAGCCGGATCAAATATATATGGTTTTGGACCGGACGTATTTTTCTGATTTTTTTATCGTTGACGCAACGCGTCTCAAGGCAGGAGAAGAACAGAAATTGGGAATTGTCTCGAAAGAGCTTTTGGCCGAATTGGGAGCAAAGGATATCGCGTCATTTCTTATCCGATCGGAAATCATTCAGACGTATGTGCAACAAAAGGCGGATGTGTGTCTTGTGAGTGAAGAAACAGCGAGCGGCATGTACCGGGCGGAATTTGATGTCATCCACACCTATCATACAAACGAAACTAACCAAGAATTTTATTCCTTTTTGTTGAACATGAACGCCGAGAACGGAGACGTGTACGTTTCCGCACCTAGTGAATTATAGTCCGGACGTGTCTGGCTTTGTTGCCACCATTGCCGTTCCCGCCAAAAAGAGAATACCAAACACATGAGAAAGAACGGGTGAGGTGATCGCCATAACGAGCATACTCACAGTTCCTGCAAAAAGACCGAGAAAAAAATTATGATACGAGGATGCCCCTCGTATCTTTTGTATGAGAAAAAACAAGAGAGCGACAAGAAAGAAAAGGTAGGTGATGAGGCCTCCCAGGCCGAGCTCTGCCCACAGTTCCAGATATCCCCAATCAAAATTTGCGGTTGTGATTGGCTCTGATTGTTGGGGCGGCACAAATGTGAGCGATGCGCCAAGACCGGACCCCAAGAGGGGATGCGTTTGTATCATTGCCGACAGAGGGCCAAGGAGCGCCATCCGATTGGCACTGCTTTCTTCAATGGTTGGAGCAACAACACTCATGATCCGAATGCCAAACAATTCCCAGCCAGGGCTTTGGAAACCGCTCGCGGCCAAATGGATTCCGGTAAATAGAACGCCGATAGTGAGGATTGCGATGCCGGCCTCTCTCATCCATACTTTCCATGTGTGGCGATAGGTGAGGACAAGGAGTCCCAGGAAAAGAGCGAGAAAATAGGTGCGGGAAAGATTAAAAACCAAGATACTCAGGCTAAGAAATTGGAAAAGCCTCAAGAGAGGATTTTGGGTCTCTTTGTTCATGAGAAGCGATGTTATAATGAGGGTGAAGGGCACAATAAGGAGATGTTCCGGAAAAACAATACGGAAAAATCCGGTATGCATGTCGGTAATTTTTGCCGCCGCCACATCGCGGAGCCAGGTATAGAAGGTGCCGTGGACTTCCATGAAGTTCGAAGAGAAGACAATAAAAAGAACAAGAGACCAGAGCGCGCTTCCTATAATAAAGGCACGCACAAGGCGGAGAAGATAACTCCGCTCTTTTTTTTGTTTGAAAAAATGACAGGCCGGGAAGACCAGTGCAAAAAAAACAAACGGGATGACGTCGCGAAATACCGCGGGTATAGGGTGTTCCAACCACACCCCGCGCAATCCTCCCCACAAAATAAAGAGAAAAAGAATAATGCCGCTGTAAAATAAAGGGTGTCGAGCATCAATCTCCGTGCGCAGTGTTTTTTTTCTCAGTCCATCAATACTCCAAAGGATAAGGAATATGGCAAGAAGGAGCGCTCTCATTGATATGCCGCCCAGTTCAAAAAAATGGCCTGCGCCTCCGAGAAAGAGTTCAGTCAAAAGAACACACCACGCCCAATGTGGATTGACAACATACAAGAATACCACACAGAGAATGACGGCGAGGACAACCATTCCTTGCAAAATGGGATGCTGAAAAAAAAGAAAGGATAGAATGCGAATACCCAAAAAACCGGCCAATAATAACGCGGTTTGTGGATTTCCCAGGATGGATTTTTGCGTGAAAAATTCTCGCATGGTACGCCGTTATGAGTGGAGCAGAAGGGATCGAAAACCATTTATCCATTCTTTTGCAGTCATTGGTTTTTTTCCTTCCATTTGAAGCATGCGAATTTCAAGCGATCCATCGGCACAGCCGATCATGAGCGCGTCGCCCTCGCGGCACAGTTGGCCGCAGGGTGCCTTCTTCGATGAGGGACGCACAGAAAGAAGCTTGAGCCGCCTCCCGCGCCATTCGGTCCATACGCCCGGCCAAGGCGTTAGTCCGCGATATCTATTGTAGATTTCTTTGGATGATGTTGTCCAATCGATTTTTCCATCATCTCGTGAAAGTTTGGTACAGACGGTTGCCAGGGTATTGTCTTGAGGAATCGGTTCAATCGTTCCAGAAATATATCCTTCCATTGTCTTCCGAAGGAGAGGAACAGCCGCATCAATGAGATTTTTTTCAACGGTTGCGAACATATCGTCCGGACCAATGCGAATTGTTTGTTGCGATAATATGGGCCCGGTGTCAAGACCCTCATCCATTTTCATAATGGTTACGCCGGTTTCCGTTTCTCCCTGCATAATCGCGGATTGAATAGGGGAGGCGCCGCGGTATTTTGGCAAAAGAGACGTGTGGACGTTGATTGTCCCGTATTGCGGCGCGTCAATGATGTGTTTTGGGATAAGAAGTCCGTATTGTGCGACAATGTGGAGGTGCGCCTTGTATTTTGGAAATTGGAAATTATTTTTTAGGCTTTTCGCCTGCTCGACCGGTATATGATATTCTTCAGCGAGAATTTTTACCGGAGGAGTTTCAAGCGTTTGTTTCCGCCCGACCGACCGATCCGGCTGGGTGAACACACAGACAACGTTAACAAAGGAACTGCGTATGAGCCCTTCGAGCATGGATGCCGCAAAATTATGCGTCCCAAAAAAAATGATATTCATTGTCTAAATCGTTAGCGTCGAATTTTCGTTTTGATTTTCTTCTTCCTTGTCAACCGTATAGATGTCTTTTGCCTTGTCAATAAACAATATGCCGTTCAAATGATCCACTTCATGCTGGATTACTCGCGCAAAAAAATGCGATGCGTCAAATGAAAGCGTGCGTCCGTCTCGTCCGAGCGCCTCCACCGTTATGTGCAGAAATCGTTTCACTTTCCCATAGGTTTTTGGCACAGACAGACAACCCTCGGTGTCCCAGGATGTCTTTCTGCTGGTTTTTTCCCACGTTGGGTTCACCAACACAAGGTCTTGCGACGGATCAATGCCATCAATCGCGTATTTTCCTTTGGGAAGCGCGGCTTTTCCGACAACACAAATTTGGACGTTGTGCCCCACTTGCGGCGCCGCAATGCCGATGCCGTCAGATACATACATCGTAGGGATCATATCCGCAATGAGCGTTTGGATGGTTTTTGTCCTGAGTGCGGCAGGATCGACCGTTGCCGAAGGGTTTCGAAGTTTTGGATTGGGCAGTGTGATAATAGGAAGGCGGGCCATAGATTCACGGAGATAAGAGCGATATGGGATTCGGGTCGATTTTCCACTGTTCGGGGATAAGATGATTGCACCAGATCAGGTCTTTTTTCCATGTCGTGGTTTCTAATTTGACGATAAGAGTATACCAAAATTTTTTTCTCCTGTACCGCGGGTGCATTTCTATAGGAGGACTCAGTGTAATTTGTTTTTTCTCTTTTGTCAACGCATGGCGCATGAATCGATACACTCGTTCGGTTTCCTCTTTTGCGATGCGCATATCGGCGTGGCCAAAAAAATATTTTACCAAAAAACAATACGGGGGATACCGCAACGCTCGCCGCTGGTTCAATTCGGTGCGATAGAACCTGTCCGGCTCGTTGAGCGACCGAAAGATGAGGTGGGATGGATTATGCGTTTGGATAAAAAATGCGCTTTCCGGAGATTGATAAAATTGAATGTGTTGTATTTTATGCCACACGTGTTCGTGCGTGAGATATTCCGGAATGCCAAGCTCTGTGTCAATATTGAGAAAAACGATTGTTTTTGTTTTTTTCCAGTCCACGGAGGGGAATGCCATATCCGTGCCAATAATAATCCGCGGTTTTTTGGCAGGACCAATGACGGCATCGGTTTCGCTGTCAATGCGGACAATATCAAAATCTGATGCGTTGGCAAGAAGGCGGGGGAGGGCCGTTTCCACCTGCTCGGTGCCGTATCCTTTGGAAAGAATGCGTGAAGATCCGCATTGTTTGCAGGCGGGTGGCTGGGGTTTTTCGGTGCGGCAATAATGGCAATGCAGAGTGTGAGTTTTTTCATGCGCCACAAGCGGAAGAGAGCATCGTTCGCATATTTCTTTGTGCCCGCAATCCTGACAGAGAAAAAGCGACGCATAGCCAAGACGATTGAGAAATAAAAAAACATCGCCCCGTGTTTGTTCCAGTGTTTCTTTGACCGGTTCTGATAAAAAAGAGAAATTTTTTCCTCTTTTTTCATCCGCCATGTTGACTATGTGTATGTGTTTTTTTGTTTGAGGAAAAAGAACGGGCGAAGAGGATGGGGGTGTTTGTTGAGAAGGTGTATGAATATTCCATTGGTGTTTATGAACCGCATAATACGCCTCGCAACTTGGCGAAAAACTCATCAACACAGCCGTGGCGTTATATTCCCCCTTGAGGAGCGCCACAATGTCTTTTACATGAAAACGCGGCGACTGATCCCACTGTTTGTGATTAGGGTGTTCCTCGCGCGCGATGATGATTGTATCCAGTTTTGGAAACGGAAGAAACACGGCGCTACGCGTGCCAATGATGATTGTTTTTTTGCTGTTTCGGATTTCAAGCCACCGTTCAAACTGTTCTTTTGCGGAAAGCGCGCCATGCCAAGATACCACGCGACCGTGTTCTTTTTGGGGGAGAAGAGAAAGAATTGTATCAATCAACCGGACCTCCGGAACCAGTATGAGCGTTGTTTTTTGGGAAGAAATAATTGAAGACAGGAAAATCCTCTCTTCTTCGGCTGTGTGGTAGGTCGCGTAAGTTGTTGGGGTGGTGTTTTGCGTCAGTATTTTTTTTGTATTTTCCAGAGCGGAAAACGCAACCGCTCTGAGCTTTCTTTTTTGGAGTGGTAAAAGCGCCATTTTTATGACGGTCGAGAGAGGGGTCCCATACCATGCATGGATGGTGGCATATCGGTTCCATTGGGGCGGCGAAAATACCGGTTCTTTTCCAATAATGCCTAGGATATTTTTTATATGTTTTGGCGTTTCCTCAGATGGCGACCCACTGACGCGGCAGACCACGCCAAAGACTGTTTGTGATCGGAACGGGATAGAAACCAAGTGGCCCGCCCGAAGCATAGTTTGAAGATCGGGAGGGACGGCATAATCAAAAAAAAGAAAGCGTTTTGGCAGTGAAAGCAGAGGAACGACATGAGCAATCACAAGTGATTTCTTACTTACCACAAAAATTCGCCGGTGCAATACCCTACCCCAAAGGGCGCTTCATAGGCGTATTCTTCGAAGTGATATGGCATATCTTGGATTATCCCAAGCAAAATAAGCAGTGACCGGTATCCGCATTCTGTAGCTTTTTTTTGCGCGGTCTTATCGATAGCAAGGATTTTTTTTATCTCTTTCGAAGAAAGATATTGCCGCAGTTCTGTATCAAAAAGTTTTCCTTCCGGCGAAAAATCTGCGGGAGAATGCGGCGTGATGGCGTGAGAGAGGTCGCCCGATGCGATGACAGCGACCCGTTTGCCCGATTCAAGAAAGGCCTCTCGGAGGAACGCGCCAAACAAAAAATGATCTTCTCTCGATCGATTGCTAAATCCAATCGGAAGAATTTTTATGGAAGATAAGTGCGTGGTAAGAAAAGAAAGGGGTACTGCACAGCCATGGTCAACTGTTTGGCCGCTCACCAATCGTACGGGAACGCGCCGTTGTTCTGCGAGAGAGGTTATTTGTGCGGCAAGGGGCGGTGTCCCACTCCAGGCAAAATGCGTATTCATGTCGCCAAATTCGCTCAAGCGGGCATTGAGCGTGGTATCACCATTGACCACGTATGCATCGTCATGAAGCCCCACGTGGGGAGAAATGATTGCTATCGTGTGGGGCTTGGCGAGATACAAATTTTGTTCGATGGTCGCCAAGGCATGTCGAGTTTTTTGGAGCGCCGCGGTTTTTTCTTTTCCAATACTCGGAAGAAGGAGGGGCGAGTGAGGGGTAAACGCGGCAAACACAACAGACATAGCGGATAGTACTTAGAAGGCGGTCATTGTCCAGGCGGCAAGTTCGCGGGGCGCCTGGAATCTGGTGTTTTTGCCAAAGTCGGGGTTTCCCATGGTCAGAATGACAAAGCGTTTGCCATCGCTTTTTCGTTCCACTTCCATGACGAGACATGTGCCGGATTCATACAAAAATCCTGTTTTGCTCGCAAGAATGGTATACGGAAGGGTTTCTTTCATGAGAAGATTGCTGTGGGTATCAAAATGTTTGGGATCGCCGTCAATATCTTTTTCCTCGTTATATTCGTATGACGGTTTTCCCATGATGGTCCGGAGATCTTTATTTTCAACCGTATGGCGAAACAGAGTCAAAAATTCGCGTGCGGTGGACACATTCTCCGCACGAACGCCGCTCGTATCGACGAACGTGGTTTTGGAAAGTCCGAGTTTTTTTGCTTGGGCATTCATGTTTTTGATAAAGAGGGCCTCGTCCGAGGTGACGCTATTCACCAACATGCGCGCGGGCGTATTGAGCGAAGAAACAAGGAGGGCGTCAAGCAGATCTTTATTCAATACCTTTTCTCCGTCTGCTATGCGATAGTGATGGTAGAGTTCTTTATGTTTTGTAGAATCGTAGGTTACGGTTTTATTCATGACAAGCCCTTCTTTCAATAGTTCATACGCCGTCATCACTTTTGTAAAAGAAGCAATGGGACGAACCGTATCTATATTTTTTCCCGCGAGAATAGTCCCGCTTTCCGCATCTGCAATAAGGTAGGCATCCATGGCTGTGTCGAATTTTGGTCCAAGAATTTCTGTTTGTTCTGCCCGAGTTGTCACCATTGCATCTTGCGGCGAAGACGCGCCAGTGTCATCCTTCACCGGTTCTGTTTCGGAAACGGCATCGGGTGAGGAAACGGTTTCCTCACTGAGCGTTGTGAGGATTTCTTTGGTGGTTTCTTTTTCTATATAAATCGCTTGCCCGGTCGGGTGGGCCATGCCGGCAAATTCATTGACCCACGCAATATTCTCCCATCGGTATCCCAGGCCGTTGAAGACTTCTTCAGACGCAATATGGCGCTTTTTGCCATTTTCTACGACATAAATTTTATTTTGACCGGTAATACCGAATAATGTGCCATCTTGAAACAGCACCTCCGGACCGGCTTCAAGAGAGGAGAGATACGATGCAGGTACGGCGGTGATGGTTTTTCCGGGATAATTTACTTTTGCAATCCCATCATCATACACGGAATGATATATGTTGTCCTTCACGTAGTAGAGTTGTTTGTTTTCTTTAAGCCGGATCAATTCGCCCAGTGGCGCCGTTGTGGCCGGTTCGATCGGTTTTCCTATCATGTATCCGCCAAGAATTGTTTCGTCGACGACAATGATTTCGTCCGGATTGAAACCAAGTTTTTTTCTGACCTCTTCCGTAAAAGGCCGGAGGGTGTCGTAATCAAGCAAATAATACGTCGTTCCTTCTTTGAGCACCGAATAATTGGCGAGCGTGATGTCCTCTCCTTGTTCATACCGCGTTATTTCGGATGTGGGAACCGTAATAACCAATTTTGGATCATAGCGTGTCGTTAACGCCGCCATATTTTTGAAGGCGCGCCGTTTTCCTTGTTGCAAAAGATACGTGGTGGAGTCTTCCGCGCTTTTGAGAAGCGTCCCGTCCGGATAGATTTGTGTAAACCACTTCTGCCACAAATTCCAGAAATTTTCATTTCCATGAATGTGGGGTGTGTATGTATATAAAAATGCGGTCGCGTACGACGCGGGTTCGACATTGGTATTGTCAATCGCGTATGTGATATTTGGGCGCTTGATCCATGATTCCTGATCGACGTGATCATAATACCACCGCATAATGCCGGCGGCATTATCCATTTGAGTGCCAAAGCCTTTATATTTTTGGATTTTTTCATCCGTGGTTTTGCAACTGTCGCACACCCCATAGCCGGTTGCCCAGTCCAATTGCTTTTGGGTTGGGTCCGGATCGTTTACCAGGCTCTGTTCTTTTTGGAGTTTTACCAGAAGATATTTTGGATTGATTTGGTAGCCTTTGGCCGCTCGGTAGATGATATCCGACACTTTTCGTTTTTTTCCTTGCACGTCTTCGGTCCGATATTCCGCGATATATCCTTCTTGGTCTTCCAAAAACGCTTGGATGTCGGCTCGGCTCATGCTTTTCCAATCTTGGAGTTCTTCATCGCTGATAATGAAGTTTGGATTAAAGATGGATCCGTTTTCTGCGGCCGCCGCCCATGTGAGCTGGGGGAGAAAAGTTACCACAAAAATAACGAACCATATGCCAATACGTGGAAGTGTCATATAATAAAAAGTATAGCATGGAGTGGTAAAAGGTATCAATGGGTTTGTTGCTTTTTTCGTATTTCTTTGCTATGATATGCTGTATATGCCATCTGGGAATCTTTTTATTGTTGCAACACCTATTGGTCATTTTGATGACATAACGATTCGGGCTCTTGAAACGTTACGCGCGGTTGATGTGATTTTGTGTGAAGATACCAGGGTCACCAAAAATTTACTTCACCATTATCATATTAAAACTCCAACCTTGAGTTATCATCAGCATAGCGATCAGAAAAAAATAGCCCATATTTATACCCTTCTGCAAGAGGGAAAATCCCTGGCTCTGGTCACGGACGCAGGAACGCCCGGAATGAGCGACCCCGGGAATAAACTTATTCATGATCTGCTCAAGAAGGTATTGTTTGAGCAAAAAGTATCTGCGCCAAATATTATCCCCATTCCAGGGCCATCAGCGGCTGTCGCCGCCATCAGTATTTCTGGATTTCCAACGGATTCATTTCTTTTTCTTGGTTTTCCTCCGCACAAAAAAGGGAGAAGCCGATTTTTTCAAGATATAGCCGATTCGTCTTATACGGTGGTTTTGTATGAATCCTGCCATCGTATCAAAAAGACAATGCAAGAACTTGGGGCCGTATTGGCCAAAGACAAAAAAATCTGCGTGTGCAGAGAATTGACCAAACGGTTTGAACAGATATATCGCGGAACGATTACTGAAGTGAATAATCAAGATATAAAAGAGAAAGGGGAGTTTGTGATCGTTATTTCAAAATAAAACCTATGAATCCGCCTTTTTATATCACAACAACCCTTCCCTACGTGAATGCCGAGCCGCATGTCGGCTTTGCGCTTGAGATTATCCAAGCCGATGTTATCGCGCGGTACCACCGTCTCCGGGGGTATGACGTTTTTTTTAATACAGGGACCGATGAACACGGGTTGAAAATTTATCAAAAAGCCCAGGAACACGGTCTTGACGCGCAAACATATTGCGACCAGTATGCCGCGCGGTTTGATGCGCTCAAAGGCGCGCTGGATTTAAGCTACACCCATTTTATTCGGACAACCGACATGCATCATGTGCGCGCGGCGCAGGAATTTTGGACTCGGTGCTTTGCTAATGGCGATATTTATAAAAAGAATTATCACGTCAAGTATTGCGTCGGGTGCGAACTCGAAAAGACCGACTCCGAATTGGTTGATGGGTATTGTCCGCTTCATCCGAATCGAGAGATTGAATTTATCGACGAAGAAAATTATTTTTTTCAATTTTCCAGTTATCAACGGCCGTTGCTTCATTTTTACAAATCCCATCCTCATTTTGTGGCGCCGGATCATCGATTGCAGGAAATTATCAACTTTGTTTCTGCCGGACTTCAAGATTTTAGCATTTCACGGCTGAAAGCCAAAATGCCGTGGGGAGTACCGGTCCCCGACGATGAAGAACATGTGATGTATGTATGGTTTGACGCCTTGGTTAATTATATCTCCACCATAGGGTGGCCGAATGATGAAAAAGCGTTTTATCATTTTTGGGGAACTCCCGAACACCCAAACGGCATTCAGGTTGCGGGCAAAGACAATTTGCGCCAGCAATCGGCAATGTGGCAAGCCATGCTCATGTCGGCGGGACTTCCGCCGTCAAAACAAATTTTTATTCATGGCTATATTGGCAGTGAAGGGCAAAAAATGAGCAAAAGTCTTGGAAATGTGGTCAACCCGTTTGACGTGGTGGAGCGTTATGGAACCGATGCGTTGCGCTACTATCTTCTTGGCGCTATTCCGGCGCATGAGGATGGCGATTTTTCGATCGGCCGATTTGAAAGTTTTTATACCGCTCACCTCGTGAATGGGATTGGCAATTTGACTTCTCGTATCGTCACCATGATTGAAAAATATCTTGGCGGTCGCGTGCCAAAACCATCGAAGGATTTCTTGGGTGCGAAACGATTTTGGTCCGCATACGAAACCTCTGTATTGGGTTATCAATTTGACAAGCTGGTCGAACAGATCAATGAAGCGGTTGGGTTGTGCGACCGGACAATTTCAGAACAAAAGCCGTGGGAAAAAGCAAAGAGAGGAGAAGATGTGTCGGAGCTGTTGTATGGTCTTCTTGAAGCGCTTCGTCATATTGCCTTTGCGCTTTTGCCCGTTTTGCCCCAAACCGCGGAGAAAATTTTATCTCAAATGGGCATAGCTTCTGATGTTTTTGGAGATTGGAATGCCGAAACTGCATGGGGAAAATTGGAAGAGGGGAGCCTTGTCCATAAAGGGGAGGTATTGTTTCCAAGATTGTCTTAGCCATTTCCTGAATTCATTTATTTTTTTATCTATGACTCTCTTCGATGTCATCCTCCTCTGCCTTATCGCAGGATTTGCAGGATTTGGTTTTTGGTTTGGTCTTATTCATACGCTGGGTTCTTTGGCGGGTACGGTGGTTGGCGCATTTTTTGCCAGCCGGTTTTATGAATTTTTTGCCGATTGGCTGGTGCACGTTACCGGGTGGCCGGAAAATATTTCTCGCGTTCTCATGTTTATTCTTCTTTTTATTTTGATCAACCGTTTGGTTGGTTTTTTATTTTGGCTTATTGAAAAATTTTTTAATCCTTTGACATCCTTGCCGTTTCTGTCTTCCATGAATCATTTGTTGGGCACCGTCTTTGGCGCTTTGGAAGGAGCGCTCACATTGGGACTCATTATATATTTTATCAAACAGTTTCCCATCTCACCCTTGATTATGGGCTGGATTGGCAATTCGACGATCGCTCCAATTTTGGAAAATATGGCCGTGGTGTTGCTTCCGTTTATTCCCAAAGCGCTCAAAACGCTTGATGACACGCTTAGTGGGTTTGGCGACGTGTTCTCTCTTTAATCTTTTTATGAAAATGCAAATTCCACAGTCGCCGCCGCAAATGGAGCCAGAAAAAGTATTATCAGCCGCTCTTGTCCGAGGTATTATTTTTGGTGTTGTTCTCGCTGGAGTTGTTTTGTATATTGTTTTTTCAAGACAGATGAAATCGATTGAAAAAGACTATATGATGCAAACGGTTCAAAATGAAACGGATACGCCTTAATTTTTTTATGCTTTTTGACACCCATTGCCATCTTCAATTTCAAGCATTTAAAGAAGACCGTGATGACGCCATAGCGCGTTCTCTTGCCCGCGGCATGATATTGAACGTGGTGGGGACACAAAAAGACACAAGCCGTGCCGCTGTGGCATTGGCGGAAACATATGACGGCATGTATGCAACGATTGGCACACACCCCATTCATCTTTTTCCAACGCATGTTGATGAAGAAGAAACATCGTTTCAGTCGCGCGAAGAAGATTTTGATGAAGCCTATTATGAAACGCTCGCGCGGTCAAAAAAAGTAGTTGCTGTCGGAGAAACCGGTATTGATCTGTATCATTTGCCAAAAGACAAGCCAAAAGAAGATGTTTTGGCAAAGCAACGCGATGTTTTTTTAAAGCACGCGGCTTTCGCGCAAAAGCATAATTTGGCTCTTGTGATTCATTGTCGGGACGCGCATGATGAGCTTATACAAACACTCAAGTCAACTGTTAATGGTCAATTGTCAATGCTCATAAGAGGCGTTGTGCATTGTTTCTCTTCTAACTGGACTCATGCCGAGCAGTATTTGGACTTGGGGTTATATCTTGGATTTACCGGGGTTATTACCTTTCCCGCGAAAAAGACCAATCCGCAAGTTCAGGAAAATCTTCTCGAGGTTGTCCGTCGTATGCCGCTTGATCGCATCCTGGTGGAAACCGACTCACCCTATCTCGCGCCACAGGCGTACCGCGGAAAACGATGCGAACCGTGGATGGTGGAAGAGACTGTCAAAAAAATTGCTGAAATTTGCGGGGTGAGCCCTGCCAAAATAGAAGAACAGACAACAAATAATGCCAGAGCCTTGTTCTTAAAGGGGGAGTAGTTGCGTCCGACAATAGTGTTATGATAAGATAAAAGTACGTCATTTATTTTTATTATATGTTGTATGAAGGAGGAAAACATCGTGGCAATTCTGAACTCTCATACAGAGGAGTTCAAACTTATTCATGAGGTATTAGAATCCCATGGAGAAGAGCTTCGATCCCATGGAGAACAACTTCGATCGCACGGAGAACAGCTTGCGGCTCACACCAAAGAATTTCAATCCATTCATAAAACGTTACAATCCCACGAAAAACAACTTGATTTTTTGGCATTGAAAGTGGTTGAACATGATGAACGCTTTGACCGGATAGAGGAGAGGATGGCGACAAAAGATGATGTGCGGATGATTATGAGCAGTTTGGATGAAGTTCTTGTACAAATGAAAAAAAGAGATCAGGAAATGGCGATGTTTTGGCACGCGTTTCGCCGGCATGAAGATCGCATCGAAATTGTGGAATGTGATATTAAAAAGATAAAACCAAAAGTTGGATTGCGTTAACAATTTTTTTCATCTCAAATATCTTAAAGTTAAAGCAAAAAATGTTAGATGGCCGACGTTTTTTAAGTATTGACACGTTCCTCACTGCTCTCTCAGAAATGAACTTATACACTTTTTTCTTCAAAAATGATTGACGAAGGGTTTTTTTTCGTCTATACTAGTGGTCGCTTTATTGACCGCTATGATTGACCCAAAAGACAGAAAATATATGCTCTTGGGTCTTCGGATTGCCGGTGATTTTGGGGCAACGATCGCCGTTCCGGTCGTTATTTTTGTTATCATTGGTCAGTGGCTGGACGGACGGTACGGACACCGGTATTTCTTTACAGCTTTCGGTTTTCTTGTTTCAGCAGTCATTTCCGGTATTATTATCACAAGAAAAGCCAAACAATACGGCAAAGAATATCAAGCAATGGATACACGTTCAAAAAAAGAAGAACTCAAAAAAGAATGAGCGCCATCTTTTGAAGCACATGGTATGAGTGACATTCACATCCCAACCCTTGCGCCAGAAATACTGTTTCATATTGGGTCCGTGTCGGTAACGAACACGATGATCAATGCCTGGCTTGCGATTGTCATTTTACTGGTGTTTGGCCTCGTTCTTCGCAAAAAAATAAAAACAAGCCCTGGGACATTACAAAACGGTGCCGAATATGTGCTGGAAATGCTTTTGCCATATTTTGACCAAGTGACCGGAGATCGAAAAAAGACCATGCGGTTTTTGCCCATCGTCGGTTCGATCTTCTTTTTTGTTTTATTGTCCAACTGGCTTGGTCTTTTGCCTGGAACCGGGAGCATTACTCTTGGACACACCTTTTTGCTCCGTCCGGCAAATACGGACCTCAATCTGACGGTGGCCATGGCGCTGGTTTCAGTGATTGGCTCCCACCTTTTTGGCATTGTTGCGGTGGGATTTTTTACCCATATCGGCAAATTTATCCAGTTGGGGACGCTCGCAAAAAGTTTTAAACGGGGGCCGATCGGCATTTTTAGCGCCGTTATTGAATTTGGCGTTGGTCTCCTGGAAATTGTGGGAGAAATGGCCAAAGTGTTATCGCTCTCTCTTCGTTTGTTTGGTAATATTTTTGCCGGAGAAGTGTTGATTTCGGTTATTGCCGCTTTGGTATCGGCGGTTGTGCCCACGCCATTTATGCTCCTGGAATTACTGGTTGGCTTGATCCAGGCCGCGGTGTTTGCTATGCTCACGCTAGTCTATTTCACGGTCGCTGTGGAAGAGCCGCATGGCAGTCATTAAACCGCGAATGTCTTTTGTTCTCTTTGGTAAAGCGTTTTTTTACCAAACAGAACAGGAGGAATTTATTTCATAATGAATATCCACTCCGCGAGGTAAAACACCCCCCTTCCTCGGCCGGTACGATATTTCAAAGGAATCATGTATGGAACACGCGTCAATTGTGGTGCTTGCTAAAGCATTTACCATCGGTATCGGCGGTATGATGCCGGCTCTTGCCATTGGAAAACTCGTGGCAAAAGCCATGGAAGCCATCGGACGAAATCCAGAAGCCTCCGGCAAAGTGTTTGTTCCCATGCTTTTGGGCGCGGCATTTGCGGAAGCGATTGCCATTTACGCCCTGGTTGTCGTTTTTACATTGAAGTAAATCAACCCAGGAGACCATTGCGGTCTCTTGTTCTTGATTTAATTCTTGTTTTGTCGCTATGCCATTGTCACCCGTCTATTCTTTTGATCTTGCGGTTGCGGAAATTCAAAAACAATCAGCCGTGACGGCCTCTCAAGGAGAAGAACCCGTAGGTGAAGAAAGCGTGTTGGGGTCATTGGGGCTCAATGGGCAATTATTTGCGTTTCAACTGTTGAATTTTGCCATTGTCGCCGCTATTGTGTGGTTTCTTATTTTGAAACCGCTGACCAAAAAAATGGATGAACGAAAACAGATGATTGACGACAGCCTCGAGAAGGCAAAACAGATTGAGGCGAATGTATTGATGAGCCAACAGAGATATCAAGAAAAAATTGATGAAGGAAAAGTGGAAGCGAACAAAATCATTGAACACTCTCACGAAGAAGCGGAACGGTTGGCGCGCTCCATGAAAGAAAAATCAAAAAAAGAAATTGAACTCTTGGTGGACCAGGCAAAACGCAATATCGCGATTGAGCGGGACGAGGCGTTTGCGGCCGTAAAAAAAGAAGCCGGGGCGCTGGTTGTCGCGGCCGTGGAAAAAATTCTCGGGCAGGCGATTGACGAATCAACGGACAAAAAAATTATTCAGGAAGCTATTCAAAACATAAAAAAACAAAAAACATCATAAATGACTCTATGAAAAAACGTTCACACACACAATACGCGGAGGCGCTGTATGAAATGACGAAAGACATCGCCGGAAAAGAATTGGACGCGGTTTTGCGCGCTTTTGTGCATATTCTCGCTCGCGATCGCCAGCTGTTGCACGTGGACAAAATCGTGGACTCTTTTTTGCGCCACGTAAAAAAACAAGAGGGGATACAGGATCTCCATATTGAAACCGCGCGAACTCTCGACCCAAAAACACGAGCGGCGATCGCGGCCGCATGCGGAAAAAAAACGGATGTAACCACATCAGTAAGACCCGGTCTCTTGGGCGGTTTTCGTATTACCACCGAACACACGATTCTTGACGCGAGCGTTGCGGCGCAACTCAAGCGTCTTGAAGCAACACTTATTTCGTAGATTGTTCTATTCTCCTTTACTTTATATGTCAACACACAGCATTGTCGAAGAACTCAAAAAACATATTGACGCATTTCAAAAAGACGTGTCTGTTGAGGAAGTTGGCGCGGTGTTAGAGGTGGGCGATGGCATTGCCCGCCTTTCCGGATTGTCAAAATGTCAGGCGCAGGAAATGATTGCATTTCCGGGCGGCGTCTTTGGCGTGGCGTTGAACTTAGAAGAAGAAACTATCGGCGCCATCATTCTCGGCGAATCCAACCATATTAAGCAAGGAGACACGGTCAAGCGAACCGGGAGAATTTTGTCTGTGCCGGTTGGCGACCACATAGTTGGTCGCGTGGTCAACGCCTTGGGCCAGCCGATTGATGGAAAGGGCGATATCAGCACAAAGAAATTTTACCCTCTTGAACGCATTGCCCCGGGGGTTATGAGTCGAGAGCCGGTGCATGAACCGGTCCAAACCGGCATAAAAGCTATTGACGCGATGATTCCCATTGGCCGCGGCCAGCGCGAATTGATTATTGGCGATCGTCAAACAGGCAAGACTGCTGTGGCGATCGACACCATCATCAATCAAAAAGGCCAAAACCACGCCAAAGGCGGGCGAGGCATGAAATGCATTTATGTGGCGGTGGGACAAAAAGAATCCAAGATTGCCCGTATCAAGGCAAAATTGGAAGAAGCCGGGGCCATGGAATATACCATTCTTGTTGTTGCCGGCGCTTCTGACCCTGCATCTATGAGCTATCTTGCGCCATATGCCGGGGTTGCTATGGCAGAATATTTTGCGGATAAGGGTGAAGACGTGCTTATTGTGTATGACGATTTGACCAAGCAGGCATGGGCCTATCGTGAAATTTCGCTGTTGTTGCGCAGGCCGCCCGGACGCGAAGCATACCCGGGAGATGTATTTTATTTGCATTCTCGTCTCTTGGAACGCGCCTGCAAACTCAATGAAAAAAATGGCGGCGGGTCCATTACGGCATTGCCCATTATTGAAACGCAAGCAGGCGATGTCTCTGCGTATATTCCCACCAATGTCATTTCCATCACCGATGGACAAATTTTTCTTGAGACCGATTTGTTTTATCGTGGCATTCGGCCGGCGCTCAATATCGGCATCTCCGTTTCCCGTGTCGGCGGCGCCGCACAGCTCAAGCCCATGAAGAAAGTTTCAGGAAAAATAAAATTGGCAATGGCGCAATTTCGAGAGTTGGAAGCATTTGCGCAGTTTGCGAGCGATCTTGACCCGGAAACAAAAAAACAAATTGATCGCGGACAGCGGCTGACTGAACTCTTTAAACAGGGCCAATACGAACCGATGGCTGTGGAGCATCAAGTGGCAGTCATCGCGGCGGCAAATAACGGATTATTTGATGCAGTAAAGGTGGAAGATGTGCCTCGCACAGAGAAAAAGTATTGTGCGTTTGTGGAAAAAACAAGGAGATCGGTTCTTGATGCCATTCAACAAGGAGAATGGACCGATGATATTGAATCAGCTTTAAAAGACAGCGTGAAAGCATTTCAATCGGCGTTATAATGTATGGCAGTAAACACCAAAATTATTAAACGGCGCATTCGTTCCGTGTCCAACACCAAAAAGATTACGAAGGCCATGGAAATGGTTGCCGCCGCCAAAATGAGAAAAGCGGTGGAGGCGGCTTTGAATACACGAACCTACGCCCAAATGGCGCGGGATTTGTTGGTGAAATTGTCGCAGTCCGCAAAAATGCATCTTCCGCTTTTGGCCGTACGCCCGGTGAAAAAATTGCTTGTCGTCTTGATCACATCGAATCGGGGACTCTGCGGCAGTTTCAACAGCATGATTATAAAGAAAACGGCGCAAGAATTGGCAGATCCAAAAAATATCAGTCGTCAGAGAATACAACATAGCCATGCCCTGGAGCCGAGTGGAGATATAGCGTGTGATGTCATTGGTATCGGCAAAAAAGGATCTGATTTTGCAAAAAAAATGGGGTACCGACTGGTTGCTTCGTATAGTCAATTTTCCGATACGCCGAACTTGGATGATGTATTGCCAATCGCGAGTCTGATTATTGATGCATATACGAAAAAGCAATATGATAAGGTCGTTGTTGCCTACACCGACTATAAATCCCCCATATTGCAAGTTGCAAAATTGCGCCAGGTATTGCCGATTTCAGAGTATGATCTTGAAAAAATGTTTTTGGAGCTTGGTCGGGGTTCTGCTTCGTCCGAAGAGTCGCATCCGGCAGATACAAATATTCAAAAGAGCGAACACGCGCCAGTTGAATATCTGTTTGAACCGGATAAGGAAAACGTGCTTCGCACGATTTTGCCTCGATTGGTGGAGACACAAATATATCAGGCGGTTCTTGAGTCTGCCGCGAGTGAGCATAGCGCCCGCATGCTTGCCATGAGAAATGCCAGCGACGCGGCCGGAGATATGATTGATGAGCTAACCCTTACCTTTAACAAAGCGCGCCAGGCCGGTATTACGCAGGAAATTGCGGAAATTGCGTCCGGTGCGGCCGCATCGAGTTCGTAGTTCGGGGTTTTGAGTTCATAGATTCGCTCAACGATGAACTCCGAACTCTGAACTATCTATATATCATATGAATACAGGCACAATATCACAAATCATCGGTGTCGTCGTCGACGTTCAATTCAAAGAGGCGCTTCCAACCATCTATTCAGCCCTTGAAACCAAGCGTCCAAATGGGGAGACGTTAGTGCTGGAAGTGGAACAACACCTTGGCAACAATGTGGTTCGAACCATTGCTATGAGCACAACCGATGGCCTGGAGCGCGGAGCGTCGGTCGTGGACACCGGCGCGCCCATTTCTGTTCCTGTCGGCCCGGAAACCTTGGGGAGAATGTTTGACGTGGTGGGCAATCCGATTGATGGAAAAGGAAAGAGCGGGGCCACAAAACAGTATCCGATTCATCGGCCTGCTCCTGAATTTTTGGAGCAGTCCACGACGTCTGAAATTCTTGAAACGGGCATTAAAGTCATTGATTTGATTTGTCCCTTTTTGAAAGGCGGGAAAATTGGTTTATTTGGCGGAGCCGGTGTGGGAAAGACTGTGATTATTCAAGAATTGATTCGTAATATCGCGCAAGAACATGGCGGATATTCCATGTTTGCCGGTGTCGGTGAGCGCACCCGAGAAGGAAATGATTTATATCGAGAAATGGAAGAATCCGGCGTGTTGGCAAAGACGGCGCTCGTTTTTGGCCAAATGAACGAACCGCCGGGAGCCCGCGCACGCGTGGCTTTGACCGCGCTTGCAATGGCAGAATATTTTCGAGAAGAGGAAGGGCGTGACTTATTGTTGTTTATTGATAATATTTTTCGGTTTACCCAGGCAGGGTCCGAAGTTTCCGCGCTTTTGGGCCGTATGCCGTCCGCTGTCGGGTACCAACCGACCTTGGCCACGGAAATGGGCGCGCTTCAAGAACGTATTACCTCCACAAATAAAGGATCCATTACCTCTGTCCAGGCAGTGTATGTTCCGGCCGATGATTTGACCGATCCGGCGCCAGCGACGACGTTTGCGCATTTGGATTCTACGGTTGTGCTCAATCGATCTCTTTCGGAGCTGGGTATTTATCCGGCAGTGGATCCATTGGATTCAAGCTCCACTATTCTTGATCCATTGATTGTTGGGGAGGAGCATTATCGGACGGCGCGCGAGGTCCAACAAGTATTGCAGAGATATAAAGATTTGCAGGATATTATTGCCATTCTCGGCATGGAAGAATTGTCCGATGTCGACAAACTCGCCGTTCAGCGTGCGAGAAAAATTCAAAAGTTTTTGAGCCAGCCATTCTTTGTCGCCGAACAGTTTACCGGCATGGAGGGGGCCTATGTAAAACGCGAAGAAACTGTCCGAGGTTTTCGTGAAATTTTGGTTGGCAAGCACGATGATATGCCGGAGCAAGCATTTTATATGAAAGGAAACATTGATGACGTAAAGGCATAATATGAAATTTTGCATTGCAACTCCTGAAAAAGTGATTTACGAGGATGATGTCCTGAGCGTCTCTCTTCCTACAATGAGCGGAGAAATTACCATTCTTCCTCACCATATTCCTTTGGTTTCGGTTATCGCCCCGGGAGAGTTGCGATTGAACGACCGCGAAGGCAATCACATGTTTGCCGTTTGGGGCGGATGTGTTGAGGTAGCGGGGGATACGGTCACTATCCTTGCGGATAATGCTGAACGAGCGCAAGAGATTGACATTGAACGCGCGGAAGAAGCGCGAAAGCGGGCAGAAAAAGAAATGCGCGAGACAAAAAATCGCCAGGATGTGGATTTTGCTAAGTTGCAGGCGATTATTGACCGTGAAATGAATAGGATTCGAGTAGGGAAAAAGTATCGAAAGTAAAAAATAAATAATATCCTTGAAACAAAAAATCC
Source organism: Candidatus Magasanikbacteria bacterium RIFCSPHIGHO2_02_FULL_48_18 (assembly GCA_001784285.1). GTDB lineage: Bacteria > Patescibacteriota > Patescibacteriia > Magasanikbacterales > UBA922 > UBA10181. Next base: position 31,947 of record MFQC01000003.1, read on the forward strand.
TGGGCAGAGTATGCACAGGATTGTTTAGTTTCATCAAATGTGAACGTCTGGGATTAGATAAGATATCGGAAGTACACATAGATGGTGCACAACACAAGCCCGACGAATGTAATCGGCATCGCGACTTTCATATATTCCATAAAGCCAATGCGTTGGTTTTGTTTTTCCGCCATACCGCTCACAATGACATTTGCGGATGCGCCCACAATGGTCGCATTTCCTCCAATATCCGCGCCAAGCGCGAGCGCCCACCACAGTGGAGCAAGGCCAATTCCTGTAAGGGCGCCGATTTCCTGCACCAATGGTATCATGGTCGCAACATAGGGGATATTGTCAATCACTGCCGAAAATATGGCAGACCCCCACAGAATAGACAAGGTCATCACTGTTTCGTTTCCTCCGGTGTAGGCCAGCAATTTTTCGGCCATGATGTTGATGGCCCCCACATGTTCGAGTCCTGTCACCAGAACAAATAATCCCACAAAGAAGAAAATTGTTGTCCACTCCACTTCTCGGAGGTGTTCTTCCGGATCGTTGAGGGTGAGGAGCAGGAGGAGCGCCGCCCCGGACAACGCAATCGTCGCGCCTTCAATATGCGTGGTGTTGTGGGTGATAAATCCAACAAGGACGAGTCCAAGAACAATGAGTGATTTTATTAGGAGTCGCTTATCAGTGATGGTTTCTCTCGGGTTGAATTTCATAATTTTTTCAGCCGCTTCTTTTGAGGATATTAATTCTCTGCGGTACCAAAAAACCAATAATCCAATAGTGACACATCCAACCAAAAAGGCAATCGGCGCCAAATGGACTAAAAAGTCATTAAAAGTCAAGCCAGAGGCGCTTCCGATAAGAATGTTGGGCGGGTCGCCGATAAGCGTCGCTGTGCCGCCAATGTTGGCAAGAAGGATTTCTGCAATGAGAATTGGTTTGGGATTGATGTTGAGATTGTTTGCAATCACAAAAGACACGGGAACAAGTAAAAGCACCGTGGTCACGTTATCCAAAAACGCGGAGAACGTTGCGGTGATAATACCAAGGAGGATAAAGATGGGCAGTGTTTTCCCTTTCCCCAATTTTGCGGCAGTGATCGCGACATATTGGAATAGCCCTGAATCCTTGGCTATTCCGACAATAACCATCATACCAATAAGAAGACCGAGCGTATTGAAATCAATGCCCTCAATGGCCTGCTCTTGGTTGATAATACCTACAATGACCATGGTCATTGCCCCGGCAAGCGCGATAATGGTTCGGTGAATTTTTTCAGAGATGATGATCGCATATGTCCCGACAAAAAGACCAATGGCGATCAAAAATTGTATTTCCATAGCAAATTTATCCGATTAATCATGAATACCGAGGACATCGCCCATGGCATGTTTTATATCCGTTCGGTTGATATATCCAATAAGCGTTCCTTCATTATTGATAACGGGAAGCTGGCGGATTTTAAATTCTGACAAAAGGGTTGCCGCTTCCATAATCGAAGCCTTTGCGTGAATGGAATGGACATGGCTGGTAACAAATTTTGTGATTGGGTCATTTTGGATTTCTACTATACGTTTCATAAACACGTCAGCAGATTCAAATGCCGCCAAATGTTTGTCCTTTTCCAAATAATCCGGAACGAGGTATTCAATGAGGTCCCAGGATGAGAGCATTCCTTTGACTTTTTTTTGTTGGTTCACCACCACCGCTCCATTGGTATGATGTTGGATCATGGTCTCAAGCGCATCACGAAACGTGGCATGTTCGTCAACCGTCACAACCGTGTCGCGCATATAATCTGAGACAAGACAGGTCTTTTTTATGTCCATACTGCATGGATTAAAGAGTAAAAAATATGAAAGAATTGCAATAGTATACTCTTCCAAAGAAGAGGAGTCAATGTGGGTAAAATTTTTCAGTGCATATCTTTTTAAAAGGGGGGGAAGTCTTTGTCTGTAACAATTTTTTGGCTCAACCGTCTACTTTATGCGACCCTCTCTCAAAGAAGGGCGTATTCTGTATACAAGGCGGGTATTGATATGGATCGAATCACCAAAAAAACGTTTTCAATCTATTGGGCCCACGTTCGGAAATATCGGTGGCTGTTTTTTGTTATTTTGTTCACTCGCATCGCCTGGACGGCTGTTGACGTCGTTATTCCTTTGTTTTTTAAGGAATTTTTTGATCTGTTGTCCGATGCTTCAATATCGGTTGTAGAAGTTGCCAACCAACTCTTTGCTATTTTAGGGTGGATCGCGGTTTTGTTTGCCGTGTACTGGGTGTTGGAACGCATCACGGGATTTTCGAACAATTATTTTCAGCCCACCGTTATTCGCGATTTATACCACACATGCTTTGACTATCTTCATCGGCATTCTTTCGGTTTTTTCCAAAGCAATTTTGTGGGTTCTCTCGTGCGGCGGGTGAATAAATTCACGCGCAGTTTTGAAAACATGGCCGACCGGCTGATATGGAATGGCGTCATGCTTATTACCACCATTACCTTGATTACCGCCGTGCTTTTGTATACTCACCGCCTGCTTGGGCTCATTGTTCTTTTGTGGACAATTTCTTTTTTGGCTGTGAATTTTTTTATCAGCAAGTATAAGTTTCGGTATGATACCATTCGCAGTGAAGCAGAAAGCAGGGCAACCGGTTTTTTGGCCGATTCCATTACCAATAACGCCAATATCAAACTTTTTGGCGGTCTTGAGCGCGAAAAAACGAGTTTTTGGGATGTCAACCAAATTGTTCGGAAATGGCGCATGTTTACATGGAATTTGGACGTGGCATTTGAAGGTATCCAGGGTTTACTCATGATGGGCCTTGAACTTTCCGCATTTTATATTGGCATTGTGTTGTGGCAAAAAGGACAATTTACTATTGGCGATTTTGTGTTGATCCAGTCATATCTCCTTATGATTTTTCATCGCGTGTGGGACTTTGGAAAGATGATCCGATATTTTTTTGAAGATATCGCCGATGCAAAAGAAATGACCGAAATTCTCGACATGCCCCATGAAATTGCCTCGGCCAAGAGCGCAAAAGCGCTTTCTGTTCTCGGGGGAGCGGTCCGGTTTGATCATGTTTTTTTTCATTACCACAAAACACGCTCTATTCTCAAGGATTTGTGTTTGGATATTCATGCGGGGGAGCGCGTTGCGTTGGTCGGTCCGTCGGGCGCAGGAAAATCAACCGTTATCAAATTGCTGTTACGCCAGCATGATGTGACGCGAGGAAGAATTTTGGTTGATGACCAACATATTACCAAAGTAACATTGGAGAGCTTGTGGGATAATATCAGTCTCGTTCCGCAGGATCCATTGTTATTTCACCGAACGCTCAAAGAAAATATTCGATATGGAAAGCCGGATGCCACCGAAGAAGAGGTCATCCTCGCCGCGCGATTGGCGCATTGCCATGAATTTATTACTGAATTTTCCGACGGCTACGACACCTATGTGGGAGAACGCGGAGTAAAATTATCCGGAGGAGAGAGACAGCGCGTTGCGATTGCGCGAGCGATTTTGCGAAACGCGCCCATTTTAATTCTCGATGAAGCCACCTCAAGTTTGGATTCTGAATCAGAAAAGCTTATTCAAGATGCGTTGGTTTCGCTCATGAAAGGGAAGACGGTCGCAGTAATTGCGCATCGGTTGTCGACCATTATGAAAATGGATCGCATTATTGTGATTGATAAGGGAAAAATTGTAGAAGAAGGGACTCATGCGCAATTGTTGAGAAAGAAAAAAAGCGTCTATAAACGCTTGTGGAATATTCAATCAGGGGGTTTTATTGAATAAAGAAGCTCACCATGGTATTCTTATCTCTAGTCTTTACTATTGCGTCTCCATAAGGCGGCGTGAAGCACCTCTTTCCATGAGACGAATTTTCTCCTTTCGATTTTTTTTGTTTTTTTTAAGTATTTTTGCCCTTCAGGGAGGGTATTTCTTTTTTTATTACCGTGCGTTGTCCCTGTCATTTTCTTTTACTTCCCTTGCGTTCCTTTTCTTTTTTTCATTGGGCCTGTCATTTTTAGTCGCGCTTCATTCGTCTCTTTTTTGGCGTGCAACGGTCTGCCTCTTGTTTGGAGGATTTTTGCTCTACAGTTTGATCAATTTTGGCCACGCATCCGTATTTCACGCGTTTACCGCGTCTCATTCGCAGGGAAGTATTGCGCCGGCAGGAACGCTCGCGTCTTTTGTGGCAGAGTATTATCGGCTGATCCCGCTGTGGCTTTATGCCGCCGCTATTGTGTTGTTTTTGTTTTTTATTTTTGTCGTCTTTTTTTACACTCAAAAAACAAAGTCCGGGCCTGTCTTTTTTCATGGTGTTCCTGTGCAAAAAAAACATGCGGTTGCCGCGTTTGGGGGTATTGCCTTTTTGTTTTTTTTGAGCCAGGCGTTCGCGTTTGTATTGATCGGCCACTTCCATCGTTTTCCAGATTCTGACTGGTGGAATCAGATTGTCTATATGAGCGCCAAGGGATTGCCCGGGCATATGTACGATATGATCTATTCGGATTTTTTTAGTCGCGATCATTTGTATCAGGTGGCGCAGGCAAAAACATCGGAGAGCATGGCCAGCCCTTCTTCGTCTGTGTCTTTCGATTCCGATCCTGGGCTCCCGACAACTCTTGAAAAAATACGGGCAGACCAAACACAATTGTTTCATCTTGCGGCAGGTCCTATCCAACAATCGGTCGTCCCCCCGGCATTCGGTCAGCCGCCGCATATTCTTATTTTTCAACTGGAATCCATTCCTTCCTGGGCCATAGAGCAAACGCCGAGTGTCATGCCTTTTTTGTCTGAGACAATAAAACACGGTATCACCGTATCCGATTTTTATGCAACCGGGTGCCATACGATTGACGCGGAATTTGTCGGTTTGTGCGGCGTTTATCCGGATTCTCGCGAAGGGACAACGGCACAAGAAACCAATTATTCCTGTCTTCCGGCACTGCTCAAAGAGCGCTATGGGTATGCAACCCGCATGTTTCATTCCAATATTTCCGCTTTTTGGAATCGCGATGTGCTTGCACCGGCATGGGGGTTTGATGAATTGTTTTTTGTGCCGTATTTTCGTGACCGAGAACCGGATAATCTCGTTCTTGATGATGCCCTCGACCGAATGGCGGCATCCGATACGCCGGTTTTGAGCTATGTGATGAGCTACACATCCCACACGCCGCATGAGCCGTCAATGGTCGAATTATTTCAAAAGGCCTATGGTTTGCAGATTCGTTCTTTCGACGGGCCGGTTGAACCGTCTCTTATTGAAGAGTCGGAATTGGACGAGTACGCTCTCCGTTTTTATCTTGGATTTTTGAATCCGGTCGATACCGCGATTGCAGAATTGTTTGACGGATTAAAAAAACGAAATCTTTTGGATAACACAATCGTGGTTATCTACGGAGATCATCGGTATTATAATTTTCCACGGCCAACCCTGGAAAATTATTATCGTTACAATCGCATTCCTTTTGTCTTGTCGGTTCCCGGCATGCCTGAGGGAGTTGTCCAGGATATTGCAAGCCACATTGATATTGCGCCAACCCTTCTTCAACTCGTTGAAGGAGCATCATTTGACCCGCCGGAAACATTTTTGGGGACCAGCCTTTTTTCAGAGCGGCACCCAAACAATGCCGTCACCAAATGTCTGGGAGGGATCAATTTTATCAATCGTGATGGCATTGTTCATGGAACTGTTCCGCCCTATGCCTTTACATTCTGGTATGGCTTTCGTCCGCTCGACCCTTTGGTGAAGGATGCATATACCGAAACCGTGATGCGGCTCGTGAATGATACGGACATCTTTTGGGAAGAACGGCAGCCTTGATTTTTGTTTTGGACGTTTCGTCATATTGGACAGAGCACCTTTTTTTCGGTATACTTGGATCCGTCATTTATTCGTCTGCGTCCCGCCATATGGCACTCCGGCCTATATGTTTTGTGAGTATTTTTTTTTATGAATCCAATAAATAAAAAAGAACGAAATGATCTTCGTATTTTTTACATGCAGATGAGAAAAGACAAGGCCACGCAAGAGGAAGAGTTGGCGGGCTTTGCCCGTATGATGGATCTCACAAAGGAACAATTTTTGGTTTGGAACGTATTTGAACAACCCTTTTTTGATGTAGGCCAAATCAACGCGTGCGACGCTCTTATCGCCGGAGGATCGAGTGACGACCCGGAGAAAGCGACGATATTGGACCCAAACGAATATCCGTGGATTGCAAATGCAAAAAAATTGGTCCGCCATTGTTTTGAACAATCTGTCCCAACCTTTGTGTCGTGCATGGGTTTTTTGGTTTCACTCGAGGCGCTTGAAGGAAGGATTATTCTCGATAAGGAACACATGGAGGAAGGATATTATCCTACTCATCTTACCGACGCCGCTCGGCGAGACCCGCTTTTTCGGGGACTGCCGCCTTCTTTTATGGTGATTTCATTTCATAAAAAGCGCGCCGATGGCCTCCCGCCGGGATGCGTGCTGTTGGCATATTCCGATTTATGCCCGGTTCACGCCTTTCAAGGTGTGGGAAAGCCGTTTTATGCCTTTCAATTTCATCCGGAATTGGATCGTACAGACCTCATATCAAAATTGGAGCGATATATTACCCGTTATTTTGATGACGAAAAATCCAAAAATGTGCTTCAGCATATTATTGATACCTGCCCGGAAACGCCGGAATCAAACAAGTTGGCCCGGAATTTTATTGATTTTGTTGTTCTTGGAAAATAGACGTCGCATACGATGCCGTGCTTGGGGTACGAGCCTTCCAACTGTGACGGGCGTCTGACGTCTCAGGTCTCTATGACGAAAATAATTGCTTCGGTTTTGTATTTTACCGGTATTGGCGTGTGTCTCACCATTATTGTAACGATTGCGGGATTTGCGGTACCCGTTTTATTTAATGACGAAGGAATTTGGATGCAGGTTGCGCAGACGTGGCACACGTATGATGAGCCGCCGTACCAAGGAACAGTGGAAAATAAAACTCCAGGGATTTTTTATCTTTTTTTTGTTTCGCATGTTTTTTTTGGGACCGACATTTGGTTTGTCCGGGCCATTGGCATTGCGGTGACGCTCGCGACCAGCGTACTTTTGTACGCGATTGGCAAGGAACTTTTTGATGAAATAACGGCGAGGTTCGCTATGCTTTTTTTTGGCCTTTCGGCCGCATGGCTCAGTCTTGACGGCGAATTTCCGGCTCAAACCGAGACGTTCATGATCTTTTTTTCTGTCCTCGCCTTTTTTCTTTTGTTTCACTATGCAGAGAGACCGGAAAAACAAAAACACCGCATGACCTTTGTCATTGGGGTCTCTATGGCCTTCGCAATTGCGATGAAACAAGTCGCCCTATTTACCGCGGTCGCCATAATTCCTTTTTTGTTTGCCTATTCATTCGGCAAGAAGACGCAGTGGATTTGTACATTGGCGGTGTATGGCGCAGGTATTTTTTTTGGCACCGTGCTTTCCATTTTGCCGCTTCTTTTTGCGGGCGTCGGTGTTTTTGATTACCTTTCCGGCGCATGGACGATATTGATCACGACCGGCGGCGCGGCATCGCTGTCTTTCAGATTGCAGGAATTTACCGATGTTTTTGTTTTGAGTTCGTTTGTCTTTTTTTATCCGTTTCTCGCGTTCTTTTTTTTGAAAAAAGATTTTTTTCTGCGAAAAGGGGTGCCGGTTTTTTTACTGCTTTTTTGGCTCGGACTTGATTTTTTTGCAACAAATACGTCAGGATTTTATTTTCCTCACCAATTAAAACAACTATTACCGGTTTGTTCTCTTCTTGCGGCTCTGGCCGTGAGGGCAATGCTTGAGTGGAAATTGCTCTTTCCATTCCAAAAAGATGAATTCTTGATTTTTATTGTCTCGGCGTTGTCTATTCTGTGGTTTCCCTATCAATCAATTTCATTTTTTTTTCAATATGATGCATTGTATCCTGTCCGAGAAACCGAAATACTCGGATCATGGCTTTTTTCCCGCACAAAATCGGATGAACGGATATATTTGGTGAGTCAGGAAAGGAATGAATTATATGCGTACGCGGGACGCGCGTCTCCAAGCAAATTTTTTCTGCCGTATTTTTTTGGTTCAAAGCGCGTCGCAAATCGCGTCGTGAGCGATATAACTCTTCATCCGCCGCGGTACCTGATCTTTGATCGGCACCATGAAGGGTTTGTACCGGCATCGTTGCGAGAAATCCAAGAACAATCCTATCATTTTTTATTCTCGTATTATTATTTTGATATATTTGAATATCGCGGGCACCGTTTATGACGCTTTTTCTTTCAGGACCGCTTCCAATGAATCCTCGGAATCTTCTTCGCCGATTTGGCTATGGGGAACTGATAAACCGAGAGAGAAAAACGAGTTATGCGCGGCATCTTTCCGGAGCGCGGTTTCCGAGGTTTCATGCCTATACTCGGCCAAAGGACGGCGGGCTTGAGATACATCTTCATTTGGATCAAAAAGCGCCGCTCTACAAAAGCGTGGCGGCGCATGCGGGGGAATATGATGGAGAACGCGTTGCCATGGAATGCCGGAGAATTGAAATTATGTATGGCACTATGCGCTCCGGATTATAATGGAACGGTGATGAGTTCTTTGGTTGTCTTTGACAGCACCCGTGCTGTAGTTTTTTCTTTGAGCATATCTACAGAACAATTCGTTTATGTCTTTTTCTTTGAATCAATCGTATCGGAGCAAAGACGCACCAGACCAAAAGAAAATGAAATAGCGCGATGAAAAGCGTGTACACAAACATGCCAATCATAATGCCCGTATACGCGCGAAGCGCAAGAACACGAGTGGTAATATCCTGCCCAAACAAAAGCGTTATCATATTGATGAAAAACAGAAGAACAATAATCCAGCCGAGGCCTTTCCACATATTGGACCGGTCTTCTTTGCTTGGCGCGATATGCGTGGCAACACAAAATGACACATACAAAAAAAGCCAAAAATGCCAACGTGTCAGAGATGCTGGGTCAAAAAAAATGGCCAGAATATGGCGTATAAAGAGAAAAAGCGCGGCAACGGTCATTGGCTCGTCAATTGCCACCAGAGGAGAAAAGAGCGTTTTTCCGTCTGGAAGAAGAATATATCCCAAAAAAGAAAGCAAGAGGACGCCAAAAATCATCGGCGCGCCGCCAATAAAAAAATTTCCTATTTGCTGGTACAGGCTTTTTGGATTGTATGAATGGCTGACATGGCCCAACGTTCCGGTTGTTTTATTTGGCCGAAAGAGCGATATTTCTTCAACACGATGACGGAAGATCTTTGCAAAAATGATATGGCCGAATTCGTGGAGCGGCGTGCCAAACCACGCGGTCCACAGGATTCCTTTCCATCCGACAACGGCGCGGTATGCTTGCTGGGTGCGCTCCTGGATTTTTGAAAGCAGAAAACCAATAAAAAAAAAGGTGCCGAGAAGTCCTACAATTTGTATGACGGTTGTGCCAATAACATTGAAAAAGAAGAGTTTCATGCGAAGAATATTCTCATAGAATGATTGTTACTATACCATTTCTCAGTTTGGAATACAAAACCCCCGGCCATTCAAGTCCGGGGGTTTGTTTTTGAGCGTCGGCGTATTATGCCGTTTTCTCGGTATTCACCACTTGTACGATTTTTCGTGGTTTGAGCGATCCGTCAAAACGAGTCTGTTTTTTTTGTATAAATTTCACCATCCCGGCAATACGCGCGTAGAGGGTGTCATCTTTTCCTTTTTTTACGTTTTTTCCGGGGAATATTTTTGTTCCGCGCTGGCGGACAAGGATTTGTCCCGGGCGAACATTTTGACCGTCGCCGACTTTGGTGCCAAGATACTTTGGTTTTGAATCTCGGCCAAGCCGGGTAGAGCCGCCCGCTTTCTTATGTGCCATAGAGGTATGTTTATTTCGTTCGGAAGTATACACGGCTCTTTTTTTCTTGTCAATACCGGCGTTTTACCCTATAATTGGAATAATTTTCAAGTGCCAATGTTCACAATATAATTTGAAAATTGAAGCAAAGAGTATGTCTAAATGGTACCCCCTCAAACTGTATATCAAATATCCTTCCAATATTGTTTTTTTTTCCATTGCCGGAGCGCTCAATATTGCCACATGGGTTTGGATTGTGTGGAATATCCGCCCCCAGACGGAGCCTGTTTTTTTGCATTATAATATTTTATACGGCGTTGATTTGATTGGTTCGTGGTATAAGGTTTTTTATCTTCCTTTGCTCGGTCTTGGAATTTTTCTTTTCAACTCGTTTTTCGGTTGGTTTTTTTTCCATAAGGATCCATTTATCGCGCAAATTGCAAATGCGGTCGCCGTGATCTGCCAAATTTTTTTATTTCTTTCGGCGCTTCTTATTGTTTCATTGAATGTCTAGGCGGCGCGTATGATTTCTTCACACATGAAACAATCGGGAAAAATTGATATCGTTCTTTTTGTCTCTGTTCTCATGATTCTTGTGTTTGGACTTATTATGCTGAGTTCGGCGAGCGCTCCTGTTGGGTTGCAGAGATTTCAGGATCAATATTTTTTTATTAAACGGCAATTGCTGTTTGGCGTTCTCCCCGGCATGATATTTTTTCTTTTTTTGAGCAAATTCTCCTATACGACGCTTATAAAATATGCGCTCCCCATTTTTTTGGGGTCGTTGATTTTGCTTCTTGCAGTCTTTATTCCCGGCATTGGCTCTTCGCTCAATACCGGGTCTCATAGCTGGCTCGTTATTGGATCATATTCGTTCCAGCCCGCCGAATTCGCCAAACTTGCCATGATTATATTTTTTGCGTCGTGGCTCTCAAAAAAGGCATCGACAATGAAGGATTGGAAACATGGATTTTTGCCCGCTGTCTTTCTCGGCATGATTCCCATCGGGCTTGTTATTCTTCAGCCGGATGTCGGCACTGTTTCTATTTTGTTCGCTATTTTCTTTGGGCTTCTTTTTTTTGCAAATACAAAAATGACGCACATGACATTTCTCGCCGGCCTTGCGCTTGCCGGGCTGGCAGTAATGATTATCGCGGCTCCCTATCGAACCGAGCGCCTTATGACATTTTTACGCCCTGAACTCGACCCAAAAGGCATTGGGTATCAAATTAATCAGGCGTTTGTAGCGGTGGGATCGGGCGGATTGTTTGGATTGGGGTATAATAATTCACGGCAAAAATTTCAGTATCTTCCGGAGGTTCACGCGGATAGCATTTTTGCGATTATCGCCGAAGAAATGGGTTTTGTCATTTCCATACTCTATCTGGTTCTTTTGGTATATGTTGCCCACCGGGGATTAACGCTTGCAAAATCGGTCCCCGACGCAAACGCTGGTTTTTTGGTGGGAGGAATCATTGTGTGGATTTTGGCGCAATCTTTTTTGAATATCGGTTCGATTGTCGGCGTTTTGCCTTTAACCGGCGTGCCGCTTCCATTTGTGAGCCATGGAGGAACCGCGCTTGCGATTACCCTTGCGGCCATGGGGATTGTCATGAACGTGAGCAGGCATGCGGTGAGATTGTAATTTCCAAGATGCAATAATAGTATGAAAATTTTTTTTTCCGGCGGGGGAACATTGGGCCCCGTCACACCGCTTCTTGCCATGCGCGAAATGCTGCAACATGTGCACCCTGATATAGAATATCGATGGGTTGGAACAAAACGAGGGCCGGAAGCGGCTATTGTCAAAGAGCAGGGGATACCATTTATAACACTGTCATCCGGCAAGTTTCGGCGTTATATTTCCATTTGGAATGTTGTTGATATTGTCCGCGTTATTATTGGTTTTTTTCAATCGCTTCGGTTGCTGTGGCGAGAGAAGCCGGATGTATGCATTACCGCCGGTGCTTTTATTTCTGTTCCATTGCATTGCGCGGCCTGGGTGCTGGGTATCCCGTGTTGGGTGCACCAACAGGATGTTCGCATTGGTCTTGCCAACAAACTTATAGCGCCATTTGCGACAAAAATAACAACTGCGCTCAAAAGGCAAGTGATTTCATTCAACAAAAAAAAGACCGAGTGGCTCGGCAACCCAGTGCGGCCGTCATTGTTTCAAGCCACAAAAGAAGACGGGAGAAAACGGCTTCAACTGAAAGACGACATGCCTGTTATTTTTGCGACCGGCGGCGGCACTGGATCACAGCGTGTAAACCAGCTAATTGTGGAAGCGGTGGGTCAGTTGACCGGAAAAGCGCAGGTGATTCATCTTACCGGAAAAGAACGGTCGCAAGAGTTGGCCGAGCGCGCGCAAAAGCATGCCCGGGATTATCATGTCTACCAATTTTTCACCAATGAAATGAAAGACGCCTATGCCGCGGCTGATATTATTATTTCTCGGGGCGGATTTGGCACGATTACCGAAATTGCCGCGTTTGGCAAGCCGGCTATTCTTATTCCAAAACCCGGGCATCAAGACGAAAATGTTCAATTTCTGCAAGATCAGGGCGCGGTTTTATGTCTGAATGAACGAACCAGTGACGGCAACCAACTCGCGAAAGTGATCCGCCAGCTACTGGAAGACGCACCCCGGCAAAAGACCATGGTGGACAAACTTTCTGTCCTTATGCCGTGCGCCAAAGAAGAAGATATATTCCGTATTCTCCACGCATTGACCGGATAAGTATGGATTTACTCGGCGTAATTATGAAGATTGGCCGACACAGTTAAAAAAATTGTGACCCCGGTGGGGATTGAACCCACGACCATCAGCTTAAAAGGCTGCTGCTCTACCAGCTGAGCTACAGGGTCATTTGATTGTTTCAAAACTCCTGGAATATGGTATACTACCCATCTCAAAACGTCAATATTCTATGGATTTTTACGCATCCAGTATATCACAGCTCTTTCGGGATTTCCAGACGTCCAAGAATGGTTTGACAACCGAAGAAGCGACAAAGCGCCGTACAATGCACGGAGCCAATGTTCTTCCCCCCTCACACGAAGCGACCACACAAGTTCGCATTTTTTTTGATCAATTCCGCAGTCCATTGATTATTGTTTTGGTCCTTGCCGGTGTGGTGAGCGCTCTTTTGGGGGAGATGGTGGATATGGTGGTGATTGGGATTACTGTTTGTCTCAATACCCTTGTTGGTTTTTTCCAAGAAAATAAGGCCAATCAGGCGCTACAAAAACTTCGAACCATGGTTGAATATCACGCCGTGGTCCTTCGAGATGGGCATAAACACATTCTTCCGAGCGACGATATCGTACCGGGCGATATTCTCTTTTTAGATGCCGGCGACAAAATTCAGGCCGATGGGCGAATTCTTGAATGCGTTCATTTCCAAGTCAATGAAGCATCGCTTACTGGAGAGTCTGTTGCCGTAAAAAAAATGCAGACCACACTTAAAAAAGACACGCCCATTGCAGACCAAAAAAATATGGTATTTCGCGGGACGGTTGTGGTGAATGGCAATGCGGCGGCGCTCATCACCGCTACCGGCCCCAAAACGCAAATTGGCGGGATTGCTTCGTTGGTTCAAGAAACAGCTGAAGAAAAAACACCGCTTCAGACCCAGCTCCATCGGTTGAGCCAAAAAATCGGTATCGTGGTTCTTTTCTTTTCTTGCATCATTTTTTTTCTCAATATTTTTTTCTCGAATGGTCTGCATTCTTTTTTTGAGGCGTTTCAAATTTCGGTCGCCATAGCCGTCGCCGCTATTCCGGAAGGATTGGCTATTACGCTCACGGTTATTTTAGCGATCGGAATGCGGCATATTTTAAAGCGCCGTTCTTTGGTAAGAAAATTGGTTGCCGCCGAAACCCTCGGTTCGGTCAATGTGATTTGCACCGATAAAACCGGAACGATTACGGAAGGAATCATGCGTGTGACGAAGATCATTACTATGCACGACGATTTGGATTTTGATGAAGTGAAGACACTCCATGTCAGCAAAGCGGATCGGCATGAAGACGCGCTTTTTGCGTTAAAAATTGGCGTTATGACGAATGACGCCATGCTCGAGACAGGTGATAACGATGGCAATGTGCCTCAGTTTGTGGGCGATACGACGGACGTTGCTTTTTTAGAAGCCGGTCGAATTGTGGGCATAGAAAAAGAACAGATGGAGTCCGTATTTCCTCGCTCCGGCCATATTCCTTTTACCAGTGAACAAAAATATATTGCCACCCGCCATCGCGCTGATGGCGCGTTGTTTATCTATGTCAAAGGAGCGCCCGAAGTCATACTCGGCCGGTGTGTATCTATTCAATCAAAAGGAAAAAAACAGGTTATGACGGATAAAAAACAGCAATGGATAAAGGACCAGATAGTCTCTCTCACCGATCAGGGTCTTCGCGTGATTGCCATCGCATATAAAGAAGAAAAAACAGCCGGAAAGGAACTTGCCAACAGTTCTGTATCTGAGTTGGTTTTTGTTGGATTAGCGGGTTTATCCGACCCAATCCGTTTGGGCGTTCGAGAAACTATTGAAAAAGCAAAAAAAGCCGGCATTCGGACCATTATGATTACAGGCGACCACGTCCATACAGCCCAATCAATCGCCGCTTCTATTGGCCTTCCGCATGGGGCGGAATTTGTTTGTGATGGCCTCCGCTTGGGGCAGATGAGCGATGACGAACTCACCGTTGTGGTTGAAAAAGTTTCTGTGTTTGCCAGAGTGGACCCAGTTCATAAAATTCGCATCGTCCAAACCCTTCAAAAAAATGGGAACGTGGTGGCTATGACAGGCGATGGTGTCAATGACGCGCCCGCGCTCAAAGCCGCGGATATTGGTGTCGCGCTTGGCTCGGGAACCGATGTGGCAAAAGAAATTGCGGATATTGTGCTTCTTGACGATTCTTATGAAACCATTGTCGCTTCCGTCGAAGAAGGAAGAGGCATTTATCAGAATATCAAAAAAGTACTTTTGTACCTTATGTCCGGGAGCCTTGCCGAGGTGGTCTTGATTGGCGGGAGCATTCTCGCCGGCCTTCCGCTTCCGGTTTTGCCGGTTCAAATTTTGTGGGTGAATATAATTGAAGACGCGTTTCCTGCCATGGCTCTTGCGTTTGATAAGAGTGAAAAAGAAAACATGAAGGATCGTCCGAGAAAAAGAGGGGAATCCATCCTGGACCGAGAAATGAAAATAATGATCGTCGTGATTACACTTTTTTCAAATTTTGTTTTGCTGGGCCTTTTCTTTTATTTTGTCAGCACGATTGACGATATTGCGCGCATCCGTACGCTTATGTTTGTCGGTTTGGCTATTGCGCCGCTGTTGTATATCTATGCCGTTCGAAGTCGGCGTCGCATGTTGTGGCAAATGAATCCCTTTGATAATATTTTTCTCAATTTTTCCATTCTGTTCGGCTGGTTTTTGCTGATTGGCGCGGTGTATATCCCTCTGTTTCAAACATTATTGAGGACCGTGCCTCTTTCATTTTCCGATTGGAAAATTTTGATCCTTTTTGGTTTTGTCAATCTATTTCTCATTGAAATCATGAAGTATTTATTTTTGGTGTCCAAAAAACACACAGTTTCATCACTTCAAGCAACATAATTTTTTTATTTTTGTTCATCGTCTATGATACTGCAAAAATCATATCTCAAAAAAATGCGAACCCACCTTCATGCATATCAGGCCATACGGCACGATGTCATCCATGAGTCGGATACCGCTCTCCATATGGCAAAGCGGGCGATTTTTTCAATGCAAAGGGGGGATATGGCCGTTGCGGGAGAAGCAACTCATGCAATTGAAAAAATTTTGAAGGGCATTCAAAAAAAATATGAGAAGCAGACCCAAGCAATGGATGAAGGCTCGTACAAAGCGGCCGTTGAAGAATTTGTGGAAGCGTCGCTTTTTTTGCATTTTCTCAAAAAACAGCCAATGGGTGAAATTTCCTCAATCCGTGTTGACCCAGATGTGTATCTGGCCGGCCTCTGTGACGTTCCAGGGGAATTATATCGTTTTGCCATTCGGGCCGCGAGCGAGAAGGACAGAGCCATGGTACGACGGTGCCAGGAGGCGGCGAGCGCCATTATTGGAGAACTGATCGAGTTCAATTTGACCAGTTATTTGCGGACAAAGTTTGACCAGGCCAAACAAGCCGCGCATAAGCTCGACTTGGTGGTGTATGAGTTGGCACTTCGTGAAAAAGAGATATAACGCGATGTATGGCATATGAAGGCATTGCTTAAAAAAATTGTTCCCAAATCCATATTGAATGTTGGTCATTTGTTTTACGCGTGGTTTGGGGCAATGCGTTATCGGCATCCTTCCGAAAAATTATTTGTCATTGGCGTTACGGGAACCAGCGGAAAATCAACCACGGTATTTTTGTTGCGCCAATTTTTGGAAGCGGCCGGGTACGTGGTTGGGTCGTTGTCCACGATTGATTTTTCTATCGCAGGAAAAAACCGTTTAAACGACCAAAAAATGACCATGCTTGGCAAAATGCAGATTCAAAAATATTTGCGCGAGATGGTCGAGAGCCGGTGCCAGATTGCGATTATAGAAACCACATCCGAAGGACGCGTCCAGCATCGCCACCGGTGGATTGCGTATGACGCGATGGTTCTTACCAATCTTTATCCGGAACATATTGAGTCGCATGGCAGTTTTAAAAAATACAAACAAGCAAAATTGGATATTTTTTACAATGCCGCCAGGTACCGAGCGGGCCGGAAGAACGCGGAAACGATTGGATTCCCCAATTTGAAAAAAAAGAATTCAACTTCGCTCCAAAAGATGTGTTTTGTCAATGGGGACATCGCGGAAGCGGAGGAATTTTTGTCCGCAGGTTCGTTTGACGCGCGGTATGTGTTTGGAACGCGCAAAACGTCCGACTTGTCCATAGGTTATTTTCAGCTTTCAAACATACAAACAGAAAAAAATGGCATATCTTTCCTCATACAAAACAAACGCTTTGAAACGCCGCTTTTCGGCCGCCACAATGCCATGAATATGACTGCCGCGGTTGCCGTTGCCGAGACAGTGGGCGTTTCGGCGTCTCTCCTTCAAAAAAAAGCAAAAATTCTTGAACAAATTCCCGGACGGATAGAATTTATTGCAGAATCCCGGCCTTTTGGATTTGATGTTATTGTCGACTACGCGTTTGAGCCAAAGGCCATGGAAGCGCTGTATGGAGTCGTTCTACAACGTGAGCCAAAACGCATTATTCACGTGTTTGGTTCAACCGGCGGAGGAAGGGACAAGGCCAGGCGGCAGATTTTGGGCGCGTATATTGGCGAGCGGGCGAACCTGTGCATTATTACCGATGAAGACCCATATGATGAAAATCCGCTTGACATTATCAATACCGTCTTTGAGGCGGTGCGGCAGACCGGAAAACAGGAAGGAAAGTCTGTCTGGAAAATTTTTGATAGACGAGACGCAATCGAGAAAGCAGTCGGCCTGGCCGCTCCTGGTGATTTGGTGTTGATCACCGGAAAGGGGAGCGAACAGGCAATGTGTGTCGCCCATGGAAAAAAGATACCCTGGGATGATCGCGCCATTGTTCGTCAAGCGCTCGAAAAGCGAAAAAAACTATGTCACGAGCATCAAAAATAAAATTACAGCCGGGAGAACGCATTGTCCGTATGGCTTCACGCTATGGGCTTATCTTTTTTTGGTCTTGGTTTTTGGTTGGGCTCTTGTTTGTAGCGCCTTTTTTCTTTTTATTTTGGCTCTTTCAAAAAGGCTGGTGGGGGCAGGCGATATTTTTTTCTTCGGTAACTCTTGGATTGTTGTTGCTTATCCGCACGTGGGTTATGTATCGGCGGAATATTTGTTTTATTACGACGCATCGTATTGTGGATATCTCGTATCAAAGTTTTTTTGAACAAACCATTACGGACGTGCCCTATGACGACATTGAAACTGTCTATGGAAAGGTTACCGGTTTTTGGGGAAGTCTTTTCCGCTATGGTTCTGTCACCATCGACACCACCACTCCTGGAATTTCTGTCGTTATCGCACAGATGAAACATCCAGCGGATATTCAGCAAGAAATTCAGACCCAACGAAAACACTATTGCGCATCTGCCGCCCGTGATTTTGGACAGAATCTCACCAAAGGAATTATTGAAAAATTGTATGAGCTGGAATTGGAGGACCTGCGCCATATTCAAAAGAGCGTTGCCAAACGCATTGCATCCCTTTCCCAACATAATGATGATCGAACGTAGTGCGCCCTTTTCTTCGCTGTTTGTGTTTGGTATACTTGCACTATGAAGCAAGAATTTCAGTCTTTTCGCCGTTTTTTCCAGTCACGAGCGTTTTTTCTGGTCCTTTTCAGTATTGCCATTCTTTTTGTTTTCGGTTTTGGCCGGGCGTATTTTCAAAATTATAAAATTCGCCAGGAAATCAAACGTCTTGAAGAGGATGTTCAAAATTTGGAACAAAAAAAGATAGAGTCGCTCAGTCTCTTGGCGTACGTCACCAGTCAAAAATATGTCGAGGATACGGCGCGCGTTGAGCTTGGCATGAAAAAACCGGGGGAAGAGGTTGTCATTATTTCCGATTCCTCAAAAGAGAGCCGGGGAGAAACGCGTGACGGGGCAGAGAGCGTTGAGGCGTCGCATATTCCAACATACAAAAAGTGGTGGTATTACTTTATAGATCATTCCTTGCCACAGGAATCGGATACATAATTCTTAATTTTTTATATATGGGAAAATTCAAGCGCGGCCTTATTATGGGCGGGCTCTTGGGCGCCGGCCTCATGTGGCTCAACACCACAAAACACGGCAAAGAGACAAAAGAAAAGATATTGTCCTATGCCGGAGATGTGTACGACGATGTCAAACAAAAAATTGCCGCATCGAACGCCTGGGAAAAAATGACAAAGAACGCGTACGTCACCATGGTAAAAGACGCCGTGAAGAAGTACGCGAATACATATCAATTGAGTGAACACGTGCAGTCTCTCATCACGACGCTTGTGTCGTCGCAATGGAACACGCTCAAAAAGGAAATGAAAAAAAAGGGAAAATAACAATTTTTTTTGTGAACACTCCTTCGTCATATCGCACCACACGATCCAAAACGTCAGGTGCTCGCTTTTGGGATCGTAATCGTCATGGCGTCGTTATGTTGGTGATTTATGGCATGGCGCTCCTTATCGCTGTTCGCCTGTTTGATCTTATGGTTGTGCGGCATGAGGTCTATGTGGCTCTTGCGGAAGGGACACAGTCCGTCGCCGCAAAATTATTTCCCAATCGCGGAAATATTTTTTTCCAAGACTCTCGAACAGGGGGCCCGTATGCGGTCGCAATGAATAAAGACTATTTTGTCGTTTTTGCGGACACCCGCGCCATTCTCACAGATGACACAGCCGAAAACGTGGCGGAACAGCTGTCTTCTATTTTTTTGTATGATGACGAAAAAAAGTTTTCTCTTTTTTTAGCCCTTAATAAACGAACCGATCCGTATGAGCCCGTTGAACAAAAAGTTGACGAGGCAACCAAGGAAGCTGTTGAGGCGCTTTCGTTGCCCGGGATCGGTTTTATACGAAAATCGTATCGGTTTTATCCCGAAGGGTCGCTCGGAAGTCACGTCATTGGATTTGTCGGAAAAGATGCCGAAGGAAATGAAGCCGGCCGGTATGGTGTTGAGGGGTATTGGGACAAGGAGCTTGCGGGGAGCGGGGGTTTTTTAGAGGCCGCTAAAAGCGCAACCGGGAGTTTGATTCTCCGGAATGCGTTTCAGCCGGCAGAAGACGGAGCACATCTTTTTTTGACCATTGATCGAACGCTTCAACACCGTGCGTGCGACCGCCTTCGTCGGGCCATGGAAGAAACACGTTCGGCGAGTGCGTCCCTCATTATTGCTCACCCTCACACCGGGGCGCTTCTTGCAGTGTGTTCTCTGCCCGATTTTGACCCCAACGAATACAATAAAGCGGACTCTGTGGATGTGTATAACAATAGCGCGATTTTTACGCCGTATGAACCGGGTTCTATTTTTAAACCGATTGCCATGGCGGCGGCGCTCGATCAAGATTTTATGACGCCGGACACGACGTTTGTGGATAGCGGGTCAAGAGCGGAATTATGCACGAAACCTATTATGAACGCGGGACAGCGAAGTTACGGCCTTCAAACCATGACCGAAGTTCTGGAAAATTCTGTCAATACGGGAATGGTATTTGTGGTGGAGAAGATCGGGAAAAAAGTCTTTCGCGAGTATGTGGAACGGTTTGGTTTTGGCGTGAAAGAAGGAATCGATTTGGACAAAGAAAATACCGGAGTGATTCGCACTCTTTGGGAAAATAAAGGCGATCGGGTTGATTGCTACACTGCGACTGCTTCGTTTGGCCAGGGCATTACAGCGACACCGCTTCAAATGGTGTCGGCATTTGGCGCGATAGCAAACGGAGGCAAGCTGATGAAGCCCTATGTGGTCGACCGCATTGAATATCCTAATGGAAAAATGAAGAAAACCCAGCCCTTGGAAGTCCGGCAAGTGTTGCAGAGCCGGTCGGCGGCTCTGTTGACCGGCATGCTTGTGAGCGTGGTCCAAAATGGATATGACGCGCTTGGCATTAGCGCCTATCATCTTGCGGGAAAAACTGGAACCGCGCAGATTCCCGGACCCGGAGGGTATATTGATGAAACCATCCATTCGTTTATCGGTTTTGGGCCGGTGGAAGATCCAAAATTTGTGATGATTATAAAGCTTGAAAAACCGCAAACATATAAATACGCGTCCAATTCCCTCGCGCCTGTGTTTGCCGATATTGCAAAATTTATTTTAGCATATTATGAGGTGCCGCCAAGCGAGGGTAATTAATTCGGAAAAGGGAAAGGTATAATTGACAGGATGATTTTTTTTTCGTAAACTATCTCCAGTTTTTGGCCAACCGTTGGCGAAATGCCGCGTTCGTCTATCGGCTAGGACGCATGGTTCTCATCCATGTAAGAGGGGTTCGACTCCCCTACGCGGTACGTTGTTGATTATTACAATTATGTCAGGGTAGCTCAGTTGGTGAGAGCGTAGGATTCATAACCCTAAGGTCGGGAGTTCGATTCTCCCCCCTGACACCCAGAAAAAAAAGCCCTGCATTTTTACCGCAAGGCTTTTTTTATTCCGTGATGTATATTTTACGACATGAATTGATTTTCTTGTTGCGGGGCAGTCAATGGTGCAACGGGTACAGTTTTCCCCTTGCCTTTCAGGGCGTCTTTCAGTCCTTTTCCTGCTTTAAACTTTGGCACTGTCACCGGAGGAATCTGAATTTTTTCAGTTGGATTTTGAGGATTGACTCCAACACGACCGGCTCTTGTCTTGGCGCTAAATGCGCCAAAGCCGGCAATGGTGACTTCTCCTCCCGCTTGTAATGTTTCAATAACAATTTCGGTGAAAGAGGCAACCATGTCCTCGGCTTCTTTTTTGGATACGCCGACCTTGTTGGCAATCAGTTCGGCCAATTTTGCTTTGTTTATGGTCTGCATAGAGCGTGAAGGTTAGCAAGTAAGTGGTAGTGATACGATACCATTATATAATATTTATGTCAATAGAGCGGAAAAAATTGTCCACAGGTTATTTTGCATACTCGATGACACGTGTTTCACGGATGACATTTACTTTAATTTCTCCCGGATATTGCAGTTCACTTTCAATGCGTCTTGCAATGTCCTTTGCGAGATTATACGATTCGTAGTCGTCGAGTTCGTTGGG
Source organism: Candidatus Magasanikbacteria bacterium RIFCSPHIGHO2_02_FULL_48_18 (assembly GCA_001784285.1). Taxonomy (GTDB): domain Bacteria; phylum Patescibacteriota; class Patescibacteriia; order Magasanikbacterales; family UBA922; genus UBA10181. The sequence continues at coordinate 53,554 of MFQC01000003.1, forward strand.
ATTGACAAACACGCGCACTTCTCGTCCCGCTTGAATGGCATACACTTTGTCAACGCCAGGAAAATCTTTTACCGTGTTTTCCAACTCTTCCAAGCGGGCCACATATTGTTCATAGGTGTCGCGTCTCGCGCCCACGCGGCTTGCAGAAATTGCGTCCGCCGCCATAACCAATTTGGTGAGAAGGAGGGGAGGGTTGGTGTCATGGTGGGTAAGAGCCACTTGCGCCGTATCTTCGTCAATATTGAATTTTTTAAGAATGGTGTAGCCGATTTCCGTATGCGCCCCCTGTGTTTCGTGATCGACCGCTTTGCCAATGTCGTGGAAAAAACCTGCCTTTCGCGCTTTTGCCGGATCTGCGCCGACTTCTTCCGCCATAATGCCGGCCAAGTATCCCACCTCAAGACAGTGATTCAATACATTTTGACCATAGCTCGTTCGATATTTGAGACGGCCGACAATAGCGCCCAATTTTGGGTCCATGTTGATAATACCCATTTTGTGCAACGCTTCTTCGCCCGCTTTTTGGATGTCAATCGCGAGTTCTTTTTTTGCTTCCTCAAAATATTCTTCAATTTTGGCAGGCTGGATTCGCCCATCTTTGATGAGTTTGTCAAGCGTCAGGTAGCACATTCTGCGGCGGATGGGCGAAAAGCTTGAGATGAGAATAATGTCCGGTGTTTCATCAATAATCAATTCACAGCCGGTGAGTTTTTCAATCATTTTAATGTTGCGCCCTTCTTTTCCAATAATGCGGCCTTTCATTTCATCGCTCGGCAAACTTACTGCCGTTGATGTGGTTTCCGATGCATGATTCGCGGCCGTGCGTTGCATGGCCACAATAAGTATATCTTTCGCTTTTTCTTGAAGCGTGTCGTGGTTTGCATTGTCAAACTTCAAAATACGGTCCATCAAATCTTTTTTGGATTCTTGTTCAATTCGGACAAACAATTCTTCCTTTGCCTGTTCCGGCGTGTATTGTGCAATATCTTGGAGTTTTTGCTTTGCCTCTTCGTGAGCCGCATCAATCCGTTCTTTGATATTTTGAATTTCGGTTACTTTTTGCTGGAGCTTTGTTTTTCTATCTTCGAATTCCATGAATTTTTGGTCAAACATGGACTCCCGTTTTTCAAGACGCGATTGAATATCTCGCATTTCTCTGCGCCGATTGTCATCTTCTTTTTTGGCTTCGTCGATAATGGTAATCGCTTTTTCTTTTGCCTTGAGGATAACCTCTTGTTCCTTGTTTTTTGCCTCGATCAGGCGTTTTTCGGCCAATGCTTCCACCGAATTGGCGCGTGCTTGGGCGACCTGTTTGCGAATACTATACCCGGCAAATATACCAATCAAAAGCCCAACAAAGCCGATCGCGGCAATAATAAATTCCGACATATGCAAAAAAACTCATTGTCATGAGGAACCGATTATTGCCACAAATCCCTTTTGAGTATGTGGAGGGAGAAATGGTACTTAGTGTTGTCGAAAAAAAAGAGGAATCTCGTTTTGAGACGCCAAACACGTGTTCGTGTTACGAGCCGCTGTCAGAATCGGAGAGTTGGTATTCTTTTCTGAAGAAATAACTTTTTTTTTGCTCAACATAGCCATTTTTTGCAACAATAAAATCGGAATCTTGCATGACCAATATTTGTTAAATAAGACATAATGAAGTATAACAAGTTTTTTTTATTTGTCAAATATGGAAAAATAGACATCAGGCGCTACAAAATAATTTTCCATTTGTTCTGCCTCTATGGTTTTCACATCATGCGCGTTTTCAATACGGTATGGACCGATCTGTGTTCGTTGGAGCTCTTTGCAGTATGCGCCGCATTGAAGCGCCTCGCCAATGTCATGAACGAGCGTTCGTATATATGTTCCGGAAGAGCATGAAACGACAATGGTTAAAAGGGGATAATCATATGCCAACATGTGCATATCATATATTTCAATATCGATTGGTTGGCGTTTGATTTCTATTCCTTTTCGCGCCAACTCATACAATTTCTTCCCTCCGACTTTTTTTGCCGAATACATGGGTGGAATTTGCGTTTTTTTTCCCAAAAAAGTAGAAATAATTTTTTCAATCTTGCCGTTTGTGAGCGGGGATAGGAGGGGGGGTAGCCGTTTTATTTTTCCTGTCTCATCGTACGTATCGCTTATTTCGCCAAGTTTCAGTGTTGCTTCATATGTTTTATCCAATGCTTTGAACTGGTCCAATTGTTTCGTTGCGTTTCGACCAATGCCAACGATAAGGAGACCGGTCGCAAAGGGATCCAATGTCCCCGAATGGCCAATTTTTTTAATTCCGGTTATTTTTCGCAAATACCCAACTACATCATGGCTGGTCCAGTCTTTTGGTTTGTCGATGAGGAGAAATCCTGATGATTGTAGAGTAATTGTCTGCATGTGCTGGCCAAAATGTTGTGGTTGTACTATGCTGAAATTGTCTCGGGGGGTTTGGAGGTTTCCATGGAGCAGAAACGGCGAAAGCCGTCGTCTCCTTGGAGAGTCCTTGCAAAGGATGTCCTGGGTCTCCTCTCGCCGCTCCGTCTCGTACGCCGTGCGGTGCGAGGTCTCTCTAGCTCTTTTGAGGCTCTCCTCTGAGACAGGCCTGCCCGCTTTCCGGATAACAACTGGACCCATGCGGGCAGGCAATCTCCTCTATTCAGATAGGTTCTCTCTGTTTTTTTGTCTTCAAAAATGATACACTAGCCTCATGAAAAAACAAAATACAGAAGATTTTCCCAGACAAAGAGGATGGGGGATGGTGGCAGAGGACGGCTCGGAAATTTGGGACGCAGAGCCGGTTTTTGCTGGTTCTTTTTTTGGTTTTTGGCAAAAACAAAAGCTCATTTTTTATCCAAAAAAATTTGTTCTCTATCGGGCCATTGAAAAACATATTCGTCATCTCCAAAAGCGCTATGCCACGATTGAAGGAGGAAATTTATATATTCCCAAAATTCTCGATCTTGGCTGTGGCACCGGCGCGACCGTGATTGATTTCAAAAAAATGTTTGGCCGGCGCGTGGACGTGATTGGTCTTGACATCGTCCACCTCCAAATTGACCTTGCGCAAAAAAAGATGCGGCGTTACGGCGTGTGGACCGATGTCCGTTATTTTGATGGCCGACATCTGCCGTTTGATAATCAAACTATTGATGTGGTCTATACATCCGATGTTTTAGGCCATGTGCAGGATGTGCCGGCATGGCTGTCTGAAATTGCCCGGGTATTGCGTCCGGGCGGTCTTCTCGCGATGTTTGCGGAATCAAAATTGGGCAAGCACGCGTATCTTCGGAATTATTTTTTGAAACATGGATTGAACACGGATCCGCATTACGCATTTCATGTTTCTCTTTTTTCCAAAGCAACCCTTCGAGAAATGCTTGAACAAACCGATTTTGAAATTCTCGCCATGTATAGCACGGTATGGGCAAAATTTTTGGTTCATCCGGATGAGCTCTACCCGGCGCTTCACGCACAGAAGAAGTTTTTGATTTTTCGCTGGATAAATTTTATGCTGTATTGGCTGAAAAAAATAACGCATCCCGTTTCTACTGCTCTGTCGGAACTTTATAGCTTTGTCGAAATGCTGACGGTTGGGCGCTTTATTGAAAGCCAGGGGTATGTGATCGTGGCGAAGAAAAAGTAATTGTTTCTTCTCTGCCGTTGACTTTTTGACTTTTTAGGGTATACTTTCGATCAGTATTTTTTTATTATTCTTTATTTTTAAATAGGAATCACCGTATGAATATTGTCCTCACCATTGTGCCGGCGGCGCTTGCCATTATTTATGGAGGATTTTTGATTCAATGGATTCGCAAACAGCCATCCGGCGACCAAAAAATGCAGGATATTGCAGGAGCCATACAACAAGGCGCTCGCGCGTATCTTCGGAGACAATACAAAACCATTGGCGTTGTTGCCATTATTATTTTTCTGGTGTTGTGGATATTATTGAATCTTTCGACCGGTATTGGATTTTTGATTGGCGCGATCTTTTCCGGTCTTGCCGGCTATCTCGGCATGAGCATTTCCGTTCAGGCCAATGTTCGGACCGCCGAAGCGGCAAAAGGAGGGCTTGCAAAAGCGCTGGCTATGGCCGTAAAGGGGGGTTCTGTGACAGGATTATTGGTGGTCGGCCTTGGGCTTCTCGGCGTTGCCGGGTTTTATCTGATATTTACCGATGTTGATGCCCTTATTGGTCTTGCGTTTGGGGGGAGCCTTATTTCTATTTTTGCGAGAATCGGCGGCGGTATTTTTACCAAAGCGGCAGATGTCGGCGCGGATTTGGTGGGAAAAGTCGAGGCAGGCATTCCGGAAGACGATCCGAGGAATCCCGGCGTTATCGCGGACAATGTGGGAGACAACGTTGGCGACTGCGCGGGGATGGCCGCCGACTTGTTTGAAACATATGCCGTAACGGCGGTTGCCGCGGTGGTTCTTGGCGCTCTTTCGTTTCAAAATACCGAGGCCGCGGTATTTTATCCGCTCGTTATTGGCGGTGTTTCCATTCTTGCGTCGATCGCAGGGACATTTTTTATCCGACTTTCAAAAAACAACAATATTATGGGCGCGCTCTACAAAGGATTGGCCGCAACGGCCATTCTTTCGTTGGTTGCATTTTATTTTGTCACTCGTTATTTTGCGCCGCTATTAAAACTCACCGTGAGTGATTTGTTTTTGAGCGCGCTTGTCGGCGTGGTCCTAACTACGCTCATGGTGTGGATTACCGAATATTACACATCAACAAAATACAAACCCGTCCGGCAAATTGCAAAATCCAGCGAAACCGGCCATGGAACCAACGTCATTGCCGGTCTTGCGTTGTCCATGCGCGCAACCGCCTTACCCGTTATTATCATCGCGTTTGGCATGCTTGCCGCATATAATTTTTCCGGGCTCTATGGAATTGCCATTGCCGCGATGGCTATGCTGTCCTTAACCGGAATTATTGTGACGATTGACGCCTACGGTCCCATTACCGACAATGCGGGAGGTATTGCCGAAATGGCAGGACTCGACGAACATGTCCGCGCGGTCACTGATCCGCTTGATGCGGTCGGCAATACAACCAAAGCCGTTACGAAAGGATATGCCATTGCAAGCGCCGGGCTTGCCGCCTTAGTTTTATTTGGGGACTACGCGCACAAATTGACCGAAGAAGGCATTGAAACTTTTTTTTTGATTAGCGACCCCAAAGTGTTGGTTGGTTTGTTTATTGGCGGGCTCATGCCGTACTTGTTTGGATCCTATCTTATGGAGTCGGTTGGAAAAGTGGCACAAAGCGTGGTCAAAGAAGTGCGTCGGCAATTTCATGAAATAAAAGGAATTATGGAGGGAACCACCAAACCTGATTATGCGAGATGCGTTGATATTGTGACCAAAGGGGCTATTGGACAGATGATTTTGCCCGCGCTTATTCCCGTGGTCTTTCCTATTGTTGTCGGCTTGTGGCTCGGTCCTGCCGCCCTCGGCGGGCTTCTTGTTGGGACAATCGTGACCGGGCTGTTTGTCGCCATTTCCATGACCGCGGGAGGCGGCGCGTGGGACAATGCCAAAAAATATATTGAAAATGGCCATCATGGCGGAAAGGGAAGTCCTGCACATAAGGCCGCGGTGACCGGAGATACGGTGGGCGATCCGTACAAAGATACCGCCGGGCCGGCGATTAACCCAATGATTAAAGTGGCAAATATTGTGGCGTTATTGATTGTTGGTTTGTTGAAGTAATGAAATAACACTGCATAAAATTCATTGACCTTTTCTTCTTTTTTCTTTATACTCACCTCACTTGTTCCTCCACTGAGCCACTCATGGTTGGAAAATTTTTTTCTTTTTGCATGAACGTTTCAGAACTTGCGCGACAACTTCACGTCAATACCAAACAGCTCCTTGAAATTTTACCGGGGTATGGCTTTGATATTGGCGCAAAAGCGATTAAAATTGATGACCGGACCGCGCAACAGGTAATGCGAAAATGGAAATTTATCAAAAGGGAACTGGAAGAAAAGCGTCTCGCTGAGTTGGAAGAACAAAAGAAAAAAGAACGCGAACTTCGAAAAGAAAGCGGCGTAGGCATTGTACTGCCCCAATTGATCACGGTTCGAGAGTTCGCAGAGAAAATGAACATGCCGGTGACCCAGCTTATTGGGGAATTGATGAAAAATGGTATTTTGGCTAATCAAAATCAAAATATTGATTATGATACGGCCGGAATTATCGCAGAGGATCTGGGTTTTTCTGTTCAAAGGCAGGCGGGAAATATCGGGGAAAACATAAAAGAACAAAAAAAGACGGAAGCGCTGGAAGAAGCGCTCGGCAAGGGCGACGCGCTTGAACAGCGGCCGCCGGTTGTCGTTGTTATGGGTCATGTGGACCATGGGAAAACAAAATTGCTGGACACGATTCGTCAGGCGCATATTATTGATACCGAGTCGGGAGGCATCACGCAACACATTGGCGCATATCAGACGATTTGGAAGGACCCAAAAACCGGTGAAGAACGCCAACTTTCCTTTATTGACACTCCCGGCCATGAAGCGTTTACCGTCATGCGAAGCCGCGGCGCCAAAGTCGCTGACATTGGCATTTTGGTTGTTGCCGCGGACGATGGCGTCAAGCCCCAGACGGAAGAAGTGATCCAAATTTTAAAGGCGGCAAAACTGCCCTTTGTCGTGGCCATCAATAAAATTGATAAAGAAACCGCCGATGTCCAGCGCGTCAAAACAGAATTGTCGCAACACAACATTATTCCCGAAGAATGGGGCGGCAATGTCCCCATGGTCGAAATATCGGCGAAAGCCAACACCAACATCGACAAGTTGCTGGATGTTTTGCTGTTGGTTTCGGACATGCACGCTGAAGATATTCAAGCCGATTCTACCATTCCGGCCATTGGCACCATTATTGAGTCGCACGTGGACAAGGGGATGGGGCCGGTTGCAACCGTATTGGTGCAGGCAGGCACCCTCCGTAAGGGCGATCCCTTAGTGGTGAACGGTGAAATTTATGGAAAAATTCGGGCAATGAAAAATTATCTCGGAGCGTCGCTTGAAATAGCGACTCCTTCAACGCCGGTTCAGATTATTGGGTTTAAGGTGGCGCCAGAAGTGGGAGATGTTATGGATTTGAGCAAGGAAAGCCAGGCACAAAAAATTGACATTAAACAAAAGAAATCCCTCCAAACAGGAGCGGAAAAACAAACAATTTTGGACGCAAAATCAGACGACGATGAAGAAAAAGGCAAAAACACCCTTAATGTACTTATTAAAACCGACGTGTTGGGGTCGCTTGAAGCCATTGTAGGATCATTGCAAAAAATCAGACACGACGAGGTCGGTGTAAAAATCATCGGGAAAGGGCTGGGAAATATCACCGAAGACGACGTGCACAAAGCGCAAGCCGGGGAAGGAACAATTGTCGGATTTAAAGTAAAAGCCACGCCGGTTGCCGAAGAAAGCATGCGAGAAAACGATATCCGTTTTTTGCAGTATGATGTGATTTACGATCTCATCAACTGGGTAAAGGATGAGCTGGAAAAATTGTTGGATGTTGAAAAAATTGTTACCGAGCTTGGCGTGCTAAAAGTTCTTGCGGTGTTTCGTACGGATAAAAAGGCGATGACCGTTGGAGGACGGGTTGAATCTGGAAAAATTCTTGAAGGCTCGCTTGCAAGAGTCAAGAGAAAAGGAGAATATGTCGGCCAGGGAAAAATTGTCGAATGCCAGATAGGAAAACAAAAAATGAAAGAAGTGGCGGGGGGCACTGAATGCGGCATTCGTTTTGAAGGAAAGACAAAAATAGAAACTAACGACGTTATTGAATCGTACAGTGAAGAATCAAAAGTAAGAAAAATTGAATTTTTGAAATAATGCGTTCTATGTTTTCATCCGAGGCTGAAAAAATACATGACGTAGAGCTCTCTCAATTGAGAGACGTTCAATCCAATCCGTATATTGTTGATCAAGAGGCGTCTTCTCACTCGGGTGATCATGAAGAAGATCCGCCGGATCTCTTTACCGGCGAGCGCAAAGCGACGCTTTTGGGCGGCGCTCAAGCCCGCGTGGAACGTGTCTCCAAAGAAAGTATCGTCGGCGGCGTGCGATTTAGCTTTGATGACGAGGTTCCAAAATCTCCAGAAAGCAAAACGACCGATGATGAGGACGCGGACGGACCGGAAAACCATGCGGTGGTTGAAGAAAATCTGCTTGAAGGCGAGATAATGAAGCGGTCGCTCATTGAACAGTTGGAAGCTATTTTCCGCGCGTATGGCAAAGATGTTTTTATGCTTCGAAAAATTGGTGAAGATAATTCTGAGGGTCTCGAGGCGGAAGAAGGCATAGATCCGCGACAAATCGGGAATGAGGTCAATTTGGACGCGGCGATTTTTGTGATTGACGCCAGCGATGGAGAAAAAATGGCGGCATTATTTGAGAATCCTCCGGCTGTTTCCGGGCTTGATATGGCAGGGAATTTTGATATTGAGCCGTGGAATTATTTGCATAATGATGGATTTGTTGTAAGATATCGTCTGCCGGATAGCGACAAAATCGCGGAAATGCGGTTTTTGTATCAGCAAGATGAGAATGTCCGAAGTTTGGAAGCGTTTCGTACTCTCAAACGTAAAGAATAAATATTTTTTAATTTTTTTCCTATGTCCGAAGCAACATTCACCGATCAAAATTTTGAACAAGAAGTGTTACAATCGGCTGTGCCGGTGTTTGTTGATTTTTGGGCGCCATGGTGCGGGCCATGCCAGATGATGGGGCCTATCGTTGAAGCATTGGCAGGGGAGTATGACAGCGGAAAAATAAAGATTGGAAAGTTGAATGTGGATGAAAATCAAGAAATTGCAGGCAAATATCAAATTATGAGCATTCCCACATTTCTCATATTCAAAAATGGAGAAAAAGCGGATCAGTTGGTTGGCGGGGTGAGCAAGGAAAAAATGAAGGAATTTATTGATAAGAACATTTAAAATTGTCTTCGACCAATGTGAGTATAAAAACAGCCGGCTTCCGCGCCGGTGTTTTTATACTTTGGAGTTCTCAAAACTTCCAGGCTTCGAACTGTTACCTTCACTTGACGCCCGCCTCTCTTAGGGCGTAAAATAGCAATACTTTTGTCATTTTTTTTTCTTTTTTTATGAACAATCCCTTCGCAAACGCGATGACCCAGCTCGACAAGGCGGCAACCATTATGAAGCTTGACCGATCGGTCCATGAGATATTGCGTCAGCCAAAGCGCGTTCTTACCGTTTCTATCCCTGTGAGAATGGATGATGGGTCAATGAAAGTTTTTACCGGATTTCGAAGCCAATACACAGATGCCCTCGGTCCGTTTAAGGGTGGTATTCGCTATCATTGGAATGTGACGCTTGACGAAGTCAAAGCATTGTCTTTTTGGATGGCTCTCAAATGCGCCACTGTCGGTATTCCTCTTGGCGGAGGAAAAGGGGGTATTATTGTCAATCCAAAGGAACTCTCCGAAGGAGAATTGGAGCGTTTGTCTCGAGGATATATTCAAAAAATATATAAATATATCGGCCCAACGCAAGATGTCCCGGCGCCGGATGTATATACTACCCCAAAGATTATGGCCTGGATGCTCGATGAGTATGAAAAACTCGTTGGCGAGCATGCCCCGGGTGTTATTACCGGGAAACCGTTGTCTGTCGGCGGGTCCCAAGGCAGGGGCTTTTCCACGGCTCAGGGCGGCGTGTACGTGTTGAGAGAAGCGGTGAAGAAAAAAAACATGGTCCCTTCCGAAACATCCGTTGCCATTCAAGGTTTTGGGAATGCCGGGAGCTTTATGGCAAAAATTTTGGCAAAAGAAGGGTATCGAATTGTTGCGGTCACCGATTCTCAAGGGGGTGCGATGAATAGAAGTGGATTGCATATTTCGGAATTGGAAGCGTACAAACGCGAACGCGGGACAGTGCTTGGAGCGCCGGCAACCGAACCAATTTCAAACGATGATATCCTCACGCTTGACGCGGATGTGGTGGTTCCGGCCGCGCTCGAGAATGTGATTACTGCCACCAACGCTCCGATGATAAAAGCAAAAATTATTCTCGAACTGGCGAACGGTCCGGTCACCCCGGAAGCAGATGAGATATTGCATAAGAATGGCGTGTTGTTTGTTCCGGATATTTTATCAAATGCCGGCGGAGTCACCGTGAGTTATTTTGAACAGGTGCAAAATGCCTACAACCACTATTGGACCGAAGAACAGGTACTCAAAAAATTGGAGGCGATCATGGTTGCCGCCTTTTCAGCGGTGTGGGAAACAAAAGAAAAACACAATATTGATATGAGAACAGCCGCCTTTGTTCTCGCGGTTGGAAGAATCGCGGAAGGGCTCCTTGCTCGCGGGTTGGTATAAACAGGTTTTAAGGAGGGCCACATCGTTTTTTATGCTCTCCGTATTATGTTGGTATGCAAGAATTTATTGAGACACTTCTGAAAGAAGCCGGAGACATGGCAAAAGCCTATTTTTATAAAGGCGTAACGCACAAAACAAAGTCGAATTTGGCGGATTTGCTGACAGAGGCCGATCTCGCGGTAAGTGATTTTTTAGTACGCAAAATTCACGAGGCTTATCCGGATGATCATATTCACAGCGAAGAAATGGAGAAGGATATCAATCCCGGGAGTTTTCGAGAGTGGGTGATTGATCCTATTGATGGAACGCTCAATTTTGCAAAAGGCATTCCCTCTTGGTGCCATCTTTTGGCGGTGGTCGAGGATAAAGAGACGCTGTATGGAGCCGCGTATCACCCCATTGCGCAGGAATTTTTCTTTGGAGAAAAAAACCATGGCGCAACGATGAATCGGATGCCAATTCGGGTGAGCCAAAAAGATTCATTTGATTTTGCTATTGGCCATGGCGCGCGATTTCCTACTGAGGACGCTGTGTACGGCACGCATATTGAACAATTTAAAGAATATTTCCGCCGGCTCAATCTCAATACCAATGTGTGGATACAGCATCATGGATCTATGATCGGCGCGTGTTATGTGGCAAGCGGAGGATTGGATTTTTTTCTTCAAAACGCCGGGTTGGATCACGATTATCTCGCGCCGGCGCTTCTGTGTGAAGAAGCAGGCGCAGTGGTTACTGATAGCGAAGGCAACCCGTGGAAAAGGGGGAGACAAGATATTGTTATTGCAAACCCGACGCTTCATAAAAAACTCATGGCGTTATTCGCGTAAATTTAAAGGAAATCAATCGGTATGGACCAATATAATCCAAAAATTATTGAAAAAAAATGGCAGGAAGAGTGGGAAAAGAAGGGACTTTCTTCAACCCCAGTCGATGCCACCAGGGATAATAAAATGTATGTGCTCCCACAGTTGCCCTATCCGTCCGGATCCGGGTTGCATGCGGGCCATGCCGAAGTGTACGCCGCCTGCGATATATACGCGCGGTTTTTGCGCATGCAAGGCAAAAAAGTATTACAAGTGTTTGGTCTGGATTCGTTTGGATTGCCGGCAGAAAATTATGCCATTAAAACCAATGTCCATCCTCGTGAAACCATTAATAAGGCCGGGGAGATGTTTTGCGAGCAGGTTCGTTCACTTGGCATCTCCGTCGATTGGGACAGGTTCGTTCGTTCAAGCGATCCAAACTATTATCAATGGACGCAGTGGTTTTTTTTGCTCATGTATAAGCGGGGATTGGCATATCGAAAAAAACAATCGGTGAATTGGTGCGATAGTTGTAAAACCGTTCTCGCAAATGAACAGGTCACGCCTCAAGGAATGTGTGAACGGTGCGAAACCGTCGTTATTCAAAAAGAAATGGAACAATGGTATTTAAAAATTACCGAATATGCTGAGCGTCTTCTTGAAGGCCTCGACCGCATTGATTGGCCGGAAGAAACAAAACAGCGTCAGCGCAATTGGATTGGAAGAAGCGAAGGCGCGGAAATTCTGTTCCGGATTCCATGCGGGACGTGTGGAAAAAAGCCGGTCGGCCAAACGATCAGTTGCGCTGACGACAAGACAGTGGCCGTCTTTACCACACGTCCTGATACCATTTTTGGAACGACCTATTTGGTTTTAGCTCCGGAGCATCCGTTTATTCAAAATCAAAAATCAAAAATCAAAAATTGGAATGAGGTTCAAGCATATATTGAAAAAACCGGCAAAAAAACCGAATTGGATCGTCAGATTGAAAAAGAAAAAACAGGAGTAGAGCTTGAGGGGATACAGGCGATAAATCCGGTAAATGGTGAAGGAATTCCTATTTGGATTGCGGATTATGTTCTTGCGACCTACGGAACCGGCGCTATTATGGCTGTTCCCGCCCACGATGAACGAGATTTTGCGTTTGCAAAAAAGTTTGGGCTTAAAATTCGCCAGGTCGTTGATCCTACAGAATATTTTGTAGCAGTTGATAAAGCGAATGTTGATTTTAAAAAATTAAATGAATACAGAAAAACAATTTTTGTAAATGAAATAGTTTTTGGTGCAGAAGGTCAATTTACGCTTGCTGTGAGAAACAAAAAAATAATGAATAAAATAGTGCAGAATTGTATCACTAGGGGTGGCGTTAAAGGGATTTATTCTAGTGGGGAAGAATCAGTGCAGGATTGGTACAAAACTGAAGAAGAGAAGGAATATCGGCCTTTTTTAGATGAAGCAACTGCAATCAACTCCGATTTTCTTAATGATCTCGAAACAAAAGAAGCAAAAGAAAAAATAATTCAACATTTGGAGGCAGAAAGGATGGGAAAGCGGCATATCCAGTATAAACTTCGAGATTGGTCGGTGTCGCGTCAGCGGTTTTGGGGCGCCCCGATTCCAATGATCTACAACGAACAAAGAGCAAAAAATAAAAAACACTATTTGTTTCTCCATGGCTATCGAGCGCATGGGAGTGATTGTTTTCGTTCTTGGCTCAAACACGAATTGGAAAAACAAGGCCATATTGTTTGGGCCGAAGATTTGCCCAACACAGATAAACCGCACATTGATGAACAGGTTGATTTTGTTTTGCGCACGGCTGATCTTTCGGAAGATACCGTTATTGTCGCGCATAGTCATGGCGGGGGAGTAGCTTTTCGACTGCTTGAAAAAACAAAACAAAAAATCGCAAAGGTGGTCTTGGTTGATTGTTTTTACAAGCCGGAATTTACCGATAAAAAACGTCCGGATGTGGAAAAGAGCGATACGTGGACGTTTGATTTTGAAAAAATTCGCGCGGCCGCGGATGAATTTGTCATTGTTCACGATCGTGATGAAAAAACGATTAGCAAAAAACAAGCCGAAGAAATGGCCGAGCTGTTGGGCGCTCGTCTTATTTTTGAAACACCGCAAGAACGGCACTTTACCGGCGCGAAAGAGCCGCGTATTTTGGAAGAATCACTGGTCACCGGCTTGCATCCTGTTTCAGAACATGATTTGCCCGTTCTTTTGCCCGATGATGTTGATTTCAAGCCCACTGGCCAATCGCCCTTGACGTATTCGGAAGAATTTCAAAAAGGCGTGGAAGAACAATATGGAAAAGGCTGGAAACGGGAAGTGGATACGCTTGATACATTTATGTGTTCAAGCTGGTATTATTATCGTTATCTTGATCCGCATAATGATACGGCATTTGCGTCCAAAGAGGCGCTCAAACGCTGGATGCCGGTTGATTTTTATCTTGGCGGGGAAGAGCACGTCAATGGCCACCTGCTCTATTCTCGATTTTTTACCAAAGTGCTCTACGACGCGGGATACATTGATTTTGATGAACCGTTTCTCAAACATCGCCATCAAGGGCTTATTCTTGGCGAGGACAACAGAAAAATGAGCAAACGGTGGGGGAATGTGATCAACCCGACCGATGTGGTGAATACGTTCGGCGCGGACACGGTTCGCATGTACGAAATGTTTATGGGCCCGTTGGAGCAGACAAAACCATGGAGTACGAATGGGGTAAAAGGCGTGCGGAGGTTTTTGGATAAGGTGTGGAGATTGCATGCATCAGTTGTGAGACACGAGCCTTCAGACAGCGAAAGTGCGGAGTTGGATTCTTTAGTGCATAAGACCGTAAAAAAAGTCACAAAAGATCTTCATGCGATGAGTTTTAATACGGCAATCGCAAAAATGATGGAATTGGTCAATGCGATGCAAAAGGAAGAAAAAATTTGTCAACAGCATTTTGAGTTTATTCTTCTTCTGCTGTCTCCTTTTGTGCCGCACATTGCGGAAGAGTTGTGGGCAATGCTTGGCCACACGACAAGCATTACGCTTGAATCCTGGCCTGTATTTGACCCGTCGAAAATTGTGGATGAAATGGTCATGTTGGTGCTCCAGGTGAATGGAAAAATGAGGGGCAGTATTGAAGTGGGTCGAGATATTTCGGATGATGACGCAAAAACAACGGCTCTCTGCCATCCCAATGTAGTAAAATGGCTCGGTGGGAAAGAACCAAAAAAGATTATTGTTGTGCCGGGTAAATTGGTCAGTATTGTCGTATAAGACCGGCGCATGTATTGACAACCTATGCAAGGGGGGATATGGCAGTCGCCGTCAAAACGTTTTTTTCTTTTTTGTTCGTGCTTTCTTTTCGGCATTTCCAGCGCGTCCGTATTTGATAAACAAGGTATCTCCTCTTTTGATATCTTGTTTTTTTTCGCGTGTCTCTCTTGTCTCATATTTTTCAGGAGACACTCTGTGGGGCGTCGAGCTTGTTTTTGCCTTTTGTTTTTTTGGTCTGGGGTCTTGCGTTTTTTTTTGGGATTTCCGCACATGTCGCCTTCATTTATTTCCTTTTACAACAATGAGCGTGTTACGCTTACCGGCGTTATACTCATGAACGCGGATGTGCGGCAAGATGGCGTTCGGTATAGGATCGCGGCAGAGACAATACAAAGGGATGACGGAAAGGACAAATCAGTACACGGAAATATTTTTGTTAAAACATTTTTATATCCGCGATATTTCTATGGGGACACGGTTCGTATTCAATGTGAACTGAAAGCGCCGGAGCCGATTGAGGATTTTCGGTACGACCGGTATTTGGCGCGATATCGCGTTTGGAGCATTTGCGTCAACCCATCTCTTGAACGTATAGAGGAAAGACACCGTTTTTCGCTTCTTTCGGTGATTGAATCGCTCAAGAATGTTGTTGCGGAAACCATACAAAAATTATGGCACGAGCCGTATGCAAGTTTTATGGCCGGCCTTTTGTATGGCTATCGCGGGGGATTGGGAGATCTGGATGTATTATTTCAAAAAACCGGCGTGTCACACATTGTGGCTGTTTCCGGCTATAACATTAGCATTGTTGCGTCTGTCCTTATGTCTGCCGCAGGGACTATTGGCATTTCTCGAAAAAAGTCGTTTTGGTTTGTTTTAAACGGTATTGTTTTTTTTGTTCTGTTTACCGGCGCGAGTCCTTCGGTGGTTCGAGCAGGCATTATGGGCGGTTTTGTGTTGCTTGGAAAATATCTGGGCCGCATGAGTCGTGTTGGGAATGCCATTCTTTTTGCCGCGGTTGTTATGGGTCTTATGAATCCCTTTATGTTGGTGTGGGATATCGGATTTCAGCTCTCGTTTGTCTCCACGCTTGGCCTCGTCTATCTTTCTCCTGTTTGCACTCGATGGTTTCATCGATGCCCTGCGCGGTTTGGCCTTCAGGAGACGTTGGTGTCGACCGCGTCCGCCATACTCGCAACGCTTCCGCTTTCACTCTATTATTTTGGCCGAGTTTCGCTCGTTGCGCTCATGGTCAATATGCTTATTCTTTGGAGTATTCCTTGGATTATGTTTGGCGGATTTCTCTCTTTCTCTTTCTTTTTTTTGTTCAAACCGCTCGGTTTCTTTTTTGCGGCCATGTCGTGGCTGGGCATGGCATATATTTTATTCACCGTGCAGTGGTTTGCATCCTTGTCATTTTCATCGGTTGAGTGGAAAGTTTCTTTTTTGACGATGTTCGGTTTTTATGTTGTGATCGCAGGATTTATTCTGTTGCGGGGACGCGTATATAAGGCAAAATAAAAAAATTATGAAAAAATTTTTCTTTTTTTCTTTAGTCATCATTTTGTTGTCCGCCGGAGTGACTGGATATTGGCATATTTCACACAGGACAGAACAAAAGCATAGCACCACTATCACTTTTTTGGATATTGGCCAGGGAGATGCAACATTTATCGAATTTTCGGACGGCCAGCAGATGTTGGTGGATTGCGCGATTGACGCGCGTATTTTGGAAGCGCTCGGGCGTGTGATGCCTTTTTATGATTTTACGCTCGATTATCTTGTTATTACGCATCCGGATCTTGATCACTATGGAGGATGCGTTGATGTGCTTAAAAAATTACACGTGAGGCATATTGTGTATTCCGGTCTTCGAGAAGAAGATTCTGGTTATTGGAATGAATTCTGGTTCGCAATCGAGAAGGAGAAAGCCATGTATCACCAAATGGAAGAACAACAAGAATGGATGGTTGGAGACGCCACGCTTCATTTTTTATATCCGGACCATTCCATTCCGGATAACCCGCATATTCCAGGCCATGCCGGCGCTATGGATAAAAATAATACGTCGATTGTTTTTGTGGTTGATGCGTATGGCATTCGGACCATGTTGACGGGAGATATGGAAGAACCTTTGGAAAAATACCTTATTGAAACGGCGTCCGCCTATCTTGCCGCTCATATTCTGAAAGCAGGGCACCATGGCAGTGGCTCCTCATCAAGCCAATCATTTTTGAATTTGGTTCAGCCGGAAGAAACGGTCATTTCCGCGGGAGAGAATAATCCCTTTCATCATCCCAATGAAAGAGTTTTGCGGCGGCTCAAACGCATGGACGCAAGAATATGGCGGACCGATCGCCAAGGTGATATACTACTCACCATAGAGAAAGGAGGAATGTATGTTCTCTCAGCAAAAAAGAGGTAGATTTTTGTTATTAGGCATAGACGATTGTGAAGATTGGCCGACAAAAAATAATATATGCAGTCTCTGTGGCAAGCAGTCTTCTCTCGTCCTTTTTTATTTTTTTGTTTCCCGTCTCCACGGCATTTGAATTTATAAAAAATGACAGCATTTGGTTGTCAAACGCCAATGCGTTTGCCGGGGACGAAGTAAAAATTTACACGGTCGTCGTTAATAACGATTTTCCTTTTGTTTCATCGGATATTCAATTTTTCAACAATGGATCTCTCATTGGAACGGCTGTGATTGACAATCTTTCATTTGAATCTGCCGAGCAGGTGTGGATTGCCCATACGCTATTGAAAGGCGAAAATGTTTTTACGATTCGGCTGGCCAATTTTGTGGCAAAGAATGCGGACGGCAGCGTGGTTCCTCTTTCCGATGCAAACACGACAGGGTACGAGGTCTCAAAAACATTTACCATTGATCTTGATACGGATCATGACGATGTGGGAGATGCGGAAGACCTCGATGACGATAACGACGGGCTTTCTGACGAGGAAGAGGCAGGGTTTGGGACCAATCCTTTGCTGGCGGATACCGATGGCGATGGCGTAGGAGATAAGGAAGAAATTCAAAAAGGATTGGATCCGAACAAGAAAGACAGCGATGGAGATGGATATTTGGACGGCGCTGACGATTTTCCCCAAGATTCGGGAGAATGGGAAGACACCGACAACGATGGCATTGGCAATAATGCGGATCCCGATGACGATAATGATGGACTTTCCGACCAAGAAGAAGGGGATATCGGCTCAAACCCTCTTATTCTTGACACCGATGGCGACGGCTTGCCTGATGGGAAAGAAAAAGAATATGGTAGCGATCCCACAAAGGTTGACACCGATCAGGACGGCATTTCCGACAATGACGAGGTGAGTCAAGGACTGAACCCCGGAAAAAATGACACCGATGGCGACGGTATTACGGATCAGGATGAAACAAAAAAAGGCACCAATCCTTCTGTTTCGGATAGCGATGGCGACAGTCTTTCGGATGGGCAGGAAGTGAGCGCGGGCACGAATCCATTACAGACCGATACCGATCTCGATGGGTATCCCGATAATGAAGATCCATTCCCGCTCGACCAGCATGAATTTCTCGATACCGATGAGGACAGCATTGGAAATACTGCGGATTTGGACGATGATAACGACGGCCTGCCGGATGAAGAAGAGTTGTCTCTTGGTACGAACGTCCTTCATCCCGACACCGATCAGGACAGCATTTCCGACAAGGAAGAAACAGCAAAAGGAACCAGTCCCACCAATCCCGATTCTGACGGCGATGAACGGCTCGATGGAAATGATGATGAGCCGCTCATTCCGCAATCGCAAACGCGGGAGTTTTTTCTTTGGTTTGGGGTGGGTGCATCATTTATTCTTTTTTTGCTTTTCTCTGCGGTCTATGCGTATAAATCGGAAAAACAGTAAAAAAGAAAAAAAGAAAAAGGAAGAACAAACAAATTTTTGCTGGATTTTTGGTTTCTGTTTTTTAATTTTTGTTCCTTTTTTTGTCGTACCGGTCTATGCCGCTCCGGACAGCGATCAGGATGGATTGCTGGATGAAGAAGAACGTGTCTGGTATACCGATCCTGAAAACAGCGACACTGATAATGACGGGTATTCCGATGGGTTGGAAATTGAGCAAGGCTATTCTCCTCACAGCGGAAATGGGCTTCGTCTTGAACAGTCGGATTTTGACAACGACGGATTGCACGACGCCGCGGAACGCGCATTTGGCACTAACATGGGAGATGCGGACTCGGATGACGATGGGTATAATGATTTTGAAGAAATTTTGTATGGGTATGATCCTCTCGACCGAGAGCCAATAAAAAAATGGAATAAAAAAATCGTGATTGATCTTTCACGACAGCAATTATTTGTCGTTGTGAATGCGATTTCCGTATTGCAATTTCCGGTTTCCACGGGGAATCCATATACGCCGACACCGCCAGGCAATTTTTCGATTGAGCGAAAAGTTGATACGATGCTGTACCAAGGCCTGGATTATTATTACCCCGGGGTAAAATGGAATCTTCAGTTTAAGCCGCGTTATTATATCCATACGGCATATTGGCATAATGATTTTGGAAAACGAACGCGCTCTCATGGGTGTGTCAATATGAGAGAGGCCGATGTCGCTGTGCTCTACCGGCATATTGACGTCGGCACCCCTGTGGAAATTATCGGGAAGACGCCGCCAAAAAGATACGTTGTCGAAACAGAATAGAACCTATCTCAAAAAGGAGGGCTGATATCCCAATATGCCCCTTTCGGAAATACAGACACAGAAGATTCAAGATGTTTTTTCCTGGTATAAAAAAAACAAGCGCGATTTGCCGTGGAGAAAAACACATGATCCGTATCATATTTTGATCAGTGAACTTATGTTGCAACAAACACAGGTTGAACGAGTTATGCCAAAATATGAATTATTTCTTTCTCAATTTCCTACGGTTGCTCATCTTGCCGGCGCGCGCGCTTCAGACGTTATCAAAGCATGGAAAGGCCTGGGATATAACCGCCGAGCGCTTTATGCGCGCCAAACGGCGCAGATGGTACGTACGCAAAACGGAGGCGTATTTCCTGAGACGCTTGAAGAACTAAAACGGTTTCCTGGGATAGGGGAGTATACGGCTCGCGCGCTTTTATCGTTTGCATTTCTTCAGCCGCTCGCGCTCATTGATACGAATCACCGCACATTCTACCGGAAAATGTTTTCATTAAAAAAAATAGTATCCGACAGCGTTCTCCTCACAAAGGCCGAGGATGTTATTCAATACATTGTGTATACCAAAGGAAAAAAGGCGGTGTATCACTGGAATCAGGCATTGATGGATTGGTCTTCCTTTTTTTATCAGCCCAAGAAAAGACAAAAACGGAAAGGGCGCGAATCCGAAAAGAACACGGAACGTTTCAGGGATTCGAACCGTTATTATCGGGGGCAAATTATTAATGCTTTGAGAGAATACGAGAGTATATCCATAAAAAAAGCGTATGGTATCATGGCAGATATTGAGCCAATAAGAGCAAAGAAGATTATTGAGAAACTCAAGTCTGATGGCTTGATTTTTCAACAAAAGGGCCGTATACTTCTTCCATAAACAACAAAGAATTTTTCTTTTCATTTTTTATATGCGTCTTCTCATTCGGTGGGTCCTTAACGCCGCAACACTTTTGGCGCTTGCATTTTATTTGCCGGGCATCGAGGTGTCCGGCTGGTATGCCGCCCTCATCACAGCCCTTGTGTTGGGCCTTGTCAATGCCATTATTCGGCCCATTATTCTCCTGTTGACTTTGCCGATTACCGTTCTCACGCTTGGTCTTTTTACGCTGGTTATCAATGCTGTTCTTTTTTGGTTTGTTGGCACGGTCGTGGAAGGTTTTTCGGTCGCGGGATTTTGGCCGGCATTTTGGGGCGCTTTGATTATGAGTGTCGTGAGCTGGATTGTCGGTCTTGTGTTTAAGAAAAAATAACCGGTATGAACGCACCGTGGAAAATTATTTCGGTTGGCGGATCAATTGTTATCCCGAAAACCGGCTTTGATGTTCGTTTTTTGAAACAGTTTGTTCGTTTGATTGAAAATCATATTACACGGGGCAACAGGCTCATTTTGGTTGTCGGCGGCGGATGGACTTGCCGGCAATACCAAGATGCCGCAAAAAAGGTTGCCTTATTGGGTCATGATGATCTTGATTGGATCGGCATTGCTTCGACCGTTTTGAACGCGAAATTTTTGCAATTGTTGTTAAAGCAATACGCGGATCCGCGTATTATTCAAAAACCAAAGAAAAAAATTATCACGTCGTATCCGGTGTTTATTGGGGCTGGTTTTGAACCGGGACATTCCACTGATATGGACGCTGTGCTTCTTGCAAAGACATATGGAGCAAAAGAAATTATCAATCTCTCAAACATTGATTATGTCTATGATAAGGATCCAAAAAAATATAAAAACGCAAAAAAAATAGAACATATTGATTGGAAAACATTTCGGGAAGATATTGTCGGCAACGAGTGGCGCCCGGGAAAAAATGCTCCGTTTGATCCCATTGCCTCGCAAGCCGCTGAAAAAATTGGGCTTACCGTTCGCATTCTTCGCGGCACCAATCTCAAACAACTCAAGAATGTTTTGGGCGGGGAACAATTTTTGGGCACAGAAATTCATCCCTAGCATTCGATTTTTTTATGGAAGAACAAGATTGCATTATTTATTCAAATACAAAAAATGCCTGGGAAGGCATGTTTCAGGCACTGCAAGGAGCAAAAATTTCTATTTATTGGGAGCTCTATATTTTTGTCGACGATCACGCGGGAGTTCGTTTTTTTGATCTCCTCGAACAAAAATCTCGTGGTGGGGTGTGCGTGAAGTTGATTGTCGATTCTTTTGGAAGTTTTTGGCTTTCTCAAAAGCGGATCCAGTCTCTTCGCGCAAGCGGCGTTGATATCCGTTTTTTTTCTCCGCGAAGAAAAATATACCGAGGAATACGGCAATTGTTTACTCGGACGCATCGGAAAATACTCGTAGTCGATGAGCGGATCGGATTTATTGGAGGAGTAAATATACAAAAATCAATGGAAGATTGGGACGACATGCATATCCGCATTATGGGCAAACCCGTTCGCTCTCTCCTTCGTTCATTCGCAAAATCCTATTTGCTGTGCGGCGGCAAAAGGAGAATGGTTCGCCATTTGCTCGCGTATCGATTCCGAATAAAACAGCGGCAAAAAAGAGAAGCAGTCGAATTTATTTTTGATGTTGGAGGAGTCCCTTTTTCTCGCGCGAAAAAAAGATACACGGACGCCCTCCTCAAGGCTCGCGAACGGGTGATTCTTTTTTCTCCTTATTATTTTCCGGATAAACAATTTTTACGAGCCCTGTGGAAGGCCAGGAAGAGGGGAGTGCGCGTCGATCTGCTTATTCCATTTCGAACCGACATCAAAATAGCAACATACGTCGCATATTCTTATTTTTCGTTTATGAAAAAAATAGGCGTCCGTGTTCACTTGTTACAGCACATGATGCATGGGAAAGGGGTTGTGGTGGATGATGAGTGGGCCATGATTGGCAGTAGCAATTTGGACACCCAAAGTTTTTTCCACAACTATGAAGCAAATATCAAAATTAGCGATAAACGCATTGTGCGAAACATAAAAATGAAAGCGCTGAGCTGGCTTCACGGTTCTACCAATTTGGATAATCTCTATTGGGAAAACAGAGGAATAGCGCAACGGACAAAAGAGTTTATTGCGCTCTCGTTGTATCGAGTTTGGTTTGGAAGGAAATGATTTTTTACCTCAGGCGATCTCTTCAATGGTAATATGCCGCTTCCGCGGGGCTTCATGTGAAAACATGACTTTTTTTGTATGCATATTTTTTGTGAGAAGGGACTCTATTTTTTCCGGCCATTCCACCACACAAATCGTGTCAGGAGATCCAAGATATTCCTCTACTCCAATATCGCGCAATTCGTTCGGTCCATGAATGCGGTAGGTATCTATATGGACAAGCTGTTTGATTTTTTTTGTCTTTGTCGGATACACTGCGCAAAGGGTGAACGTGGGGCTGACGACGTCGGTGGAAACACCCAATTTTTTTGCTAAACCTTGCACAAATGTTGTTTTTCCAGCGCCAAGATCGCCAAAAAGAAGAAGAATATCGCCACCGCATAATGTTGCGGCGACTTCTTCACCGAGGGATCTTGTCTTTTCCGGAGAATCTGTGTTATAGTAAACGATATTCTTTTTTTTCATTTGTTTCATATTTTTTGATTGGGAGTCACTGTATGCCAGAGACACACATCTACGAACCTATTGGGACAACAATAACCGATTTCGGCGATGGCAGAATAGAGCTGGTGTATGGGAGAACCGCGCAAACGCCGCAGGAAGTCCTTGAACAAGGGTTATGGCTCAAAGAGAAACTCCATGCCATTTTTCAAAAACGCAATAACGAAAATTTCCAATACACCCTGTTGGCTGATTTGAGCAAATTGCATGCGATCAATCTGGATGAGGCGGCGCAGAAACTCTATAAAGAAATTATTGATCTGCCGACCATTGGCAAGATTGCCATTGTCGGGGACGGATTCAGTCTGACGAGCATTATGCCGCTTCTTCTCTCGGTCGCCCAAAAAGAAAAAGTGAAATTTTTCTTTAAAATTATTGAAGCGAAAGATTGGCTGGGCTGGTGATTTTTTGAATACGCTCGGCAAGCATCTCATTATTGAGATGTTTTTTTATATATCAAAAGGATATATTTTGCACAAGGTCTTCACTTCTTCAGCTATTTTTTGAATTTTTTCTGACTGTCGCACATGTGTTTCAAATGATTCAAAATCGAGCGCATTCCAGGGTTGCGTTATATCCATAACGCGATTCATCCATTCGGCTATCGTTGTCATTTCTTTTTCTTTCATGCCTCGCGTGGTAACGGAGGGCGTGCCAATACGGAGCGCCGATGGGTCGGCAGGAGAGCGCGTTTCCTGCGGCATGGTGTTCATATTGGCAATAATACCGGCATAATCCAGCGCGCGGGCGTATTTTTTTCCAAACACTTGTTTGTTGGTAAGGTCAATGAGCACGAGATGTTTGTCTGTTCCGCCTGAAATAATGTGGAAATCATAGGTGAAAAGCGCGGCGGCAAGCGCGCGCGCATTTTGCACGATTTGTTCCGCATAGGTCCGAAATGCCGGCGTCATTGCTTCTCTCAGGCCGACAGCAATGCCGGCAATACTGTGATTGTGCGGCCCTCCCTGGAGACCCGGGAAAATGGCCCGATCAATTTTTTTCATGCATTCTTTTTTGCTGAGGATAATCGCGCCGCGATTGCAACGGAGCGTTTTATGGGTTGTTAATGTAACGACATCAGCGATTCCGACCGGAGACTGATTGACGCCTGCCGCGACAAGACCCGCCTCATGGGCAATGTCAGCGAGATAATACGCGCCGACACCCTTTGCGATTGCTGACATTTTTTGGTAGTCAATTTCTCTGGGGTAGGCAGTGCCGCCGGTAATAAGCAATTTGGGTTTGTGTTTTTGGGCGATTTTTTCTATTTCCGCGTAGTCAAACTGCTGGGTATTTGGATTGGTTTTATACTGGACCACATGCCAAAAGCGAGAGGTAATGTTGACTTTCCGCGATCCTCCGGTATACACTAAGTTGTTTGGATCTTGTATTTCCTCTGGCTCATACGACCAGCCATGAGACAGATGCCCGCCGTCCGGAAGGTACATGCCCATAACCGTGTCTCCTGGCTCCAAAAGTCCAAGATAGACCGCAAGATTTGCCGCGCTCCCTGATAATGCTTGGACATTAACAGCCCAATCGTTTGGCAAGTGGAACGCTTGTTTAACACGTTCTATTGTTAATGTTTCGAGCTCATCAATAAAATAATTTCCTTCATAATAGCGCTTGCCCGGGTATCCTTCGGAATATTTATTCATAAAAACAGACCCCACTGCTTCTTGGATCGCTTTCGAGGCAAAATTTTCCGATGGAATCAAGGTAATTTTTTCTTGTTGTTTCGTTTCTTCTTTTTTGAGAATAGCGTACAGTTCAGGGTCTTCTTGTTGGAGATCTGGTTTTTCCATAGGTTGTTCTACTTATTTAAACTCCAAATATTCAAAAATCATACGTGTTTTCCCTGCTTGTATTTTTCAATAATCGTGAAGACATTTGGAGCGGAATTCGGTGGCAGATTATTGATATCATACCAACCCCATTCAATAATTTCTTTGCCCGGGCGAACCTCGCCAATGCGGTTGGCGAGATAATGGACAAGAATCACCAGGCGATCTTCTTTTTCTACTTGTCGAGCGAGCAGGGTGTCGAGCGGTTTGATGATCTCGATATCAATGCCCATTTCTTCTCTGGCTTCTCGTCTGCACGTCTCTTCAAGAGAAATGGAAAAATCTTCCACTTTTCCTCCGGGAAACATAAAGAGTGTTTCGCCGTATGGTTTTTTTTCTCTGTTGAGCAAGACTTTTCCATTTTCCACAATGACCGGTCCGGAAGCGATAATTGTCTCAGGGGGTAAAAACATATTTGGTTATTTTTCTATTTTCAAGTATTCTATAGTGGTATGATAGCACCCTCCTCAAAATATGACAAATAGAAAAAAGGCTGAAAAACATCCTTTTCAACCGCTGGCATACCGCATCCGTCCGACCAGATTTGAAGACGTTTTCG
The DNA here is from genome assembly GCA_001784285.1 of Candidatus Magasanikbacteria bacterium RIFCSPHIGHO2_02_FULL_48_18. Lineage (GTDB taxonomy): Bacteria > Patescibacteriota > Patescibacteriia > Magasanikbacterales > UBA922 > UBA10181. The sequence continues at coordinate 78,685 of MFQC01000003.1, forward strand.
GCCAGGAAAAAATTATAGGCAAGGGCACTCTTTTGCGCAGGCTTATTGATCGCAATGAAATTCGTTCGATTATTTTTTGGGGTCCGCCGGGCGTGGGAAAAACCACGCTTGCGCACATTATTGCCAATGAACTCGATGCCGAGTGCGTCACCATTTCCGCGGTCATGAGCGGCAAAGAAGAGTTGCGCTATATTATTGAAAAGGCGCGGAATTTTTTGGATACGCAAAAACGGAGAACTATTTTATTTATTGATGAAATTCATCGATGGAATAAAGCGCAACAGGATGCTCTGCTTCCTCATGTGGAGCAGGGGACGGTTTTATTGATTGGGGCAACGACGGAAAATCCGTCGTTTGAAATTATTGGCGCGTTTCTCTCTCGTTCTCAGGTATTTATTTTACAATCTCTTACTGAAGAGAATATTGTTTCCATTCTAAGACGAGCTCTTTCTGACACAGAAAAAGGGTTTGGCGATCATACCATAGATATATCAGATGAGTGTCTTGTTATAGCCGCAGGGTTGTCCGGCGGCGACGCGCGCGCAGCACTGAACGCGCTTGAATGCGCGGTATTGGCAAAATCAAATCAAAAAAAAAGAGTACAGATTACAAAAGAGGATATACGAGAAGCCTTTCAGCGAATACATGTGGTGTTCGATAAAAATGGGGAAGAATTTTACAATGCTATTTCAGCACTGCATAAATCAATGCGCGGGTCAGACCCAAACGCCGCGTTATATTGGCTCGCCCGCATGCTTGAGGGCGGAGCGGATCCGCTGTATGTTGCTCGCCGGGTGCTTCGGTTTGCTTCAGAAGATATCGGCATGGCAAACAGCGAAGCCTTGGTACAGGCGCAGGCAGCCTATATGGCGTGTCACGAAATTGGCATGCCCGAGTGTACCGTGCATTTGGCCCAAGCGGTTGTCTATTGCGCCAAATCAAAAAAATCCAATGTGTTGTATACTGCGTATGGCAAAGCCGCGAAAGACGCACGCGAAACATCACATCTTGGAGTGCCGCTTCATTTACGAAACGCGCCAACCACATTTATGAAACATATCGGGTATGGAAAAGAATACAAGTACAACCCCGATTATGATGGTCCGGTGGAACAAGAATATTTCCCGGAGGAGTTGAAAGGGAGGAAGTACTTTTAAATTTATTATTGTTATGCTCTGGGTTTTCTTTGCGCTTCTTGCCCACGTGTGTTGGGGCATGGTGAATGTGACGGACAAATATATTCTTGAAAAACACATACGAAATCCGTATGTGTATATTGTGTGGCTTTCTCTCTTGGGAATTTTTGGCGCTATTATTCTTTTTCCATTTATTGATTTTTCTTTTCCTTCTTTTCAATATACGCTTTTGCTTTTCGCCGCGAGCATTTGTTATTTTTTTGGCGGCTTTCCGTATATCAAAGCCATGTCCATGGAAGAAGCAAGCCGTATCAACATTTGGTGGGGGCTTATTCCTATTTTTTCTCTGTTTTTTTCTTTTATTTTTGTTGGCCAGCGTTTTTCCCAAAATGAATATATTGGGTTTGTCTTTCTTATGCTCGGCGCTGTGTTTGCGTCAGTGCATCTGAAAAAATCAGCGGTTTCTTTTTCCCGAGCAGTCTGGTATATGGCCCTGGCCGGCGTGTCCTTTGCGCTCTATGCGGTTATATTTGATTATGTCACCCGGCGGGTGCCATTTACCATCGCCTATATTTTGGTGACTATATTTTCTTTTTGTTTTGCATTTTCAACATTGTCTTTTCCCAAATTCCGTCAGCAGTTTTTTGATCACCTTTATGCATTAAAAAGAAAACCGCGGTATGTTATTGTGATCAATAGTTTTTTTGAACAGTTGGGAATATTTTTTAACCAATGGGCAATTTTTTTAGGGGTTGCCGCGCTGGTTTTTGCCATGGAAGGATTTCAATTTTTATTTGTTTTTGGTCTCACATCAGGATTTTCTTTATTTTTTCCGTCAATTATTAAGGAACAAATAAATTTTGGAAATGTCGTTATGAAAATTCTTGCATTGCTCTCTATGGTGTTTGGGATTTTGTTTGTGGTGTAGTATTTTTGTATTTTTATTTGCGTATAGCCGCCGGTCCCGGCTTTGATTCACCACAATTGATACAGCGCTGTTCTCCGTCGCTTGTAACATATTCATGCCCTCCATCTTGTGTGCACGGGGGTTGAAATTCAGACGAATCCCGATTTGGACCGCGGTCAATTTGTGAGGCAGTTTCTCCCCCTGATTTTCCACAATTAACACATATACCATGTTCATTGATATATTCATGAACACCAATATCGCAAGGATTTATTTCTTGTTCTGACATAAAAAATGCGTTCGTTAAGATAAGGTTTTTTTGAATACTAAGGTTTTCTGTATGCATTTTACCATATATGTTCCAGATTTGCGATATCCCAATTTTCGATAATACGTCCGAACGCCAACACCGGAAATAATGGTGACAGTGGCTATTCCCTGCAATGCGACAATTTTTTCAGCTTTTTTCACGAGTTTTGTACCTAGGCCTCGGTGTTGGGTCGCGTTTTTTTTTCGTTGTCCGACACGCATCATTTGTCCATACACATGGAGTTCTCGAATAAATGCGGCACTACGAATTTCGGGGAGTAATTCAAAGAGACGTTTTTTTTGTTTTTTTTCATTCATACTGTCGTCAGGAATGCGGAGCCGCAAAAAACCAAAGACCGCGATTCGGTTTGGATCTTCAAAGCTGATAAAATATTCGGTCCCGCCGCGCGTCTTGTATTGGTCAACAAACAATACGGGTTTGGTATCCGCGGGAATATATTTTTTCTGCCGTCCAATTTCTCTACAGCGCAAACAGACGCAGTGTTCTCCTTTTTTGCGCAGTGTCTGTTCCAAGGCTTCACGAAGGTTGGTAATCGCATTTCCTGCGGCAATTTCGGTTGCGGGAATATCGCGGATAATGCGTGAAATTCGGCAGTAACGCGGCGTGGCGCGTTTCATGTCAAGAAGCGCTCGAAAAAGTCCTTCTCCTCCGTACGGCGCATACGAACCATCTTTATACCATTGGTATAATTCCGCGCTTGGGATAACGGTGCACGGGTATATTTTCACCATGTCCGGGCAAAGTCCGGTATCTTCAAAAAGTGATCGGTACATGGCCACATCGTGTTCCGGGGTTGTCCCCGGAAGATCGGGCATCATGTGGAGATCAACTTTAAACCCTGCCGAACGCAGGAGATATATTGCTTGTCGGCATTGTTCTACCGTGTGTCCGCGATTGATAAGAGAAAGAATGGCGTCATCCGCCGCCTGAAGCCCTAATTCTACTCGCGTGCAGCCTTGCTGACGCATGTAAAAAATACTTTTTGGTGATACAGCGTCGGGCCGTGTTTCAAGTGTTAGTCCAATGATTTTATATGTAGCTCTTTTATCATTGTATTCTTGCTCTTCTGCCAATTCTTTTTGAAGTGTTTTTAGTGTTTTGGTTCCCCACTCATTTTTTGACCAATCATCTTGCTGTTTGATTTTGGTGATGTCATAGGCTTTTCTTGTTCTTTTTGACGGTCGGCGCGTGAGGTCATTACAGGCTCGAAACGATTCCAAAATAAACCAGTATTGGTAGGGGAGAGTATACGCGTTCCACGTGCCTCCTTTGATAATATATTCTATTTTATCGGTTGGGTGGCCATTGGCTTCAAGCATCTTGATTCGCTGTTGCATGAGGATGTAGGGGTCAAAATTGAGTCTCAGCGAGCGCGCGGCGGCCGGTTCTGACGCAATATAGCTTTTTGGCATTCGGACTTCGGTGGGGCAGTAGATGCACTTTCCCGGGCAAGGGAACGGTTTGGTCAGCGAGGTGATAATGGCAATACCCGATCCGCTTCGCACGCCGGCTTTCTGCAAGAATTGTTCCATCAAATCACTTTTTTTTACTCTTTTCTTTTCGATCAGATTTTGGTAGGCTTTGAACAGCACCCGATTTTCGGGCTGGGATATACGATGTTCACTGCAGGCTTTATTTTTGGCGCGATCAAACTCCTCCTGCGTTGTCGGGCGGCGGTCAAAAATAGAAAGAAGGATGTGTTCCAGTTGTTCGGTTATGTTTTTAAACACCATGTATGGATCCTTTGAAAGCGCAAGAAGTGATTCTTGAAAATAGAAAAATTTATAATACTATTGCCGAACAATTTTCAGAAAGCCGGGCATATTTGTGGGATGATTTGAAACCATTGGCCAATGTCGTGAAAGAGGGTGACAGTATTCTCGACCTTGGATGCGGCAATGGGAGAGTATATCAATTATTTGAAAAAAAACAAGTTTCCTATATTGGTCTTGACCAAAGCGAACGGCTCATTGCGCTTGCCCGTAAAAAGTTCCCAGACGCGCGTTTTGTCGTTGGCAATATGCTGAAGATAGAGTTTGACGATCACGTGTTTGATTGTGTCTACGCTTTCGCCTCTTTTCAGCATATTCCAACTTCCGCATTGCGGAAAAAAACTTTGGAAGAAATATGGCGGGTGCTCAAACCGCAGGGGGTGTTGGTTATGACCAACTGGAATTTATATAGCGACTGGGCAAAAGAAAAATATTGTGGAGATCGTGATGGTGATTTTTTGATTCCTTGGAAAGACTCTCACCAGCATACTCTTGGCATGCGATATTATCATGGGTTTGCGTCAAATGAACTGCAAAATCTTTTCGAGCAAAATGGTTTTGAGATTGTGGACCAGTATTATAGCAAAAAAGGGGAACGAAGTACGGTGGAAGAAGGTGAGAATATTATTTCTCGTGTAAAGAAAAAATGGTAATGTGATTTCATTTTCCTGTAATCAAACACACCACCGGCCCGAAAAATTTTTCCCCTTGAGCAACCGCTTGGCGCAACCCGGCGATAGAAAGCGCGCTGTTGTAGGAAATATCGATGCCGCTCGTTTCTTTCACTATTTTTTTTGCTTCTTCAAGAGCGGCATTATCTGCCACCCAACGCCCTCCGTTGGTTTTTTTAATAATATCAAGAACTACTTTTTTTCGATGTCCGACAATGTCGACAATCGCGTCAGCGAGCGATGGGGGAGTATGTTCTTCAAAAGTTTTCTCTCCAACCATAGGGTGGCAGCTATCCGTTTGCACAATATGAATTTCCGGTTTTTCTGAAAGCGCTGAAAGAAAGGCTTCGCCCAATCCTTGGGCCGTTGTGCCGGACGATGTGGGTATAAAAATTGCTGAAAGGCCGGGTAATTTGTTGAGTTCTTCTGCAAGCTCCATATAACCTACGAGGGCAAGGTCGTCCACGGATTGGCGGAGGTATTTTGCCTTTTGTTCTTTTTCTCGCGTCATGCCTTCTTGTTTCGGGCGCGGCATTTGTTCAAGAGTGAGAGACGAATTTCCATTGATTTCTTTTTCTAAAATATCTTTTTTTTCTTTTCGTATGCGTTCGCCAATCAACACGGATAATGTGATAGGATTTTTAGGGTTGTTTTGATTATGCTTGATTGTTGCTCGCACAGCCGCAAGCGCCGCATTGCCTGATGAAGAAACCGCAAAGGACGCGTACCCCTGTTTTGCGTATTCTTTGATCATAAGGGGAATTGAGCGTCCTTTGTGCGAACCATACTTATGCAGATCTTCGCGTTTGAGATACAGTTCGGGCACACCGACTGCCTTGGCCAATTTTGGGTAGGATTGTTGCGGAGTTTTCATAAAACCTGGCTTGCGTGAAAGATAAAATCTTGCTAGTATAAACACAGCGGCTATTCTATCTTATTTTTGTTTTTATGCAACTCGTTTGTCCGGAGTGTAAAAATGATGTTGATTTGTCTCGGTATGCCGATCTTCAAAAAGACCATATTATTGAGTGCCAAATGTGCGGGATGACGCTTCTTGTTACTGCCATTGAAAATGAGGTTGTCGAAGTGGAAATTGTTGACGAGGGAAAGTAGCACATGTTTATGTGTTGGTTGGAAAGATTTTTTTCTTGAATGTTGATAGAAAGGTTTTGGATTGGTTTATTTCTCCAAATACATGGAGTGTTAATTCTTTTGCGGGGAGTTTTGTTGATTGAATGGCGCGAAGAAATTGGCTGAAGGAAATCTTTTTTATTGTAATTTTTTCTCCAGGGTCCAGTTGCTGGGCCTGTTTTTTTTGACAATTTCGTGCGATAAAAGTATATATTTTCCATTCCATTTTTATATATGGGTCAGTGGCCATATACAATTCCCAATCGTTTGAAATATATCCTGTTTCTTCAAGAAGTTCTCTTTTTGCGCATTGGAGTGGTGTTTCTCCCTCGTCTTGCCGGCCGCCAATGAGGGATACATGCCGTTTCAATCGAGGTTGTTCTTCATTGAGTACCAAAATTCGGTTTCCTTCCGTTGCAATAATTTGGACCGTATTGGGCCGTTTGAGCATTTCAAATGTTTCATATGATCCATCAAACATTTTTTGTTTCCACTGGTAGGTGTCAAAAATAATACCTTTGTGGACCAGCTTTGCATTTTTTGGAAGTTTCATAAAGATAGATTTAGAACGAGTTCTTCTATCATCCCTCGAAAACCGTGAGAGCCGAGGAACACCACAACATCGCCGGCGTTTGTTTCTTTGTTTACCATTTCAAGGAGCGCGGCGTCATCATTGATAGCAACAACATTTCCGTGCGTCTGGGAAATGATATGCTGAAGGTCGTGCGCCTCAAATGGCTGAGGTAATTTTGGATTTTTTTTGACCGGAGAAAAACGGGGGAGAATGACCATGTCGGCGTTGTCAAACGCGTGAGTGTACCCTGGCGCCGCGTCGGGTTGCCGATTACCGATGTTTGGCTCAAAAATTGCGATAATTTTTCCATCATATAATGCACGCAGACTATTGAGCACTGCTTCTGCTTTTTTAGGCGAGTGTGCAATGTCGTCGAAGATTGTAATTTTTCCTTCATATTTTTTTTCCAATCTTCGCTTAATATTTTGAAACGTGCCAATTGCGGACACAATCGTTTCTGGGGCAATTCCCGCTTGGTGTGCCGTGGCAAAACAGCCGGTAAAATTGTCTGCCATGTAGTCTCCTAAAAGTGGTGTTGCTACGTGATACGTGGTTCCATCGTGGATAATATCAAATGTAATGCCGCTTGTGGAAGTCGCGATATTGGTATATTGATACGTATTTTTTTTCTCTTTACCATACGTCACCACAGGACAAGCGACGTTTTCTAAAAAATGAGGGTAATCCATCCGCACTTTTTCAGAAACCGTGAATAATCCGTCTTTGGGTAATTGCGCAACCAGATTGGAGAATGCTTCCTTGTAAGAAGACGCGTTTGGGTACACGTCGGCGTGATCCCACACGATTGATGTAAGAAGAAGATGAGTTGGGTTGTAGTGAAAGAACTTTGCTTTTTCATCCCATCCAGAACTTTTATATTCATCACCTTCAAGAATGGACCATTCGGTATCACCTAATGTTGCGGCCGGAACGTTATTATTACTGACCCCGCCAAACATGTACGAAGGGCTGATTCCCGCGTGTTGAAAGATCCAGACCAAGGCGGCGGTACTCGTGGATTTGCCGTAGGTCCCCGCGCATACCAATGAATGTTCTTTCACAAAATATTGGGCGATCACTTCCGGGTACGACGCGTATGGAATATCATTTTTTTGCACGAAAAGCCATTCCGGGTTGTTTGACCCGGCGACATTGCCGACAACCACAAGGTCTGGAATTCCGTTTTCCGTCATCTTTTCCGGATGCCAGCCGGGATAAAAAGAAACGCCGGCATCTTTCAGATGAGTTGAAACCGGTGGATAAAAGCCTTTGTCGCTTCCGGTCACGCGCCAGCCCTTATCTTTGAATGCCAAGGCAAGCGCGCTCATAGCAACGCCGCAAATGCCGATGAAGTGGATGTGTTGGTTGCGATATGGTTGCGATAAATGGCGATTAATTGCGATATGGGGCGATACATTGTTGTTTGTCATAATTAGGAGCTCAGTTTTCTTTGTTTTTTCTTTCTCTTAAATCAGAAATGTAATTATTGATGCGCACTTTGAGTGATTCATACTTTTGGGTAAGACGCTCGGAGTCATTTTGAGAAATATACAGACGACTTTCAGCAACCATCAGGTGGCTTTGGGTTTCTTCAATTTCACCTCTTACAGTATATAATACCCGAATTTTGTCTGCATAATAATAACGTCCGTGTGATTCAGCTATATTCGCTGGAATTGAATTGCATGAATTATGTAGTTGAGAAATAAGTCCGTACAATTCTCCTTTTGGGAATTTTTGAGTTAGGAGGAATATTTCTTTTTGCAATCCGAATGCTTCTTTCCAGATGTCCATCTCATAAAATTTTTGGTATGCCCTCCTTTGCATAACGTTTTATTTAAAAGCAATGTCTTACCGCCACGTATCGCTATCTATCGTCATCTATTATCAACTTTTGTGCGACATTATTGAGTGTGTTGCTTAGAGTGTCCTTTAGTGTATCAATGTCTGTTTGCCACCCCTCTCCATCAAACCATTCTAAGCCCTTAAATTGCAGTTTATAGACATCCCCAGGTCGCTGAAAAGAACCTAAGTAAACATATTTCTTCCCTTGTTCTTTCGCCCAGAGAATCGCTTTGAGCATCATACCTATACCAACATTTGACAATTTACTATTAACTATTAACAATTGATAAAATGGGTAACAGTAATGAAGGACGCTGTTATTTTCATAACAAATGGCGTAACCAATTGGTTCTGTGGCATTGAAATGATTGTAAACGAGAAAAATATTAAAGTTGGTTTTTGTTTCATCAGTCAACAATTCCTTTGCCTTGTTTGCGCTCAATGTGCCTGATCCAAATTTTTCAGTATAAAAATCTTTGGCTAGTTTGCCAATTTTCCAATCGTAGTTGGGGAGAGGGAGGAGTTCAGTCTTCAATTCTAAACTCTCCGTTTTGCGGAGAATTCGTCGGTTTTCGCTTGTTAGATTAAATTTTTCTAGATCAATTCGTAAACTTCGCGTTTGATTCATCACCCCTTTGTCTATGCGAGTAAAAACATAGCCCTCGTTGTAGAGGGTGGTGATTGTATCGGCGGAGAAATCGGTAATTATTTTTTTGTTCCAAGAGAGGTACATACAGGCCTTCCTTTTTACAACAACGCAATCCAGATACCCAGAAGCACGGCTCCGCCGTGGATTACCCAAAAACGCATCACGGTTTTTTCTTCACTCCATCCGCGAAGCTCAAAATGATGATGAAGCGGCGCCATTTTGAAGATGCGGCGGCCGAGGAGGTGTCTTCCGAGGACTTGGATAATAACGCTTGTGAGTTCGATGTAAAAAATAAATCCTAAAAAAGGCAAGAGGAGCATTTTGTTGATGACGATTGCATTGATGGCAAGAAGCGATCCGAGGCCGAGCGAGCCCACATCTCCCATTTGAAACCGAGCCGGTTTGATATTGAAGTAGGTGTATGTAATGAGAGAACCAGCGGCGGTTGCGTTCAGAAAAGAAATTTCATGAAATCCCTCGAGCCAGCTCAAAACAGTTAAAGCGGAAAAAGTAATAATGAGCGAACCGCCCGCGAGTCCGTCCATCCCATCGGCCACATTGACCGCGTTTGCGGTAAACATGACAAAAAATATAATAAGCGGAATAATCCACCAGCCGATGTACAGATACCCATCGAACGGAATAAAAATTTCTCGCCAGCTGGTTCCGAGTTTGGAATAAATCCACCATGCAGTAATGGCGCCGGCAATGAATTGGAGGATAATTTTTTCATGGACATGAACGCTTTTGCCCGGGTGAGAACCAAGCCACAGAGACATGCGTTTAAATATGGACCATGGCAGTGTGAGGGCAAGCCAGATGCGTTGTTTCCAGTCTCGGTGGATTTTTATAAGTCGGAGCACATGTCTGAGTTTGCGGATGCGGCGTTTATGCCCATACACGTGCATAACATCGTCAATGCCGCCGAGCATTGCCGAAAAAAGCATGACCCCAATAGGGACCCATGTGAATTTTCTTTCCCAATTGAAAAGCATGGTAATAATGGCAACCACCAGAATCATCAGGAGTCCGCCCATGATAGGGACGCCTTGTTTGCTTTGTCTGGTCCCCATGCTTAACGTGGCATCGTATTCTCCTCGTCTGGTGAGTTTGTATGTATAGAGAAATTTGGTTAAGAGCGGCGCCAAAAAAAATGAAAAAATAGCCGAAAAAAGGCCATAGGAAATGGTTGTTTTAAGGAGAGAAAGCGATTCTTCCGGAATAATCATGGAAATATCTTAACAAATATAGAATACTGGAAATAGGTTTTTTTTTCAATACAAGGTGCGGTTTATGCCTAAGAACCTATTTGTAGGGTTTTTTATAGGGTTTCTATTGACAATTGTACCCACATCTTCTATAATTGTTGCACATCTGATATTTTAGATATTAGACATTAGATATTGAGATTTTTCCTATGTCCCAAGACAACATGGTGAAGCTTGAGTGCACCGAGTGCAAGCGAGTAAACCACTACTCAAAAAAAAATAAGAAAATTCATAAAAGTCGCCTGGAATTGAATAAATTGTGCAATTGGTGCGGCCACCATATCTTGCATAAAGAGACCAAATAACCTATACTCAATCCCGGTTTATCACATAAAATATACGCGGTTTACACGGGATTGTGTATGTCTTTTTTTTCTTCCATTTACCACAGCATTTTCGATATTGCGTGGTTGAAAAAACAAAAAGATAAAAAAAAGGAAGGATGGAGCCAATTTCTTCCATTTATTTTTTTGATTGCCGTTCTTACCGTTCTTCCCGCCTTTTGGACATTTCCAACGACAGTAAAAAATGCTCAAAAAATTTTTGAGACCCGTATACCCGATTTTTCCGCTGAGATAAAAAACGGAACGCTTTTTGTATCTCGTTTGGAACAACCGTATCTTTTTGAAGAAACGCACGGAGAAGAAACACTCAAAATTATTGTCGACACGCAGAGCACTTCCACAAAACCGCTTGACGAATGGATTGACGTTGGTAAAGAAAACGGATTTTTGGTTGTCAAAGACCGGATTACGTTTTATGACCGTGATCTCAAACAAACCGAATCCCGAACTTTTGCCGACATGCCCGACTTTTCTTTTAACAAGGAGTCACTTGTTCGGATAGTCGATCGCCTTTCCGGGCCGGTTTCCTATTTTCTTCCTTTGGTTTTTGCGTTTTTTTATTTTGTGGTGTTATTGGTTGGGCGGCTCTTGTCCATAGCATTCGTGAGCCTATTGATTTTTCTTATTGCGCGTCTCCGAAAAGAGCAGTGGACGTATAGTTCGCTCTTTACCATTGGGCTTTTTGCCGCCACCGGTCCTTTGCTCTTCGACTTTTTGTTGTGGTCTTTTCACAGGCCAATTCCCTTGTTATCAACCGTTTTTTTCTTTTTTCTTTTATTGGCTGTTGTTTTTTCAAATAAACAAGAAGGTGGAGAAAATGTCAAAAAGTAGTTTTTGATATCGATATTGATTTTTGAAGTTGCAAAGGGTATTATCTGTTGGTTCCTGTGATAGAAATGGGCGCGTCATACCTGCCTGCCGGCAGGCAGGTAATGGTAGTACTACGGTCTCCAACCCGGCCTTTAGGCCGGGCGATTCCTACCGAATCATATGTTTTATGTTTACATTCTTCTGAGTAAGAAAGATAAAAAATTCTAGATGAAACTTTTAGAGAATTATATGGGCGCGTCGTATAATGGTAGTACTACGGTCTCCAAAACCGTATGCGTAGGTTCGATTCCTACCGCGCCTGCCACCGTGTAATGACAGAGGTCAAAGCCTCTGTTTTTACTTTTGTTGAGGCAAATTTGATTGGTTCTAACATTTTATATTCATCCTCCAGCGTTTTATATCCGTTTATTATCGGCAACAGCCATTTGTGTACTGAAATATCCAGTTTTTGGTCTTTCAATAAAAAGTTCGAACCTAAACCAGTCAGTACATCTTTTCGCTCTTCAATGCTTCCATTTTCAAAATGGTCTTGAGCATATCTGGCAAAGTGAAATACCTGCTCAGTGAGTTCCAGCCATTCTTCTGCTCGCTGTTCGGTTTCACGGAGCTCTTGCTGTAGTTTCTTGATCTGCCCCTGCAATACATCTCGCTCTTTTATGAACATATTATCGTCAATCAGCTCTCGGTAGCGCATTTTGGTGAGATTATCCAGTTCCTTTTGTGCTTGTGTGATTGATTTGTGTTGCATTTCATAGACTTTGGAACGATCCACTATCTCTTTGTCATTGTCTTGATTCAAAGCCTCCATCGCCCAGTCAAAAAACTCTGGGAGAATAGCCAATTTATCTATCCGTTCAAATATCAGGTTTTCTAAGGTTTTCTCATCTATGGATTTTCTTTGCGTACACACTACATCTGTTTTTCTTCTGGTGCAGTGGTAATACGTGTAGTATCTGATTTCTCCTGTCTTTTTGATAAACTTCTTTTTCTTCTCGGCTGTAATTTGGCAACCACACTCACCACAACGGATCATCCCAGTGAACGCAAACGTATATTTCTTTGGTCTTGGTTTTCCTTTTCTTCCCAAAATTTCCTGTACTCGATCATACTCCTCGAGTGCAACCATTTTTTTGTGTTTGCCGACATATTCCACTCCATCGTATACGAGCACACCAGCATAAAAGATATTGGTGAAAGTACGATACATCCCACTCACTGACATTGGTTTTCCTCCTGTTCGTTTTCTTTTTTTTGAACGAAATCCCCACTCATCGTTGAGCTTTGTGAGGACTTGGGGAACGGTATAGTTGCCCGTAAGCATGTAATCCCACGCTCTACGAATAAGATCAAAGCGTTCAGGATCGGGGATGATGGTATGGTTTTCGAGCTCATTCAAATAGCCAAGAGCCGCCATCCCAGGTCTCCAGCCATTTTTCACTTTGCAAAGGTTTCCTCGTTTTACATTCTTGCTCAAATCGAGGATAAACTGGTTTGCCATACCACTTTCAACGTTGAACAAAAGTACGTTATCTTCGGGCTTATATTCACGATCTATTGTTTGAATTGATTTTAGCCCACCTTGTTGTAGAAGCCATTGTACTTGTGCGCTGTCTATAGGATTTCTTGAAAGTCGATTGATCTGCCAGCAAAGTATGCCATTTGCTTCTCCCGCTTCAATTTTTTTCATCATCTCGTCAAAGACTGGACGGTTGTTTGGTTTTTTTGCAGTCTTTGCTTCAGTATAAATATGTTTAATTTTTATATCCAAAGTCTTTGCGAGTTCTTTCAGTCGCCCCACTTGATCATCAATGGATTGCACCTGCCGATCTTCACTCTCCGATGACTTTCTGGAATAAAGGAAGTAGGTATATTTTTTATTGTCATTGTAATTCATATATTTTTGTTACAAAAAGGGACAGCCCTTGCTTACCCAACGCACATGCCAAAAGACATATTTGTTGGAGGACTGCCCCTTATTGGCAACAAACAAAAAATCTCTTGGCAAAATATGTAGGTTGGGTAAGCGCATGTAGTATATCATGATCCAAGTCTCTTTTCCATCTCTGCCACCGCTGCTTCAAAATCAAAGCCATAGTATTGTTTTTTCAGTGCTATGAGCCGTCGGTACTTATTGGTTGGTTTGCCCCTATAGAATTTCGTTGAAATCTTTGACTCCAAATTCTCAATTTTTTGCTCAAGGTCTAGGATTTTTCCATACTCAAACAATTTGAATCTTCTATTTTCATTTTTGCTTGCGTAACTTAAATTACAACAATGACGACATGCGAAATAGTCCCCTGCTTTATACAAAACTCCGACGCGTCGTCCACAATACACGCCATTTCTATACCATGGACATTGAAACCAGTACCTCTTGCCACCCAGATTACACGAGGTGGAAGTAAAGGGTATTCCATAATTGAAATCGGTTTTCTCTCCCGTTGTCCGATCTGTTTGAGTATAGGTCAGGCGTGCGTTGGGCTTCTCATCATCCATAAAAGTTTGTAAGCCAACACTACTTTTGTTTCCGCTACTCAGGTATGTCCATGTAACCGTGCCACTTCGAAAAGAGCCGCCGAGATAGCCCCACTGTTTGAGTACGCCTATAGACATTTTCAAGAGGTGGTCTGCTTCTTCTTTTTTATTCCGACAATAATGCCTCATAGATTGTATTTGTTTATATCTTACCGAAATCATTAGAGAATTCTTTGATATTATTTTTTTGATTAACCATCATTTTTCTCCAAAATAGGCAAAAAATAAATTACCCTCCACCCTCACTCACTATATCTTTTTCAGAGGAAACAGTGAGTTGATCTGTAGGGGTAATGAGTAGCTGTCTTTTGTCATCAGGGTCTGCATCCTGCGAGATAAGACCAGCAGTCTCAAGCATCGGAATTATTTGCTGTCTCATCTGCCAATCTGGCAACATACGTCCGTACACTTGGTAATGCTTTTTCAATATCTCTTTACGTGTAATACCTGCCTTTTCCTCGGCAAGGCCATATAGGTTTTTTTCTTCATACGCTGGCACAATAACATCTTTGTATAGATCATAGACATACGGCGGAAGATTGTACTCTTGACTTTCAGATATTTTATCCCATAATTTCAATGCTTCCGCAAAGTCTTCCTGCGTTGCGACAATTGTCGATCCCTCTCGTTCACGAAACCAAACATTCAGAAGCGCAAAGATTTTTGTGAGTCCCATAAGTCTACCAATGTCTCGCTGATGGCGTGGTTTGAGCTTGGATCGTTTTGAGAAAAATTCCTGCTCAATGATTTCTGGATTTTCAATCCGTATTTCATCTATTGCTTCGTCTTTGATTGCCTCGATTCTTTTTTTCAAGAGTATTCGTTCGGGGTCTGCATTGAGGTTTTTTGCGTATGCTTCATTATCAGAATCTTTTTTGATTTTTTCCTGTATGGCAAAGCGGAGTTTTTCTTGGCTCGTTTGTGGTGAGAGAAGAATAAATCGAGTACTTTCTTGTTCATCAATCTCCAATCCTGCACTACAGAAGATTACAGCGGGATACCCACGGAGAATCACGGTCTTGGTTGCATTTCCACCTTTTTGATTTTTATCCGTTATCTTTGAAATCATTTCCTTTTGATCATGCGACAAGAGCGAACGTAAGCGTTCCAGTAAGCTATTGTGTGGTTGATCCAAAAAAATGAGTATCTTCCGTGAGAGGTCAACGAGCATAGTATTTGTTTCTTTGTCATAGTCGCCTTGTTCGTGAAAAAAGGCTTTTGGTGAACAATCACCGAGTTTCATCACGTCTTCATTTGGAAACAGGGTTGATACTTCCATAGGAATAAAACTTTTTCCTGTGGAAGATGGTGCGTTGAAGCTCAAATTGAATTGAGATTGTTCGGTATATGCGGAAAGCGCACAAAGAAACGTAATGAGTTTGTTTTCTTCGTCTTTTTTTATCGTAAGCCCCAGTACACGGATAATATCTTCGGAAGTCAGGAGTTTGAATTGTGATGTATCAATGGGAAATTTACCTGCTACTTGTTTTGAACATTGGTACATGAGCTCGTCTGGATTGCCATTGTATTTGGTTATGTAGTCCGTGATGTCCTTTCCATCTGTCATGCGTTCGGGCAAGGTGATTTTGTATATGGCTTTTTTGGGTAATTGGGTATCAAGTGAAGCAATAAGTTTTTCTGCTCCTTTTTCACCAGCGTCATCTTTGTCGAAGCATATATGAATCTTTTTCAAGTTTTTCAAGTGTGCGATCCATTCTTCTTTGAATGTACCAGCTCCTGCCGTGGAAGTAATTGCGGGTATGCCGATACTGGAGAGAAGCATGCTATCAAATTCACCCTCACATATCACGATCTCACCGTTTCCTTTGAGCATGTCCCAGCCAAAGAGTGTGGCTGTACTCCCTGCGGGGTAAAAACGGTATTTGTCTGTTTCTTTGGGTTTATTTGGGTCTAGGCGGAGCTTGAAGAACGCAAAATCACCATCTTGGTTTTTGATGGGTATGGTAATCCAGTTCATGCCATAGAATTGCCCCCAGCCGAGTTTGTAATGGGCTATGAGAGCGTCTGTAAGGCCTCTGGCGTGCAAATATGTCCGTATGTGGTCTGGTAGTGCCTCGTGGCATTGTTCCACCAGATCAACCGAAATCCTACCTTTTCCTACCTTTTTTGGTTTCGTGGTTTTTCGTGGAGAAATAGATATATCATCTATCGTATCTCCAAGGTGTTTGGCAAGCGTAACGATATTGCCAGTCTCACCGCATTTTTTGCAATTGTATTGTCCTGTTTCGGCGTGAAAATACAAGTGTGCTTCGTTTGGTCTGCTGTCTTTGTCGCAATCATTGAATACGCATTTGGCAACAAGCTCTCCGTTTCGTTCGGTAAATGCTATGCCTTTTTGCGTTAGATATTCTGTGATTGCAATTGTTTGAAATTCCATAAAATTTGGGTAATATTAATCGTCATGGCAAATATGTATCTGCCTGTCGTATACGTCTGTGAGAGGGCAAAAATGCCCTCATTCTGTACCGTCCTCGGTGCTCTTTGTGAGAGACTCCAAGTGTTTGAGTAGCTGTGCTTTGTCGCTTTTGCAATAGTCGTTTTTGTCCACCAGTTTATTGAACCAGTGCTGTATCGCACGTCGGCTAAAGTGTTGTCCTGTTACCGCCTTTGCAAAACAGATGTAGGAGCCCCAGCCTGTATATTTTTGAGCGATGTTTTTGTAGCGTCTTTCAAGTGATTTCATAATGATAATGATAATGATTATTGAGTAATTACTTTTTCTCCCTTTGGGAGTGGTCGATAGATGACTTTCATCATATTCAAGAGAGCTATGCCTTGCGCCAGTGCTTCTTCTTTTGAGATGTCCTCGCCAAACCGTGCTCGGTACAGCTCTCTGAATTTTTCAACCATTTCGTCTGAGAGCATATTACTGTTGGGAGTAAAGCTGGTTTTTTATGTTTTTGAGTGCATTGAAGTATGCGAGTGCGTCTACCTGTAATTCTCCCCGCCAGTACATCTGTGCGGATTCAATGATTTCGTCGCTATTCTCAAAGAGGAATAACGCCTTTGCTCCATGGCCTTTGTCTATGCCGAGCAATTTATATCCTGCACATACCAAGCCCGCGCATGCGCCGAGATCGTATGTCGAAAACGGATTTGGATAGTCTGCAAGAAAGGGAACATGTGAGGGTTCTTTTTTCATATTCGTGTAATTGCTAGAGTGATTTGCCGTACCTTTATTGTGCACAAAAAAAGTAAGCTAATATAAGCTTACTTTCTGTACGCATCCCACGAATAGACCCGACTTAGGTACTACTTGGGTATAGCTAGGGTGTGGTTTGGTATTCTATTTTTGATACTGATAGAGATCAACGCAAAGTTACATTTCCCCGATTCAATACAAATTCATGGTGACTAAGTCCCGTCTTCTTTCTTATCTTTTTTACTACCTCATTTATTTTTGCCGTACTAGTTGTCTCTTTTGCTGTTTGTTTCCTCGTTTTACCCGCTTTACTGTTAGACAATATTTGTTGGACATCTGGCACTTCTGTATCTCGGGCTATATCTAATATATTCTCAACATCTTTTCTCGCGATCCTCTTACCTCTATTTTTATAACATTCGTTGAATAATTTGTACTCATAACCACCATCTGTGAGCTTAAATTTTTTTTCATCATTGTTTCCGGCCCCTGATTCTGAATCATAACACAATCTGTTTATTGCTCGATCGTTTCTTGTTTTCTCGATTCCTGTCTTCTTTCCCATATGTCCTTCCTTTTGGAAGTCATTTCTTAGAATATTTCTTATTGCGTTTAAAGAACTTAGAGATGGAGAAAAAAATTTGATTCCCTCATTAAATAAAATAGAAAGCGAAGTTAAAGACTCAAGCGGAGGTATGGCAATTGGAAAAAAAATAGGAAACTTCCGAGACAATCCATATAAAATTCTATGTACCTCCTCAGAGCTCATGCCATCGATACTGCCCAAGTAAAATTCTAACCTTCCACCTTCTGGCACGAGATGAGTTTGGTCTATTAACTCATCAAGAACTAACAGGACTTTCCGTGAATATTGCATAGTAATTTTCATATTAATTTCTCCCATTTTAGCAAAAACTTGAAAAAAAACAAGAGATAAGATACTATCTTATCAGACAATTCACGCCTAAACTCTATAGTTCGCTATACGGCATGGCACTCATATCCGTGCAAGGTAGTAAGCTCTCCGCTTAGTTGCCTTGCACGGTCGTATCTGGAAACAGATACGGGTGGCCGTAAGGCCATCACAAGCGGGGAGCTTTTTGTTGTATATGCTAAAAAACCCTAAACAAAGCAATATTTTGTTGGTTTGCTATTGACAAAATGGATTTAATATGATAGATTGGTTTGTTTACTTTTCACTATGAAATATCTCTTAATTCTAAGTACAATTTTATTCTTAGGAGTTGGGTGCAATCAGACAGCCCCATCTTCAGATGCGGCCATAAAGGAACAAACGATCAAAGAGCTCACAAAGCAGGTTGAAGAACTGAAAACATTGGTTGTGACTTCAACACCAGAAGCAGTGACAAGTACGGTAGAGGTGGTCAAGCCTACCAAGATTGAGCCGATATTGCCGGTGGTGGCTCCAGTAAAACCCGTAACAAAGCCTGTGGTTCTACCGATCGTGAAACCGATCGCACAGCCGATAGTGCAACCAGAGCAGAAGATTGAGGAACCAAAAGATGATTCGCTTGAAAAGATTGCTGAATTGGAAAAACAACTTGCAGCGCAAAAGGCAGAAAAAACAGCGTTAGAAAAACAAAAACAGTTAAAAGCAGAACAAGATGCTGCATTTTTGAAAGCATTAAATGATATAACCGAATATACGAATGAAAAAGCTAAATCTGATTTGGAAAAAATGTACCAAGAAGCGGGAATTGACCCATATTTTCAATACGGCGGACAACCTATAAATAATCAGCCAATAAGTCTACCGAAAAGCAATCTTGATTATTTCATCAAACAACAAGAAGAACAATTCAAATACGACTCACTACAAAAACAAGTTAATCAACTTAAATGGGATCAAGAAATGGATGAAATGGACTCCTACCTAGATAATATAAAACAAAACAATAATTCGTGGAATACTGATTACTCATGGAAACCAAAACTGCTCCCAAGCATAAATAATAACGATTATTTCAATTCTCCAGGTGGAATTGGTGCTCTTTGGTGAAAATCTTAATTAAACTGAAATTTATGTTATGGACCATAGTATTCGCTATATGAAAAAAATCACCATTGGTTTTCTTGTCGGCATCTGTATTGCCATCGCAGGTTCAACCTTCGCGTCATCTGTTTCTTCGTTTTCATTATCAGAGACGCCGTCATATATCCACAAAAGTATTATGGAGTTGCAAAACCAAGTTAAAGCATTGCAAGATGCTGTTTCAAATTTTTCGCTGATTCCTGGACCAAAGGGTGACAAAGGAGATCAGGGAATTCCTGGTATCCCAGGGAAGTCTTTATGGGTGATAGATGCAAATGAGGTTAAGGTGGGTATTTTAACAGACTATATTAACCACAATAATGACGCTGGCCAACCAATACAGCTTTACATCCCCGAACAAAAGAAGATGGTCTCAATAAATTTGATGACTGGGAAGTATATTATTTGTAATGGTTGTCAAGACCTAACAATACAAGAATTTACCTATCGTTTTTATAAATCAAGTGATTGTACAGGCCAAGCATACAGTAACTTAGGACTATCACCTGAAAAGGTTATTGCTATCAAAGGAGCTAGTCCACAATTTTTTACACCCAATGGGCCAATAGAACAGAACGTAGTATTTAATAGTGCTCTAAATATTCAAAGCGGCCAACCATTTTGTAGCAAACCTGGCAGTAGTCCCGAAGACTTCGTCGTCCCAATCGAACCAATCACCCTCCCCACCTTTACAGGCCCACTTCATTTGCAATATAGTGAGTAGAGGTGGGTGGTAAACGTCTTTTTAAGAAAAGTGGTTGGTAATCCACTGGTGGTTATCGTACAGTGTCTTGTTGTGCAACGTCCTCGAGGCGATTACGCAAGGCTGGCGGTAAAACTTGGGATATAGACGTATCCCTTTTCCTTCTGTAAAATAGTTCCAACATCCTCCACGATGTTCTGCTCCAAGGGAAACTGCTTGAACTTGCGATAGTGTTCAAACGGTTCCTTCGCTACAACGTGCAGTTTTTTCTCCCTCAAAGAGAGGTTCGATGAGACGGTGACAATGACACGGCGCCTCGTGGCATCGTCCCCATTTGCAAACGAGCATTTCGCTTCAGTTGCGAACAAAAGAGACTGCCGTAAGGGTTCGAGAAGTCGTTCGGTATTACCGAGCGATTTTCGCTTTTCTTCAATCAGAAGGAGCTGCCTTTCGAACCTTTCCCGCTCAGCTTCATACTCATCCGTCGTGAGCACACCATCAATGCAGAGGTCGCGGACTCGGCAAGGGCAACATGCCAGCCAGGAACTTCACTGCGCGGAAGAGCCCGTCCGCTACCCGCAACGAGAATCATTCGTCGTTTCCTATAGTTGGGGATCATACCATTGAATCGTATCCCGTACCCGCAACCTGTCCTCTTCCTCCTGCGATCCTGTCTCCAACGCGGCCGCCGTCGGCCGCTTGCGACTGCGGTGAGCGAAAAATTTCGTTGGGTTCTGAGGGAACCTGCCCAAAACGTGAAGAAGCCACGCATCGGGTAATGCGTGGCTTTTGAGGGTGGTCGGGCAGGGTGGTGTTGACAGACACCAGTCCTGACGGACGCAACGAAGGTGAATAGGGCACCCGCGACGCGATCCTCCCGACCCCACGAGTCCTTCCGGAACCGTGGGCTTGAGAGCATCTCCCCGGGTTCTCCGCCTGTCTTACCAATGCCGCCATAGATAGCGCGGGACGATGTGAGGCCTCCATCCCACCCCGCCTGGTCGGTCAGCGCGTCGCGCGCTGAACCAGGGTTCGAACTCGGCAGTATCCCACATTATTGGCATATCTGTCAAGACCGGGATGTGGATGGCTGAATTCTATCCGTACTGCCCCACCCTTGAGAAAGAAGCATGGTTTGGCTACACTGAGCGACTATGCGAAGACTTACATACTTTGAAAGGCAAATAATTGAAAGTGGCATGCGGGTGGGCAAGGCAGTCCGAGCGGTAGCTCGGTGTCTTGGTCGGGATCACCGAGTGATCCAAAGGGAGGTGGATCGGAATACTTGTGGAGGAAGAATGTATGAAGCAAGGATAGCCGAAAGGTTAGCGGAAAAAAGAGAAAAAAAGAGACATATACCAAAGTTAGAACGGTCAGAGAATGAAATTTTGAGAGAGTTTGTGATTGAAAAATTGAAGGAAGATTTGAGTCTACAAATATGGTTATTCGGCATTCAGGTATGGTTATTCGGCATTCAGGGTATTGCTCGCAAAGCTCTCTCTGGACGGCTTCGAGCACGGTGAGGCTCGGTCCACACTGGTTCCCGAGGTGAGCAATGTTACTTCCATCAATAATAAAATAGCTCAGCAGTCCAGCCTCCATTCGCGTAAAATCCTTATACGATGGTTTACCGCCTGAATGTATTTGCCAAGAATCCATCGTATGGTATTATTGGAACACCAAGAGTCAAGCTAATCCTTAATTACCACTATATGCAACGAGAGCGGGGACCCAAGCAAGTCCTTTCGTCCAATTATAGCGAACAGTCCAGGGGCGTTGAGCCGATGGCTCGTGATACTGCGGCAGATATCTTGCGAGAGGTGGCCCGTGTTGGAGAATTTGGCGGTGACATGACGCCTAGGCCACACGCAATTGGTCGAGCACTCTTTCGAATTCTCAGTAACAATGGTGCTCCAGATGAGTATAATCTCGCTGAACTCACACGAGGTTTCCTTCACCAGCCTTCCGAACTGCTTGTGGAAGATCCACCGTCACACGATGGCGAGGAAGACGATGACGATGACTAGCGTAAAGAGGATTGATAGACGATTGATAGATCTGGTTTACTATCGGCCGATGTGCAATTGCTGAACAATCCTTCTAACGTGTCGCCGGACTGCCCAGAGTGCGAAACCAGTTGCCATCGATGTTGTGTTGCACATCCAATCTCGTGGACCCGGTATCTCGTTGTAGCAAGTGTGTCAGGATCGGTGGGTTCCTTCTCTCTGAACCCGTACTTCAGCTCATCCAGTCTGCCGTCCCAGAGGACGGCGGTGAGGGCGACACGGATTTTCCAAGGGTGGTCAATTGGGTCTCAACCCATTCCCACCACCTCCAGTTGAAAGGAATCTGGTTTTCAAGGCCGCGTGGAGCATGACTACCAGTTGGGTTCTAACGCCATTCCAATCGGCCTGCACAGTAATAAATCGGCCGTTTTTGGCCATGAGCCGGCATCCTCGCCGTCGAATTCGATCCGAATTTTTCGTAAAACGATTACAAGAAGATTTTTGTTAGATTGTATGGATGAAAAAGGTGCAAGAGAATTAGTTGTCCCAAGAGACATAACAATAAATTTGCGAAATGTTGCTATTTCTCTTTCTATCTCGGTTGGCCGTGGTGAAAAAACAGATCTGTCCATTCTTGTGAATGATACAACGAGCAAAGAACAGATTGCTGAAAATGCAGGAAAAGCAATACATGACCAATACTGGTACGCAGATGAAGTATGGGAACAGGAAGACTTGAAAGAGCGTTTTTGTATAGATCTTGAAGAACACAAAATAGATGTTTTCGTATTTGGAGATGATATAAAAACAGAACAACGAGATCTTATTGTGCAATCGATTGAGCGCGTCTATAATTTGCTTGGTGGTCAAGACAGAGAGGCATGGGATCTTGAGTCAATTCAAATCTTAGCAAGGGAAAACAAAAATTTAAAAAATAATCAACTGATGCGAGGAGGGGAATATCCTGTCCAAAAGCGTTTTGAACTTTTTACTCCAGGTATAGCGTTGGCTCCGTACAGAGAAGGGGAATTACCCTGTTCTGAGCTTGAGGGGACATTGATTCATGAGTTGACACATATGGTTCTTGAGAACCGACTTGCACAACTGTGGGAAGGGACAGACCTTGGTTGGAGAAGTGTGGAACCAGACGAACTCATTGAACTCCCAGGGGGTGCTCATACATCTTTTTATAATGAGCGTCCTCAAGAATGCCCAACAAGCTATGCCTGTTTGCAGGGAGATGATGATCGTGCCGAAAGCGTTATTGCCTATATTTTTTCTCCTGATACACTAGACCCAAAGCGAAAAAAAATCCTTGATCAAGTGTTCACCCAGTCATCCCCCAACACAAAAGCCGTTTTGACACATATGCCGGTTACTCTTCCTGAGCTTCCTTCTCAAATGAGTGTCTCTGTTGCTGAAGCAAAAAGTGTGTTTGCGCCAAGCAAAAAGACAGCAGGAGCACAAGAACCAAAACCCAAATCCAAAAAGATTATTTCATTGGGGGAATATCGACAGCAGAAATGCATTGCGGAACCTATATTTTTGAAGCCTTATGCATAAAGGATATGACTATTACGGTTTACTTTGTTTTTGAAGTCAAATTCGTTGGAGTATTCTGTGCTTAATTTCTTTGGTCATATAATATGAGCGTGGTACAATCGGAAACCGAAGCAATTGATTGGTACGAAGGCCAGGAACGCTTTCTCACCAAACAGTATATTGACACCATTCCGTGGAACGATGTCGGCCGGCATCCTTTTGACGAAGCATTTCTTCCCGTGCTTGTGTATATGCGCGATGTTGAAAAATTCACGGAAATTTATTATCAAGAACTCATGAAGACGCCCACAGGAAATGACCCGATAATCCGCCGTTTTATGGACAAATGGGCGACCGAGGAGGCGGTCCATGGAGATTTGCTAAATCGTTTTTTGGAAGAAGCAAACTATCCAACGGATGAAAAATGGTTTGAAAAAGCAAAAGCGCGAATTCCAAAATTTCAGCGTGTGTCGAGCGCGTTTTCCACCGCCACCGCGCGTTTGACGGGAAAACATTTTTCCGCGGTACACATGACGTGGGGAGCGATCAATGAATTTTCCACCCTTACCGGTTATCGGACACTGTGGGAAAAAGCGAACCATCCCGTTTTGACATATCTTTTAAAGGCAATCGCGCGCGAAGAGGCGGTCCATTCTTTTTTTTACTGGACCATTGCTCGCCTTAAATTGCAGACGTCTCAATTTCGTCAGCGCATGACCCGCTATATCATTCAAAAATTTTGGACGCCGGTTGGACAGGGGCTCAAGCGGGAGCACGAAACAAACTATGTCATTCGCGCGCTTTTTTCCGGCGAAGAAGGCGTGGCTGTCATGCGTGATTTTGTCAACAGCAAAGTGGAACAATTGCCCGGGCTTGAGGGCATCCATACCGTTACGGAACGCATCCGAAAGGTTGTGTTGACATAAAAATTATTCATTAAACGTTTGAACTTACCACATGTGCGCCCGTATCTCTTTGTATTCCTTGGGGCTTCTCTTGGGGGATTCTCTGGAATATTTGTCAAATTGCTAGGCATATCATCCGGGAGCATTGCATTTTTCCGCTTTGCGGTCCCTACAGTCCTTTTTGGGCTTTTTTTTCTTTTCAAAAAACATTGGCCGTTTCATGGAAATTACGGATGGATGCTTTTTGCCTCCCTGCTCAATGCGCTAAAAATTTTGTTTTTTGTTTTTGGATTTTTATTGACGCAGATAGGGAATGCTCAGATTTTATTTTTTACGTGGCCGTTGTTTGTTGCGCTGTTTGAAGTGGTATTGTTGCGCCAAAAAATAAAAAAACATATTCTTGTATTATTTGCTCTGGCTTCTCTTGGTATTTTTATTATTTTTAGTACGAAAGATTTTTCTCTTTCCGATTATAATTTTTTTGGCATGGCCGCGATTCTTTTTTCTGCCATTCTTACCGGACTTATGACGGTTATTATGAAAAAAGAAATTCATGAGTATTCGAATGTGGAAGCGATATTTTTTCAATGTCTTGTGGGGGCTTGTATTTTTTTGCCGTTTTTTGTCTTTTCTTTCCCTTTTTTTGAAATCAAAACCATTGGACTGGGAGTTTTCTATGGGTTGCTCATTGGGGTATTTTTGTGGCTCTTTTATTTTGCCGGCCTCCGGCGATTGAAAGCGTCTCATTTTTCACTGCTCACCTATTGGGAAGTGCCGGCCGCATTAGTCTATGCAGTGCTATTCCTTGGGGAAACCATATCAGTGAATCAAATTGTTGGCGCGTTTTGTATTTTAGGGGCTGGCGCTTTACTGTTTTTTTTCGATAATAAAAAAGAACGTATTTTTCTTTGATCCGTATGTCCAATCAAAAAGGAACATTATTGGTGTGTAAGGGCATCATCATGTTTTCTTTTCTTGTAGTTTCTTTTATTTTGGCTGGTACCGGGTGTAGCACGTCGGAAGAGAATAGTTTTTTTGTTTCTTCCACTCAAGAATCTTCTGTTATCAAAAAAAGTGAAGGAGAAGAAGACAGCACAATTTCTTTGCTTGAGCGGGTTGACCTTTCTTCTGTTGATCCGCATTTTCGTTTTTCCGCGAATATTCCGGACGAATGGGACGTGGCATATGTTCCGCAAATAGAATCTTTCAGCATATATAAAAAAGACGCGGAACATGATGAAGAGCCATCTCAAATTTTTATTCGTTATTTTGAGGCAAATTCCTTTCTTACCCTTTCGACCGTGGATATATTGGAAAAAAATAAAACGAGCGTGAACGGCCATGAGGCGGTCCAATATAAAATCATCAAAAAATCATCGGTTTCAAATTTTTCATTTCAGCCGCAATGGAGAAACGAAGAGCACCGGCTTGTGGATGTCCGGCTTTCAGGGCAGAACCCATCGTTGTTTTATGTATTTGCGCATAATCCGAGTCTCGACGAAAATATATTTCGTGCATTTCTATCATCTCTTATTTTTCATAATGACAGCAAAAGTTTTGTCTCGCCTATAGATCGGTGGAACGAGCGGACACTCAAAAAATTATTTGGCACATTTATAACGCCGGAAAATTCGCCCGTACAGCCGGAGAAATTTTCAGGATACCACACGGGCCTTGATTTTGAAATTTTTGATGACGAAAAAGAAACTGATGTCTCCGTACGGGCCGTTTGCGGCGGCCCCATTATGGAAAAACGTCAAGCAACCGGTTATGGTGGCGTTGTTGTGCAATCCTGTCTTTTCGACAGCGACGCAATAACCGTAGTGTATGGCCACCTGAACCTGGAAACCGTGAGCGGGCAAAAAGGAGATTATCGCGCTCCGGGAGATCTTATTGGGCTTTTGGGGGCTGAGTTTACCCCTGAAACCGGCGGGGAACGGAAACATCTTCATTTAGGCATTCATAAAGGCAATACTGTTGATATTCGAGGGTATGTGGAGAATGAGGAGGCGTTGGGTGGATGGATGAATTTTTCCACAGTTGTCAAATAAATACATATTTGGTATGATATGAGAAGTATTATTTTTTTCTTTTTCTCTATGAAGAAATATCTGTATGGATTTATAGGAGTTTTGGCGATGGTGGTCTTGACCGGCACCGGATGCGCCTCTTCAAATACCGCAACACGCGTGGAGACCGGGGCCGAAGTGGATGGGCCGGTGAGTGTGACCTATGAAGGAGAGGCTGAGAATATCGAAGACGAAGAAGCTAAAAACGAAGAAGTTGTGGCTACAACGTCCGAAAAAACACCGACCAGCTCCGAAAGCATGGAAAAGAAAGAAGAAGGCATAGCAATAAAGTTAGAGGAAAAATCGGGAGCAACGGATGACACGTCAAATCAGAACGGTGTTATGCTAAAAGGAGACACCAAGGTAGATGTGGAAGTGAAAGCGGGAGCCGAAGTGGCAATAAACATCGGCGCGAAAAATTTTGAATTTTCTCAAGAAGAAATTAAAGTAAAAAAAGGCGATACGGTAAAAATTACCCTCACGAGCACGCAAGGATTCCATGATTGGAAGCTGGATGAATTCAAGGCAGCAACAAAACAAGTTAATACCGGAGAAACCGCGACCGTGGAATTTGTCGCGGACAAAGCCGGAACATTTGAATATTATTGTTCGATCGGTAGCCATCGCCAAATGGGCATGGTTGGAAAGCTGATTGTGGAGTAAAACGTAAAACATAAAAACAAAGGAACAATGCCAAAAAAATAATAAAAAGACGGCCGCGGAACGGTCGTCTTTGGGTATATTGAATATTTGGTACTAAAATAGTATACTGCCCCGTATAAATTATATGGTATGAAACGTCCCTTTCTTTTGTTTTTTACTTTTGTCTGCCTTGGCATTATTGGCTTTTTTTGGTGGCGAAATTCCGGTGTTCTTCTTTTGGATGCTGGAGCGAGGGCCGATGGCATGGGTTTCATTGTTTTTGGCAGACTTTTTGGTCTTTTGGCTGTTTTTTGTATTCTCGTACAGCTTTTATTGATTGGCCGTATCAAATGGATAGAAAATACTATTGGATTTGATAAACTTGCGCATCTGCATCATCTCAATGGTTTTTTAGCCCTATTTTTTATTCTCCTCCACCCATTTTTTATTATTTTCGGATACAAAGGGCTTTCCGATTCTTCTTTTGTCCATCAATTTTTTACACTGCTGTCGCTTGATGACGTTCTTGGCGCGGTGATCGGGTTTGTATTGTTTGCCTTGGTCGTCACATTTTCTATTGTGGCTGTTGCAAAACGACTACGCTACGAAGTATGGTATGGCATTCATGTGTCTGTCTATGCCGCAATTCTTTTTTCGTATGGGCATCAGTTGGAATTGGGAGGGGATTTTCTGTCTCAGCCTTTTTTTGTGCTTTTTTGGTACGCGCTCTACGCGTTTGTATTTACCAATTTTGTCGTTTTTCGATTTATAATGCCGGTATGGCGATACGCCAAGCACCGCTTTGTGGTGGATCTAATTGTAAAAGAAGCCGATGGCGCGCATTCGGTGTATATCACTGCCAAACATCTTGACGCGTGGAAAGCAAAACCCGGGCAATTTATTATTGTCCGATTTTTTCAAAAAGGATTTTGGTGGGAAGCACATCCGTTTTCGCTCTCTTCTCCGGTGAAAGGATCCATTCGGATTACCGCCAAAGCATTGGGCGACTTTACCAAAAAAATTCCATCGCTTTCGTCCGGAACCAAAGTGCTTATTGACGGCCCGCATGGCGGCTTTACGCCAAATGAAAAAACAAAAAAGAAGGTTTTGCTTGTCGCGGGCGGCATTGGAGTTACGCCGCTTCGAACCATTTCGGAAGAATTATTGCAGAAGGGGTATGACGTGGCGTTTGTGTATTCCACCAAAGTAAAAGAAGAATCCGTGTTCAATCAAGAATTTATAAAACTCCAAGAACAATTTACCCAACAATTTCATTTTGTTCCGGTCTATACGCGCGGAGAGCCGGCACAAAAAATTGATGAAACATTTTTCATGAATTTTGTGGATGATCTGAAAGAACGGGAAGCCTTTATTTGTGGTCCAAAACCGATGATTGAGAGTATTGCGCTCATGTTAGAGCGTCTTGGATTATCAAAAAAGGATATTCATTTTGAAAAGTTTTCGTTTTCGTAATTTAAAGTACTTACTCAGTAAACTCAGTCTGCTCTGTTGAAGATACTTTTTTCAAACTATATTCAATCGAGCCCTCCTTTCCTCCTTGTGTTTTGGGCTCGGGTTATTGCTCGAGGTGGCCCGCCTACCGAAGCGAGCCGATGAACCTCCCGACTACCTCGTTGAACCGATTTGCCTCCTCGAGGAATGGGCAGTGGTTTGAATTGCCAAAAAGCTCAAGGCGCGCGTTCGGCATCTGCCGGACGATGTACTCTCCGATGGCCGTCGGCACGAGCTTGGGCTCGGCTGCGCCGAAGCACACGAGAGTCGGGATGTTCACCGCCGGCAAGACGCCACGGCAGTCGAGCACCGTCTGGTCGAAGAAGATCGCCGCGGCGATCGACGCCGGAGGCTTGCAGGCCTCAGCGACCATCCAGGCCGACTCTTCCTCAGTCGGCCCGCGGTGGAACATGCTGAGAAAGAAACCACGCACCACCCCCTCTTGGTTGTCTTGCAGCCCGGACATGATCTCCCGGAGGATTTTCATGTCCACACCCCCATGCTGCCAACCGGGGGCAGCATACTCGTAGGGGGACTGCTCGACGATAACTGTGCCTTGCACGTTGGCAGTTCCGAACTGCCGAAGGTACTCCCAAATGACAAGTGCCCCCATTGACCAGCCCACGAGCACGGGGCGCGAGAGGCCAAGGGCCTCGATGAAGCCCCCAAGGTCGCGGGCGTACTGGAATACGGTGTTTCCGGTTTGTGTCTTCTCGGAGCATCCGTGGCTCCGGAGGTCGAGGGCGATCGCCCGGTGTTGTTGTCCAAAGTGCGTCAGTTGTTTTTCGAAGAACCGGCCGCTCATCCACACCCCGTGGATGAAGATAACCGGCTGTCCGCTGCCACTCTCATCGTAAAAGAACCCAGTGCCATTGAAGTTTACGGTCGGCATTTCTGTCTCCTCGGTCGAAGTCCTTCCCCCCGAACGTTCCTACTCCCTGCAGTATCGGTACGCGGCGGTGGATGCGAAGTTCATGCCGTTGCTTTGGAAGACCTCACGAATCGTCTCGGCGTTCCTCTTCCACCGGTCTCCACCACGTGGGTGTTCGTCACCACCCATTGCATCGGTGAAGAAGCAGTGGGGCGTTGTATCTTCGAGCCGGTACAGTCCGGCCGTGACGCCCTGGCGCAGAAGCCACTTGTGATACTCTACAAGGGCACGCGCCGGAAGGATCAGGTCTCCTGGGGTGTAGATGATGTCCGTCTTGCCCCGCCAACAGCCGTCCTTGTCCATCGCCTTCTTCAGGGGGCTCGGCCCACCGAAGAATCGGTAGATAAAAAGGAAGAAGGCAAAGACCATGACGCTGTCCGCTTTCAGCCCCTTGTGATATTCACGGAAGGCCTCCCCTGGCATGTCGTGTCTCGCCCCTCCGAGGGCATGAACGTACGGGTTTTTTCCATCCTTGACCCACGGCCTCCAGTACCCGGTAAAAAGCCACCTGGCTCCCCACCTCGGGAGGACATAGAGAATCCTCCTTGAGAAGAGGCCCCCCACCAAGGTCAGCATGCCCCAAAGGAACCCCAAGAGTCCCCCGTATGCCCAGAACCTCCAGTTGAGGAGGATCACGCCCCACCTCTCGGGGACGGGCGTGAATTGGATGAGGGGGGTGGAGCCGTGTTGCAGTACTGATTCGCACGCTCCGCCGCTATGAACCAGCCTGTTCAGGACCTCCCGCAAGATCGCCGCGCCCGCCGAGTGACCAAAAAGACAAATCTTGTTGGTCGTCGGCACGATCGGGTTTATCTGCCGGATGTCGTTGAGGTGGCGAACGATCTGCCAGACCTCGTCGACCTGCTTAGTGAAGGTCTGCCACGGGCTGCACTCGCTGCCCCTCCGGCAGATCACCACGATCTGGTCAGTGGTGTCCTGGATGCATCCCTCGATGAGGGGCTTGACCAGTCCCCCCTCTTCCTGGTTGTAGCCAGCCAGACCGATCCAGGTCTGTTTTGTCGTTCCGTGGCGCGACCAGACAGTGCGGGTCACGGACTTCCCATTAACATTTACCACGATCTGATGCTCCACGAACCCCATCATCTCGAGCGTCTTCATTGTTGTTCTCCTGTTTTTTGGGCTTTCGCCCTGTTGCGTTGTGTGCGTTGGATACCATATTTTGGGGGGAATGTCAAGAGAAAAAATAATATGTTATACTACTCCCACAGAAAAATGCTATGCCAAAAAAAACAAAAACAACGTGTAAAATCAATGGCGCGTACGTCGTAACGGTTGACATGGGATATGGCCACCAGCGCGCCGTGTATCCGCTCAAAGATATTGCCGCGTGCCCGCCGGGCATGATTGGGACCGATATTATCAGCGCCAATACGTATGCGGGTATTCCAAAGAGTGACAGACGGGCATGGGAAGGGAGCAGGAGACTTTATGAAACTATTTCTCGTCTCAAAAATCTTCCTCTTGTCGGCCAAAAGATTTTTGATCTCATGGATTATTTTCAGCGGATAGAACCGTTTTATCCCCGCAGGGATCTTTCTCACCCCATCATGCAGCTCAAACAAATTTATCGCATGATTGGAAAGGGGTGGGGGAGACATTTGGTAGAAACACTCAACCAAGATCCAAAACCGCTCATTACATCTTTTTTCGCGACCGCGTTTTTTGCCGAAGAGCATGGATATAAAAGCGATATTTATTGTATTTGCACGGATACGGATATTAGCCGCGCGTGGGCGCCCCTCTCCCCACAAAAAAGCCGTATTCATTATTTCGCGCCAAACAACCGCGTGAAACAGCGATTGTTAAGTTATGGCGTGAAAGAAAAAAATATCTTTGTGACCGGGTTTCCTTTACCAAAAGAAAATATCGGCGGACCGGATTTGGATGTTTTGAAAAAAAGTCTGGGCTGCCGCATTGGCATGCTTGACCCAACCGGAAGATACCAGAAAAAATACCAGCACACCTTGGAGTATTATCTTGGCGCGAAATATTGCGGTATCAAAGCCAAGCGCCCAATCACGCTCACCTTTGCTGTTGGAGGAGCTGGTGCGCAAAAAGATGTCGGCGCGGCAATTCTTGAAAGTCTTCACACCCATATTGATAGGGGCGACTTACAGCTCAATCTTATTGCCGGATCGCGCAATGATGTGTTTCGTTATTATGAAGATGTGGTGAACCGCTTGCACATACAAAAAAAACACCGAGGCAATGTATCGATTATTTATCACGAAGATAAATTGGCGTATTTTCATCTTTTTAACAAAACATTGCTGACCACGGATATTTTGTGGACCAAGCCAAGCGAATTGTCATTTTATACTGGCCTTGGACTGCCGATTATTATGGCTCCTACCATTGGGTCGCAAGAAGAATTCAATCGCTCATGGCTCCATTCGGTTGGCGCCGGATTTGAACAGGAAAATCCTCGCTACACGCATGAGTGGCTGTTTGACTGGCTCCAAACCGGCTGGCTTGCCGAAGCGGCCATGAAAGGATTTATGGACGCCCCGCGGAATGGCGCGTATCATATTGAAGATATCGTTCTCCACCATAAACAAAGTGAGATTGAGGATATGCATTTGTTGTAATATGTCCTGGCTTTTTATTGCCATTCTTGGTTATTTTCTTCTGGCGCTTGTCTTTATCCTCGATAAGTTGATTTTGACAAAGTCTGTCGGAAAGCCTGCGGTATATACCTTTTATTCGACCATTTTTTTATTTGGAGCTGTTTTTATTTTTCCGCTGGTGGGTTTTGAGGCGCTTCGCGGTATTGACTGGCTCTGGGCTTTTGTCTCCGGTATTGCGTTTGGATTGGCGCTTTGGACCCTGTTTATCGCGGTAAAAAAAGGTGAGGCATCCCATATCAACCCGTTTAATGGCGCCGCAATTACGGTTGGTATTTATCTTCTGGCGTCTTTTTTTCTTGGCGAGCAGTTGACAGCCCTCCAGCAGTTTGGTTTGGTCGTCTTGGTTCTCGCGTCGCTCATATTGTCTTTTGGCGAAAAAACAAAAAATCACAACGGCATGCATATCGGATTTTTGTGGGCGCTGATTTCCGGTTTGTTGTTTGCGGTTTCGCACGTCTCGGCAAAATATCTGTATGCGCTCTATCCATTTTGGACCGGATTTCTTTGGACGAGAGCCACGACCGGTTTTGTGGGATTATTTCTTCTTTTGTTGCCATCGGTTCGGCGTGTTGTCTTTTCACATAATGAGAAAAAAAATAAAAAATCAAAAACAAACGGCAAAAAATATGCCGCTGTTTTGGTGGTCTGTGATAAAATACTCAGCGTTGCATCGGCTGTGTTGATTCAATTAGCCGCGGCCATTGGAAGCGTAACGATTGTTGGCGCCATGGGCGGCTTGCAGTACGCGCTACTCTTTGTGTTTATTTATATACTCACCAAAACGCACCCGCATATTTTTAAAGAATATTTTACAAAAAAAGAAATAACGCTTGAAATTATTGCGATTGCCCTTATTATTCTTGGTTCGGCGATGTTTGTGTTATAACATTGACGCGGGGAGCGAGTATGCCCAAATTTTTCTTTATCACAGGAGCTGTTCTCCTTTTTCTTTTCACAGTATGGCTGTTTTTGGCGTTTGCGAGCACAAAAACATATCCGGTGAATTTTGGTATCAGTTTTAATCAAAATCACGCGGCGAGCCTTGGACTCAATTGGAAAGACACCTATCTTGCCCTGCTCGAAGATCTTCATCCTCAATATATTCGTATCGCGGCCATGTGGAGCGAGGTAGAAAAGGAAGATGGGATATTTGATTACAGCGATGTTGATTGGATGATGAATGAAGCACAAAAGAATGGCGCGAAAGTCCTTTTGGTGGTGGGGCAAAAAGCGCCGCGATGGCCGGAGTGCCATGTGCCTTCTTGGGTTCATGACAAAAATTCAGAAAGAGCGGCGTATGTGTTTCGTTATATACAGACAACGGTTCTCCGCTATGCCAATCATCCTGCGCTTGAATTTTGGCAAGTGGAAAATGAGCCTTTTATTCGGTTTGCGTTCGGCGACTGCGCTGGCTATGACAACACCATATTTGGAGAAGAAGTGGAGCTGGTCCGACAGACTGATCCCATTCACGAAATTATCGTGACTGACAGCGGTGAGCTCAGCACCTGGCGAAGAGCCAGTAGAGCAGGGGATATTTTTGGGAGTACCCTGTACAGGGTTGTGCGAACGCCGAGAGGATTTATTTTTTCATACAACTGGCTTCCGGCAAGTTTTTATCGCTTCAAATCAATGTTCTGGGGACGCCGGTATGAAAATTTTTTTATTGTCGAACTTCAGGCCGAGCCATGGTTTACAGACACGACGCCGCTCGATACTCCTATTCATGTACAGGAAGAAACCATGGACCCAATTCGAATGAAAAAACATATCGCGTATGCCCGGCATGTCGGCGCGTCGCGCGCGTATTTTTGGGGGGTGGAGTGGTGGTATTTTATGAAAGAAAAAAATGGGGACGCGCGGTATTGGGACATTGCGAAAGAGACACTTTTATCTCCCAAACAAAAAACAGGCGAATAATCACCTGGTTTTCTCAACAAAAAATATTCAATATTAAAATATTGAATATTTTTTTCGTGCGCATCAAGAGATTCGAACTCCTGACCCCCTCAGTGTAAATGAGGTGCTCTAACCAACTGAGCTAGATGCGCTTAAAACAAAAAAATTATAGCAAAAATACTCAAAAAGTCAATGATATGTTATACTTTTTTTCTATATGCACCATCTGACTACATATCAGCGCATAAAAAATGGAAAAATTTTTTTTCATCATGGACGTTTTCGCCGCGAGCTTTCTCTTTGGGAAGGCGTCATTCTTATTGTAAGCGGCACCATTGGAGCCGGAGTATTGGGTATTCCGTACGCAATAGCACAGTCCGGAGTCCTCATTGGCGTCCTCTCTATTTTTGGGATTGGCCTTTTTATGATGGGGCTCAATCTTTTGATTGGCGAAGTGGCATTGCGAACAGGAAAAACGCTTCAGTTGCCCGGACTCGCAAAAAAATATCTTGGAAATTTTTGGGGGTCTTTTATGACCCTTATGGTATACCTCATTCTTTTTGGCGTTTTGGTCGTGTATATTATTGGCGAAGGGGCGACGCTTGCCGCGCTTTTTGGCGGGCCGCACGTATTGTGGAGCACGCTCTTTTTTATTGTTGGGGCCATACTCGTCGCCTCGGGACTCCGAACCATTGAAAAAATAGATTTTATTTTGCTGTTTGGCATTTTATCCATTGTTATTTTTATTGCCGCCTTGAGCTTGCGCCATGTGGATGTGTCATATATGAAACATATCAATATCGCGCAGGTGCTTTTTCCTTATGGCGTTATTTTATTTGCGTTTCACAGCACCACAGCCATTCCGGAAGCCTATTCTCTTCTAAAAAATAAAGGCCAGACATTCCGCCGCGCCATTATTTATGCGAGCGTTATTACCATAGTAGTGTACGCGGTATTTTCTCTTGTCGTGGTTGGGGTGACCGGAGAACAGACAACCGAAATTGCCACGATTGGTCTTGGCAAAAAAATTGGCGCGGTTATGTTTTTGCTGGGAAATTTATTCGCTTTTTTTGCCATGGGGACGAGTTATCTTATGGCATCCGTTGCGGTAAAAGATTCTCTCACGTGGGATTACAAGGTTCCACAGTGGGCGTCTCTTGCAATGGTTATAGGGATTCCGTATATTGTATTTTTGGCGGGTATTCGGGGTTTTATTTCAGCGCTCGATATTATTGGAGGCGTGTTTGGAAGCATTGAAATGATACTTATTGTCTTTATTTATTGGAAAGCGCGGCAAATGGGGCATCTCAATAAAAATGGCTATCGGCTTCACCACGCGCTTTTGCTGAGTATTGTTCTTCTGACAGCCCTCAGTATCGGGGCGGCATACAGTGTTATCAAGTTATTTTAAAGTTTGTAACCATTGTCAACTTGAATGTTTTTGCCCGCTTCGCTATACTGCTTTTGTCCTTAAAATAAGAAGGGTTTTATTCACCCGTTCAAATGATGGTGTTCGTTGTGGGATGGTTTTATTCCGCCGCATGGCGGGATTACTATTCCGCAACGTCCAAATTCCGTCGATCGGCGGGGTGTCTATCTTTTTGAACGCGAATTTTTTTGGTATGCCAGAAAAAATACTTTTTACATCAGAGTCCGTGACTGAGGGTCATCCAGATAAAATTTGTGACCAAATTTCCGACGCGGTGCTTGACGCGGTTTTGAAAGACGACCCCGACGGCGCGTGTTGTTGCGAAGTCTTTACGACCACCGGATTGGTGGTAGTCGGGGGAGAAATCAGCACAAAAACGTACGTGGATATTCCTTCAATTGTTCGCGGCGTACTCAAAGACATTGGGTATACAAATCCGGATTTTGGCATTGATTATAAAAGTTGTGGCGTTATTGTGGCAGTGGATGAACAAAGCCCCAATATCGCCCAAGGAGAAAAGGAAGTGGAAGGGCATCCACACAAAGCGCAGGGGGCGGGGGACCAGGGAATGATGTTTGGATTTGCATGCAAAGAAACGCCCGAACTCATGCCGCTTCCCATTATGCTCGCGCACGGTCTCACAAAAAAATTGTCCCACGTCCGAAAAAAAGGCGTCTTGCCCTATTTGCGGCCGGATGGAAAAAGCCAGGTAACCGTGGAGTATGTTGACGGCAAGCCCAAGCGCATTGACGCGGTGGTCATTGCGGCTCAGCACGATCCGGATGTGACACTTGCACAACTGAGAGATGACATTATCCGCGAAATCATCAAACCCGTGTGCGGCGAATATATTGACAATGAAACACGATATTATATCAACGAAACCGGGGCGTTTATTATTGGCGGGCCCCAGGGAGACACCGGAGTCACGGGCCGGAAAATTATTGTGGATACATACGGCGGCATGGGACGCCATGGCGGAGGCGCGTTTTCCGGAAAAGTGCCGAATAAACAAGATCGTTCAGGCGCTTATATGGCCCGCTATATCGCCAAAAACATCGTTGCCGCGGATTTGGCGGATAAATGCGAAGTACAGCTCTCATACGCCATTGGCTACCCGGAACCGATTAGCGTTTTGGTGGAAACATTCGGCACCGGCAAAGTGAACAATGAAAAATTGGTTTCGGCTGTCCGTGACGTTTTTGATTTAACGCCGGCCGGAACCATTCGCCAGCTTGATCTGAAGCGCCCCATCTATCGCGACACTGCCGCCTACGGGCATTTTGGACGCGAGGAATTTCCGTGGGAAAAAAAAGACAAAGTTGACGAGTTGAAAGCCAAGTGCCATACTACCTAAACCTTATTTTTAACTGTATATTGTATGGAGGGAAAAAACACCATGACCGTGTATGATCTGTTCTTGTTTCTCCAAGAACACATGGTCACAAAGGGCGAACTCAAAGAAGAATTGGGAAAGGTAAAGAACGAACTGAGGACTGAAATGCACACGACATTTGCCACAAAGGAAGAAATGTCATTTCGATTCTCAGAAGTGATGACTCGCTTTGATGGTGTTGATAAAGAAATAGTGGAAATAAAAGACTGGATACGGAGAGTGGACATACGCACGCAAGAAGACGTAGACGCGATTGCCAGAGATGTGTTATTTTTGCGGAAATATATTATGCGAGTTGTATAAGACAAAAAAACCGCTTTTGACTAGCGGTTTTTTTAAAAATGGAGTAGGCGCAATTTTTTTGATTTTTACGCAAAAAAAGCGTACACTATCTGCCGACTATGTCCATTTTCCACGCCCTCACTTTAGGAATTATTCAAGGTCTTACCGAATTTTTGCCGGTTTCTTCATCCGGGCATCTTATTTTTTTGCCAAAATTGTTCGGCTGGGCAGATCAAGGACTTTCATTTGATGTGGTGGTTCATCTGGGGACACTTGTCGCCGTTATTTTTTATTTTCGCAAAAAATTGTGGCGCATCCTGAAGAGTTTTTTTGTTATGGACAAAGGATTGCGCGTGGAGTTTTCGTTGGGAAACGAAAAAAGTACCAGTCCGCACGCATACAGAAAAATTGGTTTTTTTCTCATCCTCTCCATTATTCCGGCAGGACTCGTTGGTTTTTTTTTCAATGATTGGGTGGAACAGAATCTCCGCCAGACATGGATTATTGGCGCGAGCCTCATTGGGTGGGGGCTTTTTTTGGGCCTTGCGGATTTTGTGAGCCGTTCTCGCATACGACAGGGAAATCTTCTTTCGCATATGACGTCGAAAGATGCCCTTTTTATCGGTTGTGCCCAGGCCATTGCGCTTATCCCCGGGACCAGCCGTTCCGGTATTACCATGACTGCGGGTCTTTTTGCGAAATTGGACCGGCAGTCCGCGGCAGAGTTTTCTTTTTTGATGAGCGTTCCCATTATCGCGCTTGCCGGCGGTTTAAAACTTTTTGAGCTCGCGCAAACCGGTTTGGGTGATGCCGCGTTCTTTCCTTTGTTGGTTGGTTTTTGCGCTGCCGCTGTGAGCGGTTTTTGCGGCATTTGGGTATTGATGCGCGTTATTAAATGGTGGAGTTTTTTGCCGTTTGTGGTGTATCGCGTTCTTTTGGGACTGGGAATTCTTTTATTTTTTCGTTGATTGTAAACAGAAAATTTTTGTAAAGAAGACAGCTAAGAGTACCAAAAAAAACGTATAAAAATGACGAAGCCTCGGTACACGTTTCGTTCGCAGGCGCACACTCGCGGTGCCGCCGGCGGACAACAGTGTCCGAGGCTTCTCCTTTCTCCTTTGGGGCATGTGGCCGCCCCTAGCCGTTTGGCAGTAGCCCGACGATCTTGAGCCCTGCCTGCAGGATCCCCCCGATCCCTTCGCCGACGATGCATGCGATCGCGAGCGTATTCAAGCTCACCTCCTTGACCTTCAGGTACCGGCCAAGGACGTAGAACATCATGACCCCGCCGGCGAAGAACCCGAAGTCGTAGAAGACCGGCAGAATCAGGGCGAGGCCGAAGCCGATCGAACTCGGCAGGAAGCGGCGAATCTTGGACCGGCTCTCGAGGAGCGCCCAGACAACGCCGGCAATCCCGCCGATCCACATGCTCTCGACCGCAAACGGGGGGAGGTTGATGGCACTCTCGGGGTCGAACAACAACCCCATGATCGCCCAGATCTTCGCTACCGGCGCGGCCAGTCCGCCCTCCGCGTCGAGGCTGAGCACGAAGTTGGCGTTTATGAGCGAGAAGGCCACCGCGGCCACAAGCGCACAACCGAGAACCGTCGATGTTTGCGTCCAGAACTGCCACGACGACTTGACCCGGTACCAAAACCCATAGGCCATGTCGTTTGTGAGATTGCCGCCCTGGGCACCGCTCCCGGCCACGAATCCGGCGCCCGTCAGGCTCTGGTTGACATTCGACGCCCCGACCAGGGCGTTGATCCCCATGAGGAGGATGCCCATGACGCGCGCCGGGTTGAAGTACGTCTGGGCCGCGACCCGTGTCGCTATCAGATTCAACAGAAGCCCACCGACCACCATCATCGTCACGATGATGGTCAAGCCAAGCTTGAAGTTGAAGTACATGAATCCTGTCGTCAGGAGGACACCACCGACCGTAAAGGCCAGCATCGTCCTCTTCGACATGATAGGGTCATCGTCGTGTCCGCCTTTGACGTCAAAGAGCGAAGCAATGGCCGAGCCGATGACCCGCCAGTTGACCGCGAGCGCCGTGAGGCCCGCGGTGGTCAGGAACATGACGCCGGGCCACACGTAGGTGTGTGGCGCGGCCGGCCTTGGCAGGTAGGGCGCCATGATGAGGAGTGCGATCCCGCCGACCAGGAACCCCACGCAGGTGCGGAACCCCATGAGGTACGCGCCGCCCCAGACGAACGGGGAGAACGCGATCCCCGCGCTGTAGGCCGAGAGCCCCCCGAGCGTTATCATCCCTACCTCCGGGAACCAGCCAACGCCGGAGGAGTTGAAAATAACATACAGAATGGCCACGCTGAGAAACACGACCAGATAGCGGGGCTGGAGCGACCCAGCGCTGTGCTCGAGCAGGGGATCGATCATCCCTTTGACGGCCTTGGCACCCACCCACGGGAGTCGTTCATCCTCGGGGAGTTCCGCGTCCTTTATGATGAGGATCTGCCGGAGGAGAATGACCGAAATCAGGCCGATGATGCTCGTCACCGTTGCGAAGATGGTCATATCCCAGATGGTATAGGGCGTTGCGCCCGTCTTCGCCGCGATCATGGCCTGCGCGGCAAAGAAGTTGGAGATGAAGCCGAGGCTTCCGCCCGCACTGCCCATGGTGGCCACGATGACCATCTCACTCGTCGTGATTTTCTTCGCCGATCGGACGAACATGGCGAAGAAGAACAACGCCGCGATGGCGGGTCCCTCTTCCATGATTCCGAACGACAGCGTCAGGTAGCTATTCACCGCGCACA
The DNA here is from genome assembly GCA_001784285.1 of Candidatus Magasanikbacteria bacterium RIFCSPHIGHO2_02_FULL_48_18. Classification (GTDB taxonomy): domain Bacteria; phylum Patescibacteriota; class Patescibacteriia; order Magasanikbacterales; family UBA922; genus UBA10181. The sequence goes on from MFQC01000003.1 coordinate 118,639, forward strand.
TGACGAGCGCGAGAATGTACCCGACGACGAAACTGCGCGTCGTCAGCCTGTGTTCCACGCGTTCCACGTTTCACCTCTCTTGTTGTGGAACAAAAAAAGAGCGACCCCAACATGGGGCCCTCCTTCGTTGCACAAGTCTTTCATGCCTTGGATATTTTGTCAATAATTTGCTTTTTTAGCTAAAATCGCTATACTCAGACCATTATTTCTCTCTATGGACCTCCAAACCGTCTGTAAAACCATTCTCACCGTCTCCAAAAAGACCGGCGTGCAGGCCTATCTTGTTGGCGGCGTTGTTCGGGACGTGTTATTGGAGAAATCATTGACGAAAGATATTGATATCGTGGTTTTGGGATCGGGTGTCGCGTTTGGAAAAGCATTCGCCGAAGAAGCGGGGGAAGAAAAAGGGACGTTTGTTCCGTTTGACGATTTTGATACGTCTCGTTTTGTGTACACCGAAGAAATCGAAGGAGAGAGAGAAATAGCGCTTTTGGAATTGGAATTTGCCGGCGCGCGTAGTGAATCATATCATATCGAATCAAGAAAACCGGCGGTAGAGCCGGCAACATTGGAACAAGATTTGTCCCGCAGGGATTTTACGATCAATGCCATGGCCGTTCCCATTGAAGCGTGCGTCAAAAAAACATTCACCGCGGCGGATATTAAAAAATATATTGTAGATCCGTTTGGCGGACAGACCGATCTCAAAAATAATATCCTCAAAACGCCGCTTGATCCGGACGAAACATTTTGCGACGATCCTCTGCGTATGTTTCGCGCCGCGCGGTTTGCCGCGCAACTCAATTTTTCCATTGAAGAAAAAACAGTGGACGCAATGCTCCGCAATAAAAAGCGTATTCATATTGTTTCTCCGGAAAGAATTCAAGAAGAACTTATGAAATTGCTTGCAACAGAGAGGCCGTCGGTGGGACTCTTTTTGCTGTATGGCACAAAACTCCTGGACGAGTGCATTCCGGAAATTGCCGAACTTGCCGGTGTTGAGGAAGTGAAAGGATACAAACATAAAGATAATTTGTCGCACACATTCGCTGTTGTTGACAATATAGCGGAACATTCACCAAAGCCCCTTCTTCGCTTTGCCGGCCTTATGCACGATATTGCCAAGCCACGGGTAAAAAAATTTATCCGAGGCAGAGGATGGACGTTTGACATGCACGAGCATTTGGGAAAGAAAATGGCCTGGGAAATTGGAAAGAGGCTCCGCATGAGTACCAATGACATCCGCTATGTGGCGCGGCTGGTGCGATGGCACCTTCAGCCGATTGCGCTTATGGACGAAGGCGTTACTGACAGTCCGGTCCGCCGGCTGATTGTCAATCTCAAAGATGATCTTTCAGATCTTCTTGTGTTGTGCCGCGCCGATGTCACGACCGGAAACCAAAAAAAGAAAGAACGCCGGCTGAAAAATTATGATTACCTGGAAAAAAGAATTGCGGAAGTGATTGAAAAAGATAAACTTCGCGCGTTTCAGTCTCCCCTTCGGGGAGAAGAAATTATGGAGCTCTGCGGCCTCAAGCCAGGACCGACCGTGGGAAAAATAAAGACCGCTCTTGAAGAAGCTATTCTTGATGGTGTTATCCCCAATGAATACGAAGCGACAAAAAAATATTTTGGAGAGATAAAAGAAGGCTATCTTGCGGACGCGGAAGAATGGGAGAGAAAATAAAATGGCAGAAGACTCTTGTTACACCTCGTTTGGAATGCATGCGGCGCAAGAACCGCAGGGGCCTTCCTTATTTGCTCCGTTGATCGTGATCCCCAATTTTTCTTCAACCGATCGGGCAGTTGCGGTAACGGCAAGCCCTCCCAAAGAAGTTTCCCGCAATTTGGGAGAAATCAACCGTCCGATATGTTCCATTGCCTCAAGCACTTGATCAAACGGAATAAAACTTTCAATCCCCGCAATCGCCAAATCCGATGCCGCGAGCGTATACACCGCGGCAAGGGCGCTTCGTTTGACGCATGGCACTTCCACCATGCCGCCAACCGGATCGCAGGTGAGGCCGAGCATATTTTTGAGCGCAAGCGCCGCGGCATGCAAGCATTGTTCCGGAGAGCCTCCTCGCATTTCGCTTACTGCCGCGGCGGCCATGGCAGTGGCACTACCCACTTCGGCCTGGCATCCGCCTTCCGCTCCGGATAGTGTCGCATTTTCAGCGATAATAAGTCCGATACCGGAAGCAGTAAAGAGAGCATTGAGCAACTGGTCGTCGGACGCCATATATTTTTCTTGCGCGGCAAACAGAACACCGGGGATAATTCCGGATGAGCCGGCAGTAGGGAATGCGGTGATACATCCCATGGATGCGTTATTCTCCGCTGTCGCAAGGGCATACAGCATGGCCCGAAGACCTGTTTCTCCAACGGCGGCGTCATGAGGGTGATGGCGAAGAAACGCATCAATTTTTTCTGTTGCTTTTCCCGACATGCCGCTTACGGAAATTTTTGGATATTCTCTCATTTGGAGAATTCCATCTTTCATGACACCCATTCTTTTTTTCATTCGCTCTCGCACTTGTTCTTCCGTCATGTGGGAAAAATCCATTTCGTGCCTCAGCACCACTTCGTGTATGGGCATGGCATATTTTTTTGTCAGCGTCAGAAGTTCTTCTGCGGTATGAAATTGGTAATTCATAAAAGTTTTACGAGTCTATGCTTGTCAGCGACCGCACAAAATACATATCATCATTTTTTTCAAATGCAAGAATATCGGCAAGAGCAATGGGGGAGTCGAGACAGACAATGGTCAGCGCTTTTCCTCCTTTGGAGAGGCGGGAATTTTGCAAATTTGCGATATTTGCGCCCTTGTCTGCTATCGCTTTGGTAATAAGCGCGAGCATGCCGGGTTTGTCTTTGTGACAAAAAATCAATGTAAAATATCTTCCAGCGGCTCCGCGAAAATCCACGTCAAACTCGTCAATTTTTTTGACTTCAATATTTCCTCCGCCAATCGAGGAGCCAACCACCTCCATGGGGGGGATCCCTTCTTTTTCTAAAGTGATTTTTACGGTATTCGGATGATATGCGATGCCCAGATCTCCGGTTTGAAATTCGTATGCCAGGCCTTGTTCTTTTGCGATGGCAAACGCCTCTTTGATACGGGGGTCCTTCGTTTGAAATTTCATAACCCCCGCAAGAAGCGCTTTGTCCGTCGCATGTCCTTTGTATACGGTTGCGAATGATCCATGGAGAAGAAAGGTTGCTTTTTCCGGTGTCGCATCAAATAAGGCTCGGGCCATTTGGCCAAGCTTGACCGCTCCTGCCGTGTGAGAACTGGACGGGCCAATCATAATCGGCCCCGCAATGTCAAAAATGGAATATGAGCCCATAGTGGTGTATACCCACGATCATAGCACGTGAAAAATTTTTCGTAAATACAGCCGGGAAGATATTCTTTGGGTGGATAAGTGCAACGTGCTAAAAGCATCTTTTTCTGGTATGATACCTGAAACTCTATGGAATTTTTTTGGCATACCTTTCTCTATCAGCCGGTATTCAACGGGCTCATCTGGATTTATAACAACTGGACTGATCAAAATCTCGGCTGGGCTGTTGTCTATCTTACCCTTGTTTTGCGTGTCGCTTTGTTGCCCATTACACTCATCAATGAACGAAACAAGGTGCAAAATGAAGAGGAATTTCTTGAAGAAATCAAACGCATTGACAAAGAATTTGCAAAAGACGAAGTGCTCAAAAAAGAAGAAATCCGGCGTATCTTGCGGAAACGAAGAATTTCTCCCTGGGCAAAATCCTCGGTTCTCGCGGTGCAGGCGCTGGTGTTAGTCTTACTCTATCAAGTGTTTGTCCGAGGTATTACGGGAGAAAAAATTCTCCAGATTCTTTATCCGTGGATTGATTTTCCCGGCGTTATCAATACAAACTTTTTTGGATTTGAATTGGGCCAAAGTCACGATATTATCTGGCCCGGCATTGTTACTATTTGGCTTTTTCTCGAAATTTATTTTGATTATAGAAAACAGCATATCCCTCTTCAGAAGGCAGACCTTCTGTATTTCATCTTTTTTCCGTCTTTTGTCTTTGTCGCATTATGGATTTTGCCTATGGTCAAGTCGCTCTTTATCTTGACATCTATGATTTTTTCTGTTATTATTGCCGAGTTGAGTCGGATATTCTTTCGACCTAAAAAAAAGGCTCATTAAAGCGTTTATTTCTGTAAAGAGCCTGCCCGAAGGCGGTCGGGAAACTAACAATTTCTACTATGTCTTCAGGACAATCACTCGATAAATTGATGTACTCGTTTGTCATGGAGGACGTCCTCAAGGGCTTTTTTATCTACGTGCCGCCGGGATACGTGGCTTGTGTGTACGATCTTGGACGAGGAGTATTAAAAAAAGTTCTCACGCCGGGGTTGCATTTTAAAATTCCGTTCTGGCAAAAGGCAAAGCTGTTCAACACGCAAACATTGGAATACAGCATTTCCCGAGAATTCAATCCGCAAAATGAAAAAGCCATGGGAGATATTCCTACTGGCGCGGTTACCGAAGACGGCAAACGCATTGGCGTTGAAGGAACTATTTTGCTTCGTCTTGATATTCATCAAATTCCGGCTATTTGGCAAACCATTGGAGAAGATTTTGTGGCAAAAATTATTCGGCCCACGGTCCGAAGCCGCATCCGCATGGTGATGAGCCGGTTTGAATTTCACGACATTGTGGGCCAAAAACGCGATTCGGTTGAAACAGAATTGAAAAATGAACTCGAGCGCATTTTTTACTCCCGCGGTATTTATGTGGAAAATGTATTATTGAGCGAGGTCGCATCTGTCGAAGAATACAAACGGACAGCGGCAGAGTGATTATTGTTTGCTTCAAAAAAATCATCCTTTGATAGGATGATTTTTATTTGGTTCATGGATACCAAATTTGACAACGGTTTCGCCTGGTGTTATATTATCACTCAAAGGCGAAGAGTGATAATTCCAGACACAAATGTATGGAAGAAAGAAAAGAAAAATTGCTCCGGCTCGTGATAGAAACCTACGTTAAAACGGCTGAACCAATCGGGTCACAGTTTTTGATTGAAACAGCTGTTATGGATGTGAGCGGAGCAACTGTAAGAAACGAAATGCGAGAATTGGAAGAAGAAGGACTCTTAACGCACCCACACACGTCCGCCGGACGAATTCCAACAGAACGTGGATATATCTATTACATGGAACACCTCTTGCGGCCCGTATCCATACCCCTGCATGCCCGGGCAGAATTGAAAAAAATTGAAGAAATAGCCAATACTAAAAAACAAAAAACCAGATCCATTGCAAAGGTTGTCGCGAGCTATACCAATAGTGCGGTTATCGTTGCTTTTGGAGACGACGTCGTGTATTATACGGGCATTGGAAATCTATTTTCACAGCCAGAGTTTCAAAATTTTACGCTTACTGTTGATGTTTCCGCCATGTTTGATGAATGCGAAAAACACATCGAAACATTACTTGAACGGATGTCAGAAAAAGAGGTAACGTCACTTATTGGATCGCAAAATCCTTTGGGCGCTGAGTGCAGTGTTGTTGGTTTTAAAAATCAACATATGACGCTTTTTTCCATTTTTGGCCCCATAAGAATGAATTACGCAAAAAATATGTCCTGTCTGTCTTATATTCAACACATGATATAAAAACTGTATGTCCGAAACAGTGCCAAAAAAAGAGCGAGATATTTCCGTCATAGTTGGCCTCGTTCTTCAAAATGAAAAAGGGGAAATATGGTTTGGCCGAATGCCAAAGTGGGGGGGGCTATGGGCGATCCCGGGGGGACATGTGGAAAGAAATGAATTGATTGAAGAGGCCGCCAGGCGAGAGATACAAGAAGAAGTCGGGCTTGATCTACAAGAATTGGAGTATCTCGGACATGCCGAATATATTGAACCAAAAGAATATCATATCCCAAAGCACTTTGTTTCGTTTGAATATCGTGCACGCGTAGACGGATGGCCGACGTGCAAAACCAATGAAGAATTTACAGAAACCCGTTGGATGACTATTGACGAAGCCCTGAAACAGCCCGACGTATGCCCCCCCACGCGGCATCTCCTCAACCAGATGCAACAAGACAAGACCTGCGTGTCATGTGAGGGACACAAAACCAAATGGCTTCGGGCGCAGGCCGATTACCAGAATTTAAAAAAAGAAATAGAAAAAATGAGAGGGGAGTGGGCGGCCATGAGCGAACTCCACATTTTGGAAGAGTTTATTCCGGTGTATGACAATTTTAAAAAAGCTTTTGTGCATGATGTGTCGGAAGGGGATGTGACACGGTGGGAAAATTGGAAAAAAGGCATCGCGTATATTCAGAAACAATTTGGAGATATTTTACGAGCACATCAAATTGAAGAAATAAAAACCACAGGAGAACCATTTGATCCCGAACGCCATGAAGCAGTGGGCGAAGAAAAAAAAGATGACACACCGTCCGGAATAATTCTCAAAGAAATTGATGGCGGATATATGTTGAATGGAAAGGTTGTGAAGGTGGCAAAAGTAATTATTGCAGAATAAGTAAAGTAAAGTCTTAAGATAATAACTTCGATGTATGCCAAAAATTCTTGGAATTGATCTTGGAACAACCAACTCCTGCATGGCCATTATTGAAGGAGGACAGCCAAAAGTGCTGGAAAACAAAGAAGGCAACCGCACAACGCCGTCGGTGGTTGCGATGTCCAAAACAGGGGAGCGCCTTGTGGGTCAATTGGCGAAACGCCAGGCAGTGACCAATCCAAAAAATACGCTCTACTCCATCAAGCGTCTTATTGGACGAAAACCGGGCGACAAAGAAGTACAGCTCGTCAAACAACACATGCCATTTGCCATTATTGAAGACGGGGATCGCGTCAAAGTCACCATGGGGGACAAAGACTACAACCCGCCGGAAATTTCGGCCATGGTATTGCAAAAACTGAAAGCCGACGCTGAGGAAAAACTGGGAGAAAAAATTGAAGAAGCGGTCATTACCGTTCCCGCCTATTTTGACGATTCACAGCGCCAGGCAACCAAGGCGGCTGGGGAAATCGCCGGACTCAAAGTGAGCCGCATCATCAACGAACCCACCGCCGCGGCGTTTGCATACGGTTTTGACAAAAAAACCGATCAAAAAATTGTCGTCTACGACTTGGGCGGAGGAACGTTTGATGTGTCCGTTCTTGATATTTCTCATGATGATGGGGGGCAGTCAACCGTGGAAGTCAAAGCAACCAACGGGGACACGCATCTTGGCGGAGACGATTTTGATAAAAAAATTATTGAGTGGATTTTGGAAGAATTTAAAAAAATCGAAGGGATTGATCTCTTCAAAGATCCACTGTCACTTCAGCGCGTGAAAGACGCGGCCGAGAAAGCAAAAATTGAACTTTCAAGCACGCCGGAAAGTGAAATCAATGAGCCCTTTATTACGTCCGGAGCGGATGGCCCAAAACATCTAAATCTCAAACTCACGCGCGCAAAACTTGAAGAGCTGGTGGGGGATTTGGTAGAAAAAACAATGGTCCCTGTCCAAAACGCGCTCAAAGATTCCGGCTACGGAAAAGGAGACATCCAGGAAGTGATTCTGGTGGGAGGCATGACCCGCATGCCGCTCGTTCAAAAAAAAGTGGAAGAATTTTTTGGCAAAAAGCCAAATGTAAGCGTGAATCCGGATGAAGTGGTAGCGATTGGCGCGGCTATTCAGGCCGGACAGCTCCAGGGCGATCTTGGAAAAGAAATCCTCTTGCTTGATGTGACGCCACTTTCTCTTGGAATTGAAACGATGGGAGGCGTCATGACAAAACTTATTGACCGAAATACGACCATTCCAACAAAAAAAACCCAAACGTTTTCCACCGCTCAAGACAATCAGCCCAGTGTCGAAATTCATGTGCTTCAAGGTGAACGCGAAATGGCGGCCGGCAACAAAACGCTTGGCAAATTTCATTTGGATGGCATTCCACCCGCTCCGCGCGGCGTTCCCCAGGTTGAGGTGTCGTTTGATATTGATGCAAATGGTATTTTGAATGTGTCTGCAAAAGATAAAGCAACCGGCAAACAGCAATCCATTCGCATTGAAGCGTCAAGCGGGCTGTCGGATGAAGAAGTGGAAAAAATGAAAAAAGATGCTGAAATTCATGCGGCGGAAGATAAAAAAAAGCGTGAATTGATTGACGTAAAAAATACAGCTGATACAATGATATATACGACAGAAAAAATGATGAAAGACGTGGAAGAAAAGAAAATCGCGATTACGGATGACGAAAAAAAGAACGTTAACGACGCGCTTGGCGCGCTGAAAGAACTGAAAGACAAAGACGATATTGAAGCAATAAAAAAAGCATCTGAATCGCTTTCCACGGCCGCGCAAGCCGTTGGCATGAAGATGTACCAGCAAGAACAGCAAAAAGGCGGCGGACCAAACCAACAAAATACAGCGCCGGACGATCAAAAGTCAAATGATCCTAAAAATGATACGGTTGAAGGGGAAGTCGTCGACGATGAAGGAAAAAAGTAAAAAAATTATGCTCCGTGATCATATCTTGAAGAAAAAAAGACAGCACCGGCAAATTGTTCTTATTGTTGGCCTCCTTGTTTTGTATGGATTGGCCGGCGGCACTGCGCTATTTTTTGACATGCGACGCATTGGTCTTGTCCCGCTTTTCATTATCTTTGTTTTGGTTGGATACATTTTAGACACGATACAAGAACACTCATAAATTATGAAATCAGCCCTCTTTCTTCTCGCCGTTATTGTTGTTGGCGCACTCGGGTATTTGGCTGGCGCCGGAAAAATTGATTACAAAAAAATGACGGGGGAGATCAATCCATTCGTCCAAAAAACCGTTGACAAAGCGGGAGAGGAACTGAAAAAGGCAGGAGATTCGATCAAAGAAAAGCAAATGGACAAACTCAAAGAAGGAATTGCAGAAAGCATAAATGAAAAAGAAACGACAGACAAAAAAGAGAACGGGACGATAGCTAAATTAGACATTACCGGAAGCTGGTCTGTGGAAAAGGGACCCTACCAAAAAATTATTATTTTTGAAGATGGATCCTACAGTGCTTTTTTGAATGACAAACCGCTTATTGAGGGCAATTGGTATTTTATTGACGGCGTCTTCGCTCTTGTCGCAAAACAGAATCCGGAATTAAGCGAAGGTTTTTCTGCCATCACGAAGAACGGCGATACACTCACACTCCAAACAAACGAAGGAACTCTTACCTGGAAAAAAATTGAACAAGAATAAATACGCGTACCATGGCAAAAGATTATTATGATATTCTCGGCGTAAGCAAAGACTCGTCGGACGACGACATAAAAAAAGCGTTTCGGAAACTCGCCCACAAATATCATCCGGACAAAAAAGGCGGCGACGAAACAAAATTTAAAGAAGTCAATGAAGCTTATCAAGTCTTGGGCAATCCGGAAAAAAGAAAACAATTCGACCAATATGGTGCCACCTTTGACCAACAAGGCGGTTTTGGGGGTGGCGCGACATGGGAAGACTTTATGCGGGCGGCCAGAAGCGGCCAGGGCGGGGGATCCCAGTTTGATTTTGGCGGCATGGATTTTGGCGACCTCTTTGGAGATATGTTTGGCTTCGGCGGTGGCAGAAGAGTGCGAAGAGACAGCCGCGGACGCGATATTCAGGTGGATATCGAACTTTCATTTCGCGAGGCGGCCTTTGGAACGGAAAAAGAAATCCGCCTTACCAAAAATAATTCCTGCGACGTGTGCGGGGGTTCCGGCGCGGAACCCGGTTCTTCTCTCAAAACATGCGACACCTGCCACGGACGCGGCCAAGTAGCGCAAATGCAACGCACCATTCTTGGCGCCATGCAAACCGTCACCGCGTGTCCGACATGCAGGGGACAAGGGCAAAAGGCTGAAAAAATGTGCCAGCATTGCGGAGGAGACGGAACGGTTCGAAGTGAATCCGTGTATCGCACAAAAATTCCTGCAGGCATTAACGACGGAGAATCCATCCGGCTGAGCGGCAAAGGCGAGGCGGCCGGGATCAGAGGAACGGCAGGCGACCTGTATATTCAAGTGCATGTTCATGAGGAAAAAGGATTTGAGCGCGATGGCGCAGATGTTTTTACAGAAACGACGATTTCATATCCGCAAGCGGTATTGGGCGATACCGTGGACATTCATACGCTTGATGGCATCAAAAAACTTGTCATTCCTGCCGGAACCCAGCCGGGACAGCAATTTCGTCTCAAAGGACTCGGCATTCCGTATCTGCACGGCGGGGGACGGGGGAGCCAGTTTGTAAAGGTCTTGGTGAGTGTGCCAAAAAAAATAAGCCGAAAAGGAAAAAAATTGTTGGAAGAATTGCAGGGAGAATTATAATATAATATGCTTCCTTCTCTGCCACATCCCTTCTCCCCCGATATTATTTTTTTTGATACCGAATTTAGCGATCTCGACACTCGAACGGGGTCGCTTTTGTCTTTGGGAATGGTAAAACCAAACGGAAAAGAACTGTATATTGAATTTGAACATGATGGGCAGGTCCATCCATGGGTAGAAAAACATGTGCTACCCACGCTGACACAACAAAAAATAAGCCATGAAACCGCGCAAGGAATGATTCGCCGCTTTATTGGCACGAACAAAAAGAAAAAACCATACCTCATGGCCTATGTCAATCAGTTCGATGCAATATTTTGGTATCAGCTCTTTGGGTCTCCTCAACATCATCCCGCATTTTGGATACCGATTGATTTTGCGTCTATTCTCTTCGCGCACGGCATTGACCCAAACTCAATGGGGAAGCAAAGGTTTTTTGATTGGCTTGGTGTTGACAAAAAAGGCTTTACACTCCACAATGCGCTTGACGACGCAAGACTTTTGAAGGTGACATATGAAAAATTTTGGGAACGAATTTAAAATATATATGTCGTATAATATACATTGTGCGACGCTATTCATATTTCAAAATAACACCCATGCGTACTCCCCGGACTATTGCCAATATACCCTCCCCTCATAGCGAACATCTATATACTGGAATGATTGTTCTTGAATTTTTTCTTTTAAAACAATTTGAAAATCTCGAAATTGATCATCTGCAGAGCGAGTCAAATCAACAAAAATTTTCCATCCGTGATCCGTCTGTATTTCAGCAGACCCCATTTCATCCTTGAGCGCGACATACTCCAGCCGAATATCCGTATACTCCTGAAGAAGGCGAAACCAGGCAATGCTCCGCTCTACCCATTCCTGCTTCAGGACATGTTCTGGAATAGGTATTTCCTTTTGCCTCATGTCATAGATAATTGGATAATCCCCAAAATCTTGATGAAGATTGTCGGCAGGAGGAATGTGCGTGCGTTCAATAACAATTTTTTCTTCTTGGATATTTCCTTCAGCGTCTGTTGACGTGACCATCTGCGTTTTCTCTCGCCATTCGTCCTCCCCCACCATCCGCAGGCGTTCAACAATTTTTCCGTCAAGTCCAACATACGCATATTCTTGGCCGTTGTCATAAATAAGCGTTGAAATTTTTTCTTTTATTGCGAGAGACAGCGTATTTGGGAATTCCTTTGCCACAACCACCTCTGATATGGGAAAACGTTCTCTCAGAATTGATTCAATATCAGAGGGATCAACAAGAATATATGCGCTTCCAGAAAAAAAGAACCCTTTTTTGGTATGTAATACTCCCGTTATCACATCAAGAAATTCCTGTTCTTCGATACGTTGGAGACCATCAACGTCTATAGTGCGTATTTGAAATACCGGATGAAAGAGCCACAAAGCTATAACTGTCACGCTTATACAAAAACAGATACAAAGCAGACGTGTCGTCTTTGATATTCCTTTTTTTGTTTCTTTTCGATATGGATTATAGGATTGATGCGTGCCAAGCCGAGCCCGTTGGCGCGGAAGCGCCATGTCAAAAAGATGGCGGAACGTCCTTTTTTGGTGGTTCCACCGTCGTTTTATTTTATGATGATTAAAAATTTTTTTTCGAAACACAAATTTTTGATTTAAGAAAATCCCCGTTTCTTTTTCCGGCATGTCTCAATAACCCAATTGAGCCAATATCTTGGCGAGAGCGGCAAATCTTGGCACGGAATGAGGTCCTTTTGTTCTCCGCCAAATCCTTTTTTAAAATGCGTGATGCCAAAAAACGGATGACGGGCGGACGCGCCGCTTGGCGCGATACCCCAAAAATTGTACCACGCCATCCCCCGGCGCTGTGCTTCTTGAATCACATGCCATTGCACCAGATACGGCGTTGGCAGACGTTTGTCCTGTTGAAGCGAGGCGCTGTGGCGGTAGCACGCCATATTCCCAAAAAAAAGAACGATTGCCGATGAATCCACTCTTCCGTCAGGAAGGCGAGCTTCAAAAATGACCGCCTCATTGTCTGTGGCGAACGTGAAAAATTCCGTATCAATGAATTGGCGCGAAAAACGATGAAATTTATGACGTTTTTCAATAACATCGGTCATATCGTTCAGCCGCTCGAGAGCCGCGCTCGCCTGTGTCTCTTCCACACGAACGCCTTCTTTTTCACAGCGATGAATAAGATTGCGGTGATTTTTTTTCATTTGTGAAAAAAGAATCTCGGGTGGAGGAGATATGTCCAATATCCATGTATGTTCCGCGAGAATATGCATGGGTGCGGGATGAAATCCAAAAATTTGAAATAAAGAAAGCATGGAGTCATGCCGTTCAAAAAAAGGACTGACGCGGATAAAATCATAGTGTTCCTTTTTTGCGAATTGCTCGAGCGCCTGAAAAAAAACTTTAAAAATAATCTTTTTTTCCTTATGTCCGCTGATGATCGGCCCGTACGGAAGAAAAAGAAAATTTCCTCTTTTCGCGTGGACCGAGATAACCAAACTCCCCGCAACCAGCTCTCCCCCATCGGCATATACGCCGAATACCCAAAAATTTTCTCCCAACGCGCGGTGAAACTCCCCATTCTTCCATGATTGAATAAAAAGAGAGAATGGCTGTTTCAGTAAAAAGTCATCCCACTCCCCTCCTGTATGAATTTGTCGGACAGAATAGGTCATACGGGATGGTCCGTGTAGGCATTCATCATCTCGACAACGCGCGCGATGTCTTTTTCCGTCATGTGTCTTTCTGTGGGTAAATTCACCGATTCCTCAGCTATTCTCTCGGCGAGAGGACATTCTCCTTGCGTATACCCAAACGTCGACAGATCACACGTCTGCGGGGCGATAACCTGTGAATACCAATCCCCGAGAATGATGGAATACGTTTTGGCAAATGCTCTGAGACGCTCAGGATTTTTTGTGCGAACGGTATAACGCAATGGGACAAAGGATACATCGTCCACGGGATGCTGAACGGAGGAATTACAAATTTTTGCGCGATATATGAACGAAATTTTTTTTCGTTTTTCATTTACCGTATTAATGGTGTTGAGCTCTCCTTTCAGGAGATCGGCAAGCGCGTTGGGAAATTGTCTGGGGTAAAACGGCACCGGCTTACCCCGCTTTTCCGGTTTATACATAATTCGATTGGTCATGTGAAAAAATTTTGCCAAAAAAAGAAGCGCTTTTCCAAAACCAAAAAAGCCATACGTTGCCTTGCCAACAAAAAAAACAGGGACATGAATAAGATGCTGTATTATTTTAACCCATGAGGACGGACGAAGCCCACGCTCCATCTCCTCCAATTTTTTTGCAAGCGCGGCATCACGGACTATGACAGCGCCACCGCGAACGCAGGACATGCTTTTGTCACTCCCAAAACTAAAAAGTCCCACATCGCCAAAGGTTCCTGTGTACTGGCCCCTGTACGACACCCCGAACGAATGCGCGCAATCTTCAATAATGGAGAGACGGTGTTCTTTCGCAATCATGCACAACGCATCCAATGCCGCTGGCTGGCCAAAGGTATGCTGGATAATAAGCGTTTTCGCTTTTTGGTTGATTTTTTGTTTGAGATCGTTCGGATCCATCGTATAATCGTCGCGAATGTCAACAAACACCGGTTCGGCGCCGACCCACCGAATGGCGTTTATAACAACGACACAGGTATAGGCCTGCACCAAAACCCTATCCCCCTCTCCCACGCCAAGCGCTTTGAGCGCAAAAAACAATGCCGAACGGCCGCTATCAAAGAGGACAGCGTGCGGGGTGGAAAAATAATCAAGAATTTTTTGTTTCGTTTCTTCCAGCGCCTCGCCTTTTCGCAATGAAAACCATTTCCATGGCAAAAAAAGATATGATAGCGCAATTTTTACGTGTGTTCCCGTACTATTTGGACTGAATCCTGTAAAAATAGTCCTTTGTAAGAGAGACATATATACTTATAAACCAAATACTTCCTTTTGCACCATTGCCGGAATCCGATTTTCAAAAAGAAGAACCGCTTTGCGTTTTTTAAATGTTTGAATATATGCAAGCAATGCTTCATGATTTTCTTTCAGAACCACTTTTGTCCGAGACTTTTCTCCAACGCCCCTTTTGAGGGGTTCATAAAAATCTTTGGTAATAACGACCAATTCATCGGCAATAAAAGAAATTTCTTCTCCAATTTGCTCGTGGAGGATCTCGCTTCGTTCCCCCAATTCCATCATGCCCCTTGTCACCACAATACGAGGCACAGAAGACGGAAATGAAGCAAGGCGCTCCAAAGCAACTCGGAATCCATCGGGATTTGAATTATAGGAATCATTAATTACTTCGGACATTCCATAAGGAACCACCGAAAGCGCGTGCGATGGATTGCAAATGGTCAAAAATTGTTTTTCCAATACGAAATCTGGAACGCCTAAAAATCGAGCGGCAATATAGGCGGGCGCGATATTGACCATCTGATACTCCCCAATAATTTTGGGAAATAGAAACGACCATTTATTTCCTTTGTAAACGCCGGCCGCATGAAGGCCTTCCGCGGTTTGTTCAATGAACGAAACCAAAAAGGTCGGTTTTTCTCCTTCATCTCCGCCAAATGTTTCCACCTGAGCGGTCAGCTCATGCAAAAATTCACGACAATATGGATTATCGCTATTGGTGATGGCAAGTCCATCTTGCGGAATTGAACGGAGCAGTTCATATTTTGCTTTTTGGATATTTCGTATGGAGCCAAATAAGGAAAGGTGCTGTTCATTGATGGCGGTAAGAATGCCAATTTTCGGCCGGACCATGCGGCATAATTGGGCGATTTCTCCTATGTTGTACGCGCCCATCTCAACCACAAACACTCGAACGCCGACAAATGATGTTTTGAGGATAAACGCCGCAACGCCAATTTCCGTATTGACATTTCCGGGAGTGGCACAAACAGAAAAGGATGAGGAGAGGAGGTGGACAAGATGCGCCTTCACGCTGGTTTTGCCATAGCTCCCGGTGACGCCGATCACAACCATGTCTGCATATTTTGCTATTTTTTTTGTTGCGTATGTGACAAGACATCGTTTGTATATGCTTCTTGGAATATCCAGAAAAAATACCACCGCGGTGCTGACGTAAAAACGAAAAAGGAATACCACAGCAATAATCGACCAATCACGATAAAAAAACAAGAAAGAAAATTCAATACAAAGTGAAAAAACGACCGTAGCGATAGCTCGCAGGGTAAACCGAGGCCGCCGGAGTCCGTGGCGCACGGCACGGTGCGCTCCAAAAAAAACATCTGCACTCAAGAAGAGAAGAAGAATTATTTTGAGTCCAAAAACGCTATTGAGCGGCCAGAAAAATATACAGAGCGCAAACAGTGTCCGGAAAAACAATGCATAACTGGAAAAATACTGTTTTCCTTGTTTTGTTGAAAGAAAATCTTTAAATTTATCCCACCGGTATTCTTTGAGTTGCCAGAGAGAACAATGATCGGCATAATCCAAAAAAGCGCTGACAAACCACAGGAGAAAGATGCTGAGATTGAGAGGAGAAAATTCAGGAATGGTCATAGCCGTAAAAACTCTTCTATGGCGCGAAGCAATACGGCTTGCGTTGGGTGGTGATGCAATCCATGACGACCATTTGGTATGCATACCCATGTGGCATTTGGAAGAAGGCGTGCCATTTTTTTTCCGTGTCGAACTGGCGTGACTTTATCTTTTTTCCCCCAAACCACCAACGTCGGCATCGCAATAGAAGGCAAAAATGCACGCATGTCTTGGCGAATAACGTTTTGGTATATGTCGCGGGATATCCCTGTCGTTGTCGCATAATCTGAATGCAGAAATCGCGCATAGAAAAATTTTTTAAGACGCTCTTTCTGTTTTTGAAATGGAAAAAAAAGAAACATGATACGGGCTAATCGAGCGCCAAAACCAAAAAAAAACCGACGAATCGCATGCCGAGGCCGCACCACTGCCGCGCCGACCAAAATAAGCGCCGCGAAGCGGACAGGATACTGAGAGACAAGATACGTGGCAACCTGGCCGCCAAATGAATGCCCCAATAATACAAGCGGGAAATCGCTTCCAAAATGACGCAATCGTTCAAATGCAAATTGCGCATATTCCTCGACCCCCCACACGGTCGGCGGGCATGGTTCGTCTCCAAAACAGGGAAGGTCAACAACGGTTACTTTTGAAAACACCGCATTTGCCTTAGCAACAAACTCTTGCCAGGTTGTATGACTTCCTCCCCACCCCGGAAGAATAACCAAATGGTACATACAAAAAAAATGGAACAAACCAAGAGAGCATTAGCCGATATACTCTTTGTGGAAAAATGGACGAAGTTTTTCCGGAATGCGAATGCGCCCGTCTTTCTGTTGATGTTGTTCCACAAATGCAAGGGGGAAACGGCTCAGCGCAATGGCGGTGCCGTTCAGCGTATGGACAAAGTCGGTTCCTTTTTCTGTTTTATACCGTATGTTCAGACGGCGAGCCTGATAATCCGTACAATTACTTGTACTGGTAATTTCCCCATACCCCTGCTTCATAACCATCCATGCTTCAATATCAAATTTTCGGTATGCGGGGTTGCCCAAATCTCCGGAGGCCACATCAATAACGCGATATGCGAGTTCCAATCCATCACAAATTTCTTTCTCTATATCCAACAATTCGCGATGGAGAGATTCGCTCTCTTCTGGCTTGCAAAAAATGAACATTTCCAATTTGGTAAATTGATGCACCCGGTATAAGCCTTTGCTGGTCCGTCCATACGATCCCGCTTCGGTCCGAAAACAATGTGACAGCGCGGCATAGCGAAGCGGCCCTTTGCCAAGATCAAGAACTTCATCGGCATGGTACCCAAGTGTCGTAATTTCGGCCGTGCCAATAAGGCTCAAATTTTCTTCTTCAATATTATATATCTGCTTTTCTGCGCCTCGCGGATTGAATCCGGCGCCAACAAGAATATCCTGCTTCGCCAAATCCGGTGTTTCCATAATCACAAATCCTTTCTGCGAGAGAATTTCCATGCCGTACTGGATCAATGCCTGATTAAGGCGAACAAAATCGTTTTTTACAAAATAAAATTTGCTTCCCGTGACTTTGGCTCCGCGCTCAAAATCAACCATATCCAAATTGGTCAGAAGCGCTTCGTGATCTTTGGGTTCAAAATCAAATGCCGGCGCCTCGTGCTGAATTTCCAAAACGACAAAATCTTCCTCTCCTCCGACCGGCGTATCCGGATGGGTGAGATTCGGAACTGTTTTCAGCATGGCGGCATATTGTTCGTGAGTTGATTCAAGAATACGCTCGCCTTCTCTGATTTCATCGCCCAATGCCCGCAGAGCGATAATCTGGTCTTCGGTTGGCTTGGTTTTTGACATGGCATTTCTTTTTGCCCGCAATACATCCACTTGTGCCTGTATGTTTTTTCTCTTTTCATCAAGCGCCAACAATGCGTCCACATCGAAAACGACACGGCGATTGACGCAATTCTGTTTTACCCGTTCCGGGTACGACCGTATAAAAGAGATATCAAGCATAGCGTAGAGATTACAATTTGTGAGTAGCAAGGCTTTTCTTCAATTCTGGCAATATATGTTTGTATAAAACGGCATTATTACCAACCAATGGATAGGAGAGAACCTCATCAAGACCAAACCATCGCTTGTCCAGCACTTCCTCGTCGCTCCCCTTTCCGTCTCCTCCAATAATTCGAGTTATATACATAAGGAGATACACTTGAAAATGCACATGTTTTTCAAATCTCTGCACTTCATCAATGCCAACATACCGGATCTGGTCAACAATTTCGATGGCATACCCCGCTTCTTCGTATACTTCTCTTTTGAGCGTTTCTTCAATGTCTTCGCCCATTTCAACGCTTCCGCCCGGAAATTCCCACCGTCCGTGAACCTCTGGCACATGCGGATCATTGCGCTGGCTCATGAGAATTTTTCCTTCTCGAATAATCAATGCAAGCGGAACCACGATGTGTTGCCCGCCATAGGTTTGTTGAATAAAATATCGCATGGTGCTCATGGCTTTTCCCCGATGGCTGATATCATTTTTTTCTTGAACAGTCATATCGCCATATGTTTTATTGACCGGACGGCCATAGGCATCATTTTCCGTCACATAAAAAATTCGATTAAATCCATACTCCATCTTGGCAGGAGCCGCAGGAATTTCAGAAAGAATGCGTCCGTGTATTTTCCCCATAGATACAAAAAGAGAATCCTGTTGTGGATCGCACAATGCCAGCGCCACCTGAAACGAGGCCGTTCTTTTCATATCCGGCTTTTCTGATAATTTGTTTAAAACCGTTTTGCATTTTTCGTCACTGGTATCGGCGACCCGCGCGCTTTTCACCCCCGGCCACCCTGGCACCGCATCGAGAAATAAACCGGCGTCATCCGCAAGTGTCACCATGTTCGTTTTTTGCGCATAATACCGCGCTTTAATAATTGCATTTTCTTCTATCGTTTCGGCAGGTTCGTCCGGAGGAGGAAAAGACATGCCTAAATCCTCAAGAGTGAGCACAGATAAAAAAGGAAGATGGAGCAAACCCTGCCGCAATTCTTCTTTTTTTCCTTTATTGGTTGTCGCCAAAAGAATGGTTATATCCATATGCCAATCTTTATGTCACCTTTTCAATATACCGTCTAATTTTGGACGTTTTAAATTTTTCCGGTTTCCATGCCGACAATCGCACGATTCGAATTTCAAGCTTAAAATCAGAAATAGCGTGAACCAGTTTATCGACAAATACTTTTTGATCATACCCAAGCGCAATAATGTCTGGTTTGATATGACTGATAATTTTATACGGATCGTTTTTATCTCCTAATACGACCTCATCCGCCAATGAAATATATGTCAAAAGACCTTTCCGTTCTTTTTCAGAATGAAATGGGGCCATGCCTTTGATTTTTTCGGCATTGGCGTCTCTCGCGACAACAACAACAAGCCGATCGCCATACGCTTTTGCCTCTTCAAACATATGAATGTGCCCAAAATGAACAATATCAAATGTCCCAAAAATCATCACTGTTTTCATACGCTATTCCGGATAATGATATCAATCCTCTTCTTTCTCTTCTCCGCTTATTGGCTTCATCAGTGGAAACAGCTGACATTCTCGAATCGGCTTATCCACAAAAAAAGCGAAAAGCCTTTCTCCCATTCCAAATCCGCATGCCGGGGGCATCCCATGCTCCAGCATTTCCACAAATTCCCAATCCGGCATCATTGCCTCTGCGTCCCCTTTTTCAATCAATTGCTGTTGCAGTTCAAACCGTTGCCGTTGGTCCACCGGATCATTGAGTTCGGAAAATCCATTAACGACTTCAGCGCCCGCGATAATGACTTGAAAGCGTTCCGTAAGATCCGGATTTTCCGGCATGGCCTTTGAAAGCGGCGAAACCAATTTCGGGTGATGGACCAAAAAAATTGGACCGGCAATGTGTTTCCGGCAATATTTCCATAGACTATCCATGAGCCGTTCTTTATTTTTTCCTTCAAAATCGACCCCGAGTTCCTCAAGCTTTTGTGTCATCTCTTGTTCGGATGCAGTGAGAATGTCAATACCGGTTTGTTTGAGTACTTCTTCCCGATAATCAATTCTCGGCCAATCGCCCGCGACATCATAGTCAAATCCTTTTGTATGAAATGTGGTTGTGCCAAACACTTCCTCGGCAATCGTTTGAATGAGTCTTTCCGTGAGTTTCATGCCATCCTTGTAGTCTGCATATGCCCAATAAAATTCCACGTTCGTAAATTCTTGCAGATGTTCCGGACTGCTTCCTTCATTGCGAAAAATTCTTCCAATTTCAAACGTTTTTTCATATCCTGCGGCCAGCAGTCGTTTTTGCCATAATTCTCCCACTGAAATGCGCAAGTAGACATTCATGTCAAAATCATGATGATGTGTTTGAAACGGACGCGCTTCAGCGCCGCCGGTCGTGGTTTCCAAATATGGCGTTTCCACTTCAAAAAATCCTTCGCGAATAAGAAAATCACGAATACTTTTCCAAAATGCCGCCTTGAGACGGAAAAGCTGTTTCATTTCCGGATTGAACAAAAGATCAAGGTAGCGTTTTCTGAGACGTGTTTCCTCGTCCTGAAGCCCATGAAATTTATCAGGCAATGGAAGAAGCGATTTGGTGGCCAAAGTCCATGATTGAATGAGAATTGAGGGTTCCCCTTTGTGGGTTTGAAATCGCGTGCCATGAAACGAGACAATATCCCCGATATCTATTTTTTTCAAAAAAAATGCGTATTCGTCTTTTCCCAAATCGTCCTGTTTGCATACAACTTGGATTTTTCCGGATTCATCTTGAACGTGGCAAAAAGTCAATTTTCCCATCTCTCGCTTGCTCATAATTCGCCCGGCAATGGTCATTGTCTCGCCCTCTTCTGCCGCGAGCGCCTGGTGTATGCTCTGCATGCGAGGAACACGGGCAGGGAAAGGATTAACCCCTGCTTTTTTAAGATCCTCGAGTTTTTGCAATCGTACGTTTCGTTCATCATTGATATTCAAAAAATCACCCATACAATAAGGCTAAGTGTCAAAGTCCTCATAGTGTAGCAAATTTTTTTGAATGAATCAAATAGGATTGGATAAACAAAAAAAAGAGGAAAAACCTCTTTTTTCCGCTGTTTTTATGACCCATCATCCTTTTGACCTTATGATACAATATCCAAGATTGTATAGGTTTGAAGGCCTGCCGGCACAGTGAGAGAGACACGTTCTCCGACTTTTTTTCCGAGAAGCGCCTGCCCAAGGGGAGACTCATTGGAAATTTTTCCCGCAAGCGGATCCGCCTCCTGAGCGCCCACAATAGTAAATTGTTTTGTGATTTTCCCCATCTGCAATTCCACCGTCGAACCAATGGCAACAACATGGGTGCCATGGGTTGTCGTTTTGATAAGTTCACTGTTTTGCAAAATATATTCTATCTCTTTTACCCTGCTTTGCGTCCACGACATTTCTTCTCTCGCTTGATGGTACTCCGCATTTTCCGACAAATCGCCCATCTGTCGCGCGTCATCAATCCGTTTCGCGAGATCAGGAAGAAGTGTCTCTTTGATGTGTTTCAATTCTTTTTTGAGTTGGTCAAACTTCTCTTGACTCAGATATTGTTTTTCTTCGTTCGCCATATCACATGCCCTTTGGGAAGAATAAATAAAACCGCCTTCATGCGGAATAAAGATAGTATAACAACCTTTCAACCAGGGTCAACAATTCTATCCACAGGACGAAAGGGCGCACGGTTTCGTTTCTTGTCTGTATGCGGACCACCAGGCATAAAAATCATATGCGATAGGCATAGCGGTCTTACTCCCCTCTTCGCCTTCTTCAATCAAAATGCTTACCACAATTTCCGGATTTTCAAACGGGGCAAATGACGTAACCCACGCATGATTTTCCTTGAGCGAACTCCACTGGGCTGTTCCTGTTTTTCCGGCGATATCCAATGATAGAAGCGATAGCCGTCGGCAAGATCCATACACAACACAATCGCGCATGCCAAGGCGAACGACGTCCAAATGCGAAGAATGAACGACCTCTTTTCGGATAGGCAAGTTTGGAATTGTTTTTTGTTCTTTCGTGTGTCCGTCAACCACGTGCGTGACCACGTGCGGTTTGACGAGCGTGCCGCCATTGGCAATAACACTGGTCATGGCCGCCACCTGAAGCGGTGTGACCAACAAATCTCCTTGGCCGATTGAGATATTATAGGTATCCCCGATATACCACCGTTCATGCTTGGTCTGTTCTTTCCATTCTTTTGATGGTAAAAATCCGGAAGCCTCGCCCGGCAAATCAATGCCAAGGGGTGCTGAGAGGCCAAACTGCCGCAAATATGCGGTCATGACGTCTATCCCGAGTCCTTCAAAATCTCCGTACCCTCCGCCAATATAGTAATAAAACGTATTGACCGAATTGGCAAGGGAGCGGCGCACATCGGTCCGGCCATGGCCGCCGGCAAGCCAATCGGGAAAAAACCATGGACCGACCTGGATCCCGCCGGTACTAAGGAAAGAAGTCTGCGGGGTGATAATCCCCTCTTCAAGCGCGGCGGACGCAATAGCGGGCTTGATAATCGACCCTGAAGGGTACATTCCGGAAATGGCGCGCGGAAAGAGCGGTTTGTCCGGATTACCAATATAGGACTCATACTGTTCTTGCAAAATCCCGCCGGAAAAATCATTATTATCAAATGACGGGATACTCACGAGCGCCATGACTTCCCCGGTGTTTGGATCCATAACAACCGCCGCCGCGCGCGTTTTTTGAAATTCGGCGAGCCGTGCTTTAATGATTTCTTCCATTTTTTTTTGCATGGTTGCATCAATTGCCAAAATCAAATGATCTCCCGGCGTCGGCGCGCGTTCGCTCAATGTGGCTCGTTCGCGTCCGAGCGCGTTCACCTCCACGTGGCGGTCGCCATATGTTCCCCGCATGACCGATTCATACGTATATTCCAAACCCGTCTTGCCGGTGGAGTCTGACGGAAGATATCCATCCTTATACCGCTCTTCCAATTCTTCAGGGCTCAATTTTCCTTCGTATCCCACCACATGAGACAGAGCAGCATTCTCTTGGTCAAAAAGATACAACCGCTTGCTACCCCGATGAATGAAAAGTCCCGGGAGATCTCCCGCCGCAATTTGAATGGAGAGCGCCGTCTCATACTCCAAATCTTCTTCAAGAATAATCGACTCATAACTATAATTTCCATACTCATTGAGCGTATCGCGAATGGTTTCCGGTTTTTTCCCGGTAATTTCTGCAAGGCGCAAGACGACCTGATTGCGCTCTTCTTCATTTTTTGGAAGATCTTGTGGCGTCAGCGCAAGAGAAAAATTAGGAATATTTTTTGTCAGTTGCACACCATACCGATCATAGATCAAACCGCGTTCGGACGGGATAGGCACCGTTCTCTGCCTGTTGCCTTCCGCCAAAACTCGATACGCGGACCCATGAATAATTTGGAGAGACAAAACACGAATCACAATGCCTAAAAATACAAAGCAAAAAAAGAGAAAGAGCGCGAGCGCGCTACGCTCGGAAAAAAACGATGCGAGATGCATCTTTGGCTTGGGCATTTCTGTTTGCTTTCCAAATGAATGATCAAAAAAAACCGACTCTTCCAGAAGCGTTGATTGAGATGAATCAAACGAATGATGCTCCGCCACAAATGCATCATCGCTCTCAAAAGGAAAAAAAGGATGGTTCCTCATATAAAAATCTTCCTCATCGTTGTATCAAGGCCGTACTCATGCGACGCGAAAAAAAATTCAACACAAAAAAAATGGCAACCACTCCCAGGGAAGTGAGCCCTACCTCCCAAAAAACAAACGGAAAAAAAGAGGATAGAGACACTCCTCCTGCCGCGTCAGCAGACCAGACGCCCTCCAAAAAAATCAGAAGAAAAAAAAGAATTCGATACACCACGAGGGCCAACACGGAAAGAAACAGCGTTGCGTACCAAGAACGATTGGTGATAACAAATTGATACAGCCAAAAAACAATCAACATAGTCATGGTGCCGGAAAATAAAACAATGCCAAATGCCGAAGCGGTAAATAATTCCAAAAAAAAATGAAACGCAAAACTCATCCACACGACTATGCCGGACTCTTTCCAAAGCAAAAAACTCAATAGAAGAAGAAAAGCGACATTGATTTGCGAAAAGGGATAAGGGAGCACGGAAAAAAAACCAATCCATACGCAGGTAAAAAGTATAACGAAGAAAAAAAGAAACATGACGCGAAAAAAAATTTTCATACGGAATTAATATCCGATAATGACCGAGACCTGCGCGATCGCATCCATATCGGCCGCCGGATGAAGCACAGCGCGCTGAAAGGGCTGATACGGCTCTTTTTCGACGGATTCCACCCTCCCGATGATAAGTCCTCGCGGCATGGGTGTTTCAAGGCCCGACGTAATAATCTGATCGCCGATATTCACCGTTTCATTTTGCGGGATAAAATTCATTTCCACACTAATACCGTATCCTCCCTCCACAAGGCCAATACTGCGTTCCCTGTTCAAAATAGTCGCCGCAAATCGGCTTCGATTGTCGTTCGCCAGTTGTAATAATGAAGTATGCGGATCTGCCTGAACAACTTTTCCAACCAACAAACCCCCGCCGACAATAGCGGGCGCTCCAGCAAAAATGCCATCATTGCTTCCTCGATTTAAAATAAGAATATTTCCTACGGGATCGCTGTTTTTCCCGATGACATCGGCACCCACCGTAATAAATCCTCTTTCCGCAATAAAATGAAGCTGATTGCGAAGATTGACATTTTCTTCCTGCAACAGCTCAAAGGCCGCTCGGTCAATCTCCATCTGCTCTGAGAGGGTTCGACAATTGGAAAGAGAAGCCACGCACGCGTCCACCGTATCAAACGACTCCGGAGCGGATTCTACCGAGCTGGTCAGGGCGTATATTTTTCCTGATCCAAACCCAATAACGCGACGAAAAAATTCTTCCACCTGGTAGAGAAAGCCGAAATAATGAAAAAAAATGACTGTGAGAATAACAGTCGAAATGCCAAACAATGACCTGGCACGCGAACGCATATTATATATCTCGTGTTTCACGAGAAGAAGGCAAAACCACTTCTCGCAACAATTGTTCATCCTCAAGAAAAATTCCTGTCCCGCGCACGACCGCGGTCAAGGGATCATCTGCAATACGAACGGGAATTTCCGCCGCTTCGGCGATACATTGATCAATGCCCCGCAAGAGCGATCCCCCGCCCGCCAACAGGATGCCCCGTTCATGAATATCGGCGGTCAATTCCGGCGGCGTCACTTCAAGCGTCATTTTCACCAAATCGGTGATAGCGCGAACGGAGCGGCTCAAGGCTTCGCGGATATCCTCGTTCGTCACCATAATTTCTTTTGGGAGACCGGTGACCACGTCACGACCACGCATAGGAAATTCCATCGGCTCTGCCAAGGGAACCGCTGAGCCCAGTTTTATTTTTATTTGTTCCGCATGCGTCTCTCCCACAAACAAATTAAAGACTTCTCGCGCGTATTGAATAATATTTCTGTTCATTTCATCACCGGCAATGGGAATGGATTTCCAAATAACCACTCCGCTCAAAGAAATGACGGCCACTTCGGTGTTTCCTCCGCCGATATCCACAATCATGTTGCCAATAGGATCGCGCACGGGCATCCGAGAACCAATTGCGGCAGCCATAGGCTGTTGTACTAAAAATACTTCTCGCGCTCGAGCCGCAATAGTGGCATCTTCCACCGCTTTCATTTCCACTTCGGTCACTTCCAACGGAACAGAAATAACCACCCGCGGCCGTGACATCAAAGAAAAGCCGCCCTCATAGGCTTTGTCAATAAAATACTTCAGCATTTTTTCCGTTACTTCATAGTCGGACACAATGCCATTGGTGAGCGGACGGGTGACCACAATATGCGACGGCGTTTTGCCAAGCATTTGTTTGGCTTCATGGCCAACCGCAAGAATATGCCCTGTTTTTGCATTGATGGCGACAACCGACGGTTCATTGATAATAATGCCTTTTTCTCGAACATACACCAATGTGTTCGAGGTGCCAAGATCAATGCCAATGTCATGACGAAATTTTCCAAAGACTGATTTCATCATATGGCGGAAAGCGACACATACTCCGGTTCTCCTCCGCTTCTCTGCCGGACTTCAACTGTATTATTTGCAAGTGTCTTTGGACTCACAATAACGCGTTTGGGAATACCGATAAGGTCACTGTCGGCGAATTTTTCCCCTGCTCTCAACCCGGCACGATCGTCATAGAGCACGTCTTTTCCTTGCGCAACAAGACGATGATACAGCTCGTCAGCGGCCTCCACATCGGCACGTTCTGTACACAACGAAACAAGATGTGCCGCATACGGCGCAATGCTTTCCGGCCATATAATTCCTTTTTCATCGTGGTGCACCTCGACAATAGCGCCGAGCGTGCGCGTTATGCCGAGGCCATAGCAACCCATGATGACGGGATGTTTTTTTCCTTCTTGATCGGTATAGGTAAAAGAAAACGCATTCGTAAATCGGTCCGCCAGTTTAAAAATGTTGGCAATTTCAATTGCTTTTTTTTCTTCAAGCGCACGACTGCCGCATTCCGGACATTGCCCGTTGACATCCGCCATAATTTCTTTATTTATAGCCACCCGGCAGGATTCGCAAAGATAAATAGTGTCCTCTCCCGAAGAAGTTATGGTTTGAAATTCATGAGAATACTTTGAGAATGTTCCCCCGGAGGCATAGGTTTTTATGGTGGCTTCCCCGAGCGCGAGACGGTCAAAAATTTTCCTGTATGCATCTTCAACCAGCGCATAATACCGATCCGCATCACTTTGTGTTTCATGAAAAGAATACATATCTTTCATGCGAAATTCTCTTCCTCGCATAATCCCCGATTTTGCGCGCAATTCGTTTCGAAATTTTGTCTGAAACTGAAAAACCGATTTCGGAAGATCTTTATAGGATTGGACGTATTTTTGCAACAGCGGTGTCACCACTTCTTCATGGCTTTGGCCAAGCACCAGCCGTTTTCCGTCGTGCATTTCTGTAAAAAACAAAACATCAATCCCGTCACGACCTGTTTTTTGATAGTTCTCAACCGGGTGAAGAGCGGGAAGAAAGACCTCTTGCGCATCAATGCGGCAAAGTTCTTCTCGGACAATGTGTTCGATATGAGACAAGACCTTTACGCCAAGAGGAAGAATGCTGTAGACTCCGGCAAACAATTTATCCACAAACCCGCCGCGAATGAGAAATTGCGCATTTTTGCTCACCTCATCTTTTGGCGCTTCTTTCAGTGTTTTGGTGAAAAGAATTGACTGACGCATAGAATACTACTTCAATACGGGATGACCCACAGAGGATCGCGATCCATTGGTTGAAATGGAAAAAAGGAAAATAAGGACAAGAACAACAAAAAAAATACTCAAGTTCCATATATGCAAGAGAGCGTGCTCTTGAAGATATAAAAGAAAGATGATCATGCCGGCGAGAGCAACACCGTTTCGAAAGCTTTTTTTGACATACCGGTACATAGGCAATACCGCAGAAGTGGAATAGCGGTAGACGCCAAACGAAATAAGAGAAATAGTCCCGAGCAAGGCAAAAAAAAGACTGAGGTAAAAAAGAGAAAAACCAACCGTATTTTCTTGAAACGGATCAACCGTAAAAAGAACAAAAAACCACGACACCCAGCACAATATGGTTGCAATAAGCATGCTATAAACGTACTGGTGAAGGGTCATACAAAGAGAGTGTATCTTTTTTCTTCTGTCTTGACAAGTCGCGCACGGCCTTCAAAAAAATGCTTATGGCCGGATATGGCCATTCCCGCGGATAAGCCATTTATACGTGGTGAGCTCAAAAAGAGCCATAGGACCTCTCGCATGGAGCTTTTGGGTGCTTATGCCAATTTCTGCTCCCAAGCCAAACTGTGCTCCATCGGTAAAGGCTGTGGAGGCGTTGACATACACTGCCGCCGCATCAACCAGACGAAGGAAGGACTCTTGAACGATCTTGTCTTCAGCAATCACCGCTTCACTGTGACGAGAACTATAAATTTGAATATGATCCAGCGCTTCTTTGAGAGAGGCAACCGTTTTTATGGAAAGGGCGAGGGAAAGAAATTCCGTCCCAAAGTGTTTTGGCTTTGCGCGATGCAAGAGAGAGCGAGGATATGTTTGTTTTATAATACGATAACTTTTTTGATCCGCAAAAATTCTGACTTTTTTTGCGGCAAGAGGCGCGAGTATTTGAGAGAAATGAGGCAGGACGGTTTGATGAACCAAAAGCGTGTCAAGCGCATTGCATACGCTCGGCCGCCGAGTTTTTTCATTTTCAATAATAGCGGCCGCTTTTGCTATTTCCGCGCTTTTATCAATGTATGTATGCACAATGCCAGCACCGGTTTCAATGACCGGAACTGTCGCGTTTTTTTTGACAAATGAAATAAGAGACTGCCCGCCCCGAGGAATGACGAGGTCCACGCACGTTTCCGCCTGCAATACCGTACGAAGAACAGAGCGATCCGGAGAAAGTAAATAGATGACAAACGGATCAATGCCATGATTTTTCAGAATGGCATGAATCAAGCGAACCAGGGCCGTATTCGTATGATAGGCTTCGCTTCCGCCTTTTAAAACGCACGCGTTTCGCGATTTAAAACAAAGCGAAAAGACATCAACGGTCACGTTTGGGCGCGCTTCGTAGACAATCGCAATGACGCCAAACGGTACGATTTTTTTTTCAAGATGAAGGCCGTTTGGAAGATCTCTTTTTTCAACGATTCTGCCGGCCGGAGACGATAATCCGCCAACCGTATCAAGATCGCGCGCGATGTCGTCAATTCGTTCTTTCGTCAGAAGCAAACGGTCATACATTGGATTTTCAACGCTCATTGAGCGGCAGTCGCGACGATTGGCGCGAAGAATACTCTCATTGTTTTTCTTTAATGCAGACGCAAGATCTTTCAACACCGCATTGACTGTTTTTTCGGGGATATCCTGAAGCGACATGCTCGCGTCTTTGACGCGCGCAAGCGTTCGAATTGTTGCCTTTAATTTGGGTGATATTTTATGAATCATAATAGTGCATTATGTTCCTAATTCTTCGGTTCGACGAACCGCCGACTGAAACGCGCGAAAAAAACGTTCGCCCACTGCTTCTGTTTTTAACACACGCAACGCTTCTTCCGTGACGCCGCCTTTTGACGCAACACGGGCAATCCACTCTTCTCCCGACACATGATCTTTTTCAAACAATGACGCGCTCCCAATATAGGTCATTCGCGCCGCGCGCCCGGCGTCTTTGCGAGAAAGACCGCATTGTTTTGCGTATTGCTCCAAAAGATTGGTAAGATAAAAAAAATATGCCGGCCCGCACCCGGATATCGCGCCTAAGCTGTTGATCTCAGATTCTTTTTTAAGTTCAATGCTCTCACCCATTGTAGAAAATAACATCTGAACATATTTTTTTTCTTTTTTTGAAACGAGAGAACCTGAAACCCAGCCGATAACCCCTTGTCTTGTCTGAACGCCCAAATTAGGCATGGACCGAATACAACGCTTTGACCCTGTTTTTTTTTGCAATGCAGGCAAAGAAATCCCTGCCATTATAGAAATAACGAGTTTATCTGAAAGCATGCCACCCATATCCTTCATGGACGCGTCAAAGGATTGCGGCTTCATTGCGAGAATAACAGCGGCCACGTGCGGCAACATGGCCGAAACATTGGAAAACGTACGGACCTTTTTCAGCCGATTTCTTTTTTCTGCGTGGGGATCAACGCCAAAGACCGATCCTTTCGGAAGAACCTCGGACAACACCTGTGCCATGGCGCCTCCCATGTGCCCCAAACCAATAATACCTATATGTCGCGACATCGTGTTCGAAGCCATATTATGTTGATTCTTTATAAAGAAAATTGTAGTGAATTAATGGTTTCTTTCCTTTTTTGCCGCAAGAGACTTTTGCCGTCTCCGCGCCGTATTGCGCCACTCCCAAACCCAAACGCTCGCCTTTCTCATCGAGTATTTCCAAAATGTCGCCTTTTTCAAATGACCCGTCAATCCGCACGATGCCAACCGGCAAGATGCTCCGCGCGGCTTCCGTCTGAAAAATGGCTTCTTTGGCCCCGTTATTAACGACAATCGAACCGCGGACATCCCGTTCGCTGGTCGCAATCCATTTTTTTATCATGGATATTCGTTCTTCTTCAAGAAAAACCGTGCCCGGATTTTTTCCATGAATAATATCCAAAAGAATATGAGGCGTCTGCCCGTTTGCAATGTGCGTTTGAATACCCAAATGGCTCACACGCTTCGCGATGCGGCATTTGCTCGCCATTCCTCCTCGCCCTCGTTGTGAAATATCGGATCGAATGCATTGCTTCCAGGATTGGTCATCCGCGGCAATCACCTTGATAAGAGAATTTTTTTCGCCTTCGCGCGCATAAATGCCGTCAACCGCGGACAAAAAAATCAGCATATCAACATTCATCATGGACGCAACAAGGCCGGCCAACTCATCGTTGTCGCTAAACATTTTTTCTGTCACCGCGACAACATCGTTTTCGTTCAAAACAGGCACAATATGATGCTTGACGAGCGCTTCGAGACACCGGCGGATATTGATATAATGAGTTCGATCGCGAAAATCTTCCCGCGTCAAAAGCACTTGTGCTGTCACCATTTCATGAGCGGTAAATAATTCTTGATAGGTTTCTACCAATGAAATTTGTCCAATGGCGGCCAATACCTGCCGTTTTTCCACAGGATCAGTTGGAATTTTGGTTGTCACGCGACGCTTGCCGGCCGCTACCGCGCCTGAAGAAACCAAAATTGTATCAATGCCCTTTTGCCGTAATGCCGCGATATCGGAAACAAGCCGCCGCATCATGGCAGTATCCAATGTTCCATCTTGTTTAGTCACCAAATGCGTGCCAACTTTAACGACAATGCGTCGAATATTTTTTTCTGCCATACGTCAGGCAAGATATCGGATCCGATCCACTTCTGGCTTTCCAAGCTTTTCGTTGATTTTTTCAACAATTTCCGCCTGTCGAAGCCGAATCTCCTGCGCCATTACCGAACTGGTGCAGGAAACCGTGAGGGTTCTGTTTTTGAGAAACAAGGGATTTGCGTGCCGCGCCAAATCAGCAGGAAAAAGTTCCTGAAAAATGGTCACTGCCGCGTCCACCGCCTGGGACGCCTCCACCTGTTTTTTTAATGGAGAATGGGAGGATACTTTTTTGTTCAAGGCGTCGCCAAGAGGAGTAAAAGGCATACAAAACAAAAAATCGGTATACGTTTCTTTAAAAGAAGCATACCACTGAAGGAGATAAAAATCAAGGAGAAAAGATATACAAAAAAATATTGCCCTCTCTTTTCGCGGGCTCCCTATTTGGAAATGAAAATGCATAGGAGACGACGCGAGCGCCCGGCTTGAGTTCTGCATCAAATTTTTTAAGGAGTTTTCCCATTTTTGGATGAATAAAAAAAAGGCTTATCACATCGACGGATGAAAGGTCAACGTCCCATAAATTTTTGCGAATAATTTGAACATTGTTCAACCGCTTCACGCGCGTGCGAATGCGACTCCACCAATACAACAACGGGTTTATCTCTATGCCAATGCATTGCCGCACGTTTGGGGCGGCGGCAAAAAGAATGCGGCCATCTCCAGAACCCAAATCCATCAATACATCAGTCTGACGAAGATCCGCCAATGCAAGCATTTTTTTGACATTTTTTTTCGCAGTGGGGACAAACGGCGCTCCTTTGACAAATGCATAGAGGGTATAAAGAAAAAAAATAATAACACCGGCGTAACACACAAAAAGAGCAGCATACAAAGACAAAATAAAAAATGTCATACGCGAAAATCACAAATATCCCGAAAATCGCAGTGAGCGCAAATATGCGCATTTGGCACGGCCTGAAAATTGCCTCCATGAATGGCGTCCGCGGTTTTGACCAATGTTTCTTCCAACCCTCGCAATTCTTTTGAACTTCCCACAAACGACGCTTTGGACGTATTTTCCACATAATAAAAGGTGAGCTTCGCCAATCTTCCCATGTGCGAATACTCCGGCAGGCGTTCGGCCGCGATTTGGTAGAGCAATAATTGCTCCTTGTCTTCTCCCGCCAGCCGCTCTTTTGGGGCGCCGGTCTTATAGTCAATAATTTCAAGCGTTCCATCCGGCAAGCGATCCACACGATCCATGCGTCCATTGACTGCGTACGGCCCAATTTTAATTTGAAACCATGACTCCAGCGCCGCGGGAATGGTCCACTGATTTTCTTCAGATGCGTAAAACGCTTCAAGAATATCTTTCCCTTTTTGTTTATACGCTTCTCGCTGGCGCTTGGACTGGTACCAATCATCAATCCAGCAGGTTTCATACAACTTTAAAAGTTCCCCAAACGGCGGGACGCTGATATTTGAGCTTATGGAAGGTGCTTCCGGGAGACCAAAAAGAGAATCTTGCTTGAGTCCGTTCAATTCTTGAATACGAGCGTAAAATTTTTGGAGCGTATTATGAATGGTTGATCCAAAACTAAAATGCGCATTTCCTTTGATCGGAATTTTTAATATATATGCAAGCTTATATTGATACGGGCACTTTTGATACGAACGAATTTGAGAAAAAGAAAATGATTTTGGCGGCTCGTACACAAATGCCGTCCGTTCTGAAGGTTGCTCCTGCTTTTTTTTATGTCTTGCCGTAGACGCAAGCGCGTTCGTTGATTTTGATTCCTTTTCTTTCTGTATCTTTATATCCCAGCCCAACTCAGCAAGAAACCGGCTTAGTTTCTTTTTTCGCACTCCGCCATAATCATCGGCAGAGCTGATATACAATCCTTCCTTTGCGCGGGTTATTCCGACATAAAAAAGCCGCCGTTCTTCCTGCATGTGGTAATCGCCTTCCGGGAGGCGTTCTTTGACAAGCTCTTGGGGTATCTCAATGCTATCTCCCCTCGGGCGGGTTGGAAATCGTTCCTCCACCACATTCACCAAAAAAACAAACCGAAATTCCAACCCCTTGGCCGCGTGAACGGTCATAATATTCACCGAATCCGGAGTATCCTCAAGCTGAAATAATTTTCCGTCATCGCCTGATTCCAGCAATGAAGAAAAATAATCAAGAAATGAAGAGAGGGACGCATCCGGCGTGATTTCTTCATACGCGCGGATAAAATCAAAAAATTGCTTGAGAAAATGAATGTCACGAATGATATGCCGGGATGCGGCCAATTCTCCATGAGTAAGGTGCGAGAGATACCCGGATTCTTCAAGAAATTCATACAGCACAACGGTCGGTTTTTCATATCGCGTGCGCTTCATACCGGCATGAATCCAATCAATAAGCGAAGAGCATACGCGCGCGCCTTCTGCGGAAAGGTGAAACTCCAACGCACGTTTGGCGGCTTCATAATACGAGATGCTTTTTTTTCGCGCGGCCTCAGTAATTTTCTGCATGTCGCTTTCTTTGAACTGTAAAAACGGCAACCGAAGCAAACGATACATGGCTGTTGACTCGTGGTACTGGTCAATAATTTTCAAAAAATTAAAGCAATTCAGGACAATGTCTTGTCGGAACAGCCCGGAAGAAGATAAAAATTCATAGGGGATGCCCGCGACCTCAAGCGCGCGAATAAACGGATCGGCATGATTATTGGCGCGCACCAAAATAGCGATATCATCCCACGCAACATCCGAGTGTGTTTCTTTGAGAGAACAGATATGGTTCACCACAAGATGCACTTCGTCGTCAAGCGTTTGCCCGTGCAAATGCTCAATGGCGACCGGTTGCTTTTTTGCCGCGGCAACCAATTGTTTGTTAATCTGAAGTTTTTGTTCCAATCGATCGGGGTTATTGTGCTGAATGGATGCATAGGCCAAGTCCAAAATGGCCTGGGGGGATCGATAATTTTGGGTGAGCACGACATCTTTTGCTTCTGGAAAATCATCTTTAAAACGCAAAATATTTGACACGCTCGCGCCGCGAAACGCATAAATGCTTTGGTCGTCATCGCCCACCACCGTCAATTGCGGAGGCCTTGCGGAAGAAACAGACGATGTAATCAGGCGAATCAGTTCATATTGCGCGTAATTGACATCTTGAAATTCGTCAACCAGCACATAGCGATATCGCTCTTGCAGTTGTTGCAAAATACGCTTTCGCTCTGTGAAGAGCCGGACCGAATAAAAAATAAGGTCGCCAAAATCAAGCGCGCCCGCCTGTAAAAGAAGTTGGTTATATTGATGATAGCTTTCCGCAATTTCGGTTAAACGGCTCCGTTCTTCTTTTTGGATTGCGTCGCCGTCAAGCGCCCGCCCTTCGGCATATGCCATGTAAGCGGCCGGATCAATCAATTCATCCTTGCATTTGGAAAAATGGCGCAAAAGAGCATGAATATGCCGCGCAGGATTCCCTAAAGGACGGTAATAATCGAGCCGAAAATCATAAATGTGCTGTTTGACCAAAAGCCAGGCATCCGTGTCGGTCAAAAGTTTCCACTGGTTTGGAATGCCAATAGCAAGGCCAAACTGTTCCAAAAGCCTCTGACAAAATGCGTGAAATGTGGAAATGGATAAATCCACATATCCAATATCCAAGAGATCATCCACGCGCGTTTTCATTTCTTCTGCCGCTTTTTCAGTAAATGTCAGCGCCAAAATTTCTTCCGGTTTGGCGAATCCGTTTTCAATAAGATGTAAAATTTTTTGCGTGATCACCGTGGTTTTCCCGGTTCCGGCTCCTGCCACAATTAAAAGCGGACCGTCGGCATATGCAACAGCTTCTTTTTGGGCGGCATTGAGTTTTGGGTGGGCCATAATATGATGTGACTCATGCCACGTCAACTCGATTCTGAACCAATTCTTCAACCACACTCGGGTCAGCCAGCGTGCTCACATCTCCAATATGATCCGCTTCATTCTCCGCAATCTTCCGCAAAATCCGACGCATAATTTTTCCGGATCGCGTTTTTGGCAACGCAGGCGCCCACTGAATCGCATCGGGTTTTGCAATCGGTCCAATGCGATCTCGCACCGTATCAATCAATTCCTGTTTGAGACTTTCGGTTGGATGAATGTCGCGTTTGAGCGTGACAAAGGCATAAATTCCTTGGCCTTTGATATCGTGCGAAA
This sequence comes from Candidatus Magasanikbacteria bacterium RIFCSPHIGHO2_02_FULL_48_18, assembly GCA_001784285.1. Taxonomy (GTDB): domain Bacteria; phylum Patescibacteriota; class Patescibacteriia; order Magasanikbacterales; family UBA922; genus UBA10181. The sequence goes on from MFQC01000003.1 coordinate 153,684, forward strand.
ATCCAACCACAGCGGCTTCGGCAACCGCAAAATGGGACACCAAAGCGCTTTCGACTTCGGCCGTGCCAAGACGATGGCCGGACACATTCATCACATCATCCACGCGGCCCAAAAGCCAATAATCGCCATCTTCATCTTTGCGGCACCCATCCCCGGTAAAATACATGCCGTCAAACGTCCGAAAATAGGTATTGACAAAACGCTCGTGATTGCCCCACGTTGTTCGCATCATGCCGGGCCATGGAGCGCGAATACATAATTTCCCGCTCTCCCCTGCCCTGCATTCCGATCCATCGTCATGGACAATCACCGGTTCAATGCCAAAAAAAGGACGTGATGCACTCCCGGGTTTTAATGTATGCACACCGGGAAGCGGCGTAATCATAATGCCGCCGGTTTCCGTTTGCCACCAGGTATCTACAATAGGACACCGTTCTTTGCCAATGTGTTTCCAATACCAAAGCCACACATCGGGATTGATCGGTTCTCCCACTGTCCCAAGCACGCGCAAACTGGAAAGATCATATTTTTTAATTGGGTCTTCCCCCTCTCGCATGAGCGCTCGAATGGCGGTTGGCGCGGTATAAAATTGGTTCACGCGGTACGTGTCCACAATATCCCAAAAACGTCCGGCGTCCGGATAGGTCGGAATTCCCTCAAACATAATCGTTGTCGCTCCGTTGCACAGCGGACCATAGACAACGTAGGAATGGCCGGTAATCCATCCGACATCGGCCGTGCACCAATAGACATCTCCTCGGTGATAATCAAAAACATATTTGTGCGTTGTGGCGGCATAGACCATATACCCCCCGGTCGTATGAAGCACTCCTTTCGGTTTTCCGGTTGATCCAGAGGTATATAACACAAATAAGGGATCCTCTGCATCCATCTGTTCCGGCTCACACAAAGGCAAAGCGCCAGCCATGCGTTCGTGCCAATAAAAATCGCGGTGAGGGGTCATAGAAATCGGACTCCCCGTTCGTTCTACAACAATGATGGATGCAATGGTTGGACATTCAAGCACTGCCTCATCGGCCTTCGCTTTCATTGGTATATCGTTTTTTTCTCCTCGAAAAGCGGCATCCTGAGTAATGAGAATGCGACATCCGAGATCTTGAATACGATCACGAAGTGATTGGCTGCTAAACCCGCCAAACACCACCGAATGAATGGCCCCTATTCGCGCGCATGCGAGCATGGCGATCGCGGCTTCCGGAATCATTTGCAAAAAAATACACACCCGGTCGCCTTTTTTGACCCCCAATGATTTGAGCATGTTGGCGCACTTGCATACCTCTCGATGCAATTCGCGATAGGTCAATGTTTTGCACTCTCCCGGCGTGTTTCCTTCCCAAATGATAGCCGTTTGATCTGCCTGTGTTTCCAAATGACGATCAAGCGCATTGACGGTTATATTTGTTTTGCCACTCGTAAACCACCGGATAAACACATCTTTTCCAAAGTCAAAATCGCGGACGCGGTCCCACCGCTTATACCAAAAAAAATTATTTGCCATATCCGCCCAAAATGTGTCCGGATCGGTAATGGATTTATGGTACATTTCTTCGTATTGCGCCACCGAAGAAAGATGTGCGTGTTTTACAAAATCAGAAAACGGCGGAATACGAGAAATCTCATTCTTTTGGCTCATACATAGACTTAATAATTATTGCGTTAAATACATTTTTATATTGCTCTATCGCCCATAACCCGAGAAATTCCTGCAATATGATCGTTTTCATTCAAGCTATCCAGCCGTTCCATGTCGTCGTCAACAAGAGAAAAATCAAAAATAGTGATATTTTCTTTCATCCTTTCTTTGCTTGTGGTCTTTGGAAGACATACCGCGCCATGCTGAATTCCCCACCGCAAAAGAATCTGTGCTGGCGTCTTTTCATACCGTTTGGCGATGGATGCCACGCGTGGGTCGGCGATCCGTTTGCCATGAGTGAGCGGCGTGTGGGCTTCGAGCACAATGCCCTTTGATTGACAGTATGCCAACAGTGCTTTCCTGTACAAAAAAGGATGGAATTCCACCTGATTCACTGCGGGAACGCTCCCATGATTTTCAACAAGCGATTCAATGTCATGAACAGAAAAATTACTTACCCCGATAGCTTTAGCATATCCCTTTTTCTGTATTCTTTCAAATATGTTCCAAACAGTCTTTGTCCTCATAAAGGGCCAGTGAATGAGATACAAATCCACATAGTCCGTACCCAGCTTTTTGAGACTCTGAAAAAACGCACGTTCAATACTCAACAATCGGAACGGATGCAATTTTGTCGTGATAAAAAATTCTTCCCGAGGGATTCCACTCTTTCGTATCGCTTTCCCCAGCGACTGTTCATTGCCATAAAACGCCGCTGTATCAAAGAGACGATACCCAACCTCAAGAGCCTCTCTCACCACTTTTTCCGCTTTAATGCCGTTTGGTATTTTATATAAGCCAAAACCAAGAACCGGCATACTATCGCCCGTACGGAGTGTTTTTACTTTTGAAAAAACCAAAGAAACCATATCGTCAAACCCCTTCTTTTTCTATCATATCAAAATAGTCCGAATGGTCAAATCACGCATATTAAAAACGCGCCAAAACGATAATTGGCGCGTTTTATTGAGAGTTTGTCCTTTTATAGACTAATCACTGGACCACACGGCTGAAAAAAAATGATGATTGTAGAACTTTTTGGCATATCCCGATGAGAGCGGAGAGGACAGGATTCGAACCTGCGGTACCTTTCGATACACACGCTTTCCAAGCGTGCTCCTTAAACCACTCGGACACCTCTCCGCTCCTACCGGGAACATGTTATCTGTTTTGCCGCGCGGCAAATCCAAACTGCGTAAAATACGCATCCAGCCGCTCCGGCGTATCATACGGATGCTCATCATAAAACAACGAACAAAAAGATTCTCTCGCTCTGGTCAATTCCTGTCTTCTCACGCCATGCCAGCGGCTGTCGCCAATCGTTAAGTCTAAAAGTTCCAAGGCCCGATCCAACGAAGAAGCAAATCGTTTCATATCGTTTTTTTTAAAAAAAAGAATCGCACGATGGACTTCGCTTCCCACATTTCCAAGCTGTTCAGAAAGAGAAAATTCCTGCCATCTGCCCCCGGCGAGTGATTGGTGTATCGGCAACATACATTCTCATTATGGAATCAATTGTTTTACTATGGAAAGAATTTTGTCTCGTATTTCAGCATCTTCCACATTCCGCGAACGGTTCCCCTGCCGCGGCCGTATGTTGATCATTGAATCAAATTCCACTGACTGTTCGCGAGCAGGATCAATATAAATGTTGATCCCCCACAAATGTTCTTGTTTTGCGCCTTTTTCCAAAAGCGCCGCTTCTTCATCAGCATGAAGTTCTCCCCCCAATGCCATAACCGCGCCTTCAATGTCCACCACCGCTTTTACCATGTCACCAAACCGCTCCTCGGCAAGGGTTTGAAGAAATTCTTTCGTGATTGGCCTGTCTATAATATAAATCATAGGCGACAATTGATGTTGACAGCCGAGAATAGGCTATTGGTCAATTGTTAATGGTTAGTTGTTGGTTTGTTTTTTTAAAAAACACACGCAAACCAACGGCCGCCATGAGAATAGCAAAATATTGCGCCGGCGTCAAACCGGCATACCGCGCGTCGGCGCCAATAATGTCCGTCGCCCTGAAAAAATCCAAAATAAAACGCAACACACCATAATACATAAACAAAATGCCCAAAAACCAGCCATCCGGTTTATGTTTTTTTCTGGAAAAGAAAAAGAGAAATGCAAGCGGAAGAAGCCCAAGGATTTCCAAGAAGGCCATGTCAAGCCGCGGCTGGTCCGGTCCGCCAATCGCCAAAAAAAAATTGCATGGCCTGCCCAAGTGATCATGAATCATAAAACAGCCAATTCTTCCCACGATCCATCCAAAAACACTGGCAAACGCCAAGAGGTCGCCAATACAAGGCCACAAGGTCTCTCTGATGTTTTTTCTTTTTAAAAACCAGAAAAACGCAAACGCCGCGCCAAAAAAACCGCCGAATGAAGAAAGCCCCCCCTCCCAGATAAAAAAAACCCGCGCCGGATCGTCTGCGTATGACGAAAACTCATAAAACAAAACATGAAAGAGCCTCGCGCCGATCATGCCAAACACCAGCATCCAAAACACAAGATCAGCCATGTCTTCTTTTTTTTGATGAAATGAGCTGGCGTATTTCCAAATCAATCTCATGCTCAACAGCATGCCGAGCGCAACAAAAAACCCCCACACCCTGAGAGGCACCGGGCCAAGATACACGGTCGTCCATTGGAACCAAGGGATCATATACAGAATGCCGCTATGTAATCACCTCGTAATCCTCAAGCACGCGAACCAAATTGGTTTCATGATCCACAATTTGATACAATTCGTCGTCTTCCGACTCAATGGTTTCAAAGTTGTGCACAAATATCTTTTTAACGTATGCGTGGAGCGGCTTCCAAAAGGAGTGATCCAAAAGCAAAATGGGGATTTTTTCCATTTTTTTTGTTTGGATCAACGTTAAAATTTCAAATAGCTGATGCATGGTTCCCAAACCCCCGGGGAAAATAAGAAAGGCTTTTGTCGGCGAGGTGACAATAAGCTTCCTTGTAAACGGAAAAGAAAACAGGATGGATTTGTTTAAATACGGATTCATGTCCGTTTTTTGCCCGACGCGCATGCCAATGCCAACCGACAGTCCACCGTGTTCAAACGCTCCCTTGTTTGCCGCCTCGGCAATTCCTTTTTTTCCTCCCGTAATCACCGGATATCCTTTTTGCGCAAACGCGGCGCCCGCGTCGTACGCGGCCATATAGTACGGATTCGCCGCTTCGATGCTTTTTGTCCCCAAAACCGTGACGCCCCCGACAATGCCCGTAATAAACTCCAAACCCTCGACGAGTTCGGCCATAATACGAAACAGTTTCCAGTCGATATTGCCTTCACAATGAAAACTGTTGGGGGAAATATCGCACACTGGCATTTCCTGATGAACATCTTTCAAAAAAACAAACGCTTCTTCTGCCGTGTCAACCACATGCCAAGACGCAATCATATCATTTTCGACAGATCCAATAACGACGCACGACGCTCGAAGAAAATCAATCAAAGGCTGCCAAAAATCTTTGCCCACCAAAACCACGGGCGAGCGCGGCATCATGCCGAGTTCCATAAGGTCAACCACTTCAAAAAATTCGTCCATGGTGCCAAATCCGCCCGGGAAAAAAACAAATGCGTTTGCCGGGGAGGTCAACATCACTTTGCGGGTAAAGAAATAGTTGAACGACGCGGACTTTTGGACATACGGGTTTACAACTTGTTCAAAGGGCAACTGGATATTCAACCCAACCGACTGGCCGCCGGCCTCTGCCGCGCCTTTGTTTGCCGCCTCCATAATACCGGGGCCCCCGCCGGTAATAACCGTAAAACCATTTTTTGCAAGTAATTTTCCCAATTGCTCAGCGACGTGATAGTGCGGATCGCTTGACTTTAGCCGCGCAGACCCAAAAATCGTCACTTCACTCTCAAATTGCGTTAAAAATTGGTATCCTTCAACCAATTCCGCCATGATGCGGAAAATTCTCCACGGCTCCCGATAATCCCCAAGCTCTTTTGCGGCGGAGCCAAAGCTCTGCTTTGCCTGTTCCTGCATTTTTTGTATATGTTCCAGTCTCATAGAGAAAATAAAGAAATGGCTAACGATTTCTGTGTCTTCCTTCCGCGTGGCGCCGTTTTTTGTCGTCCCGCTCTCGCTGAATTTCTTGTCGCCAGGCATCAATCATTTCTGCTTTTCGTTTTTCAAGAATACCGCGCAAATATGCTGTTTCCGCATTGTGTTTTTGTTCCATCACGGTTTGCAAAAATGCAAAAACCCTCTTTTTTGTTTCACTATATGTTGCACCAAGCGTCTCCGCTATATCATGGATAATGTCGTCATACGGCGTTCCTCCCGCTCGAACGCGTGCGGCATCTGCCTCATGCCGAAGGGACCCGAGCATGGCGCTGTATTCTTCGCGCAGACGAGCTAATAAAAACGGCACGGCATAATTTTGTTCCTGGTCGGCAATTTCGTTGGCGCGCGCAAAAACGCGCTCATGGATCGCCTCGCGCGACAGTCCGGTTGCTTTTGTCATTTCATCAATAATGCCATCAAATGGAGTCACACCTCTTCCTTTGTGGGGGTCTCGCGGCATACGCCAATTTACGTCAAGGACAAATGGTGTGCAAAATGAAATACTGTTGACTCGTCAAGCCGTTTGCCGATAATTTGCATGCCCACCGGCAATCCGCCTTTCGTATTTCCCACAGGAACAGAAAGCCCTGGGAGGCCGGCAAGCGAGGCCGGTGCGGCAAAAATATCGGCAAGATACATGGCTAAGACATCATGTGTTTTTTCACCAACGCCAAAAGCGGGAAATGGAGATGTCGGAGTGACCAAAAGATCCACGTCATGAAACACGCGATCAAAATCTTGGCACAAAAGCGTCCGCACTTTTTGCGCTTTTCGATAATACGCGTCGTAGTACCCGGCAGAGAGCGCATACGTGCCAATCATAATCCGTCTTTTCACTTCTTCCGGAAAGCCAGCCGCTCTTGATTCTGCATACGTATCAAAAAGTGTTTCTCCCTGTTTTTGAACGCCATACCGGATGCCATCCAAACGGCCAAGATTTGAGCTGTCTTCGCTTGGCACAAGAATATAATAGACAGGGATGGCATATTTTGTATACGGAAGAGACACGCGAGTTAGGGTGTGTCCGTGCGATTGTATATCGTCAATAGCGCGCAATACGATAGTCCTTGTCTCTTCATCCATGCCTTCGGTTTCAAAATATTCATCTGGAATTCCAACCCGCAAGGGTGTAAACGGCGCATCGAGATTTTTCACATAGGCGGGGACAGTATCATTCACCGTGGTTGCGTCTTTTGGGTCATGCCCGGCCATCACTTCCATGAGGAGCGCAATATCTGCAACACTCCGCGCCATGGGTCCGACCGTATCAAGAGAACTCGCCATAGGCATAACGCCATAGCGTGAATTGCGGCCATAACTAGGACGGAGTCCGTAGATACCGCAAAAACTGGCTGGCTGGCGGATAGAACCGCCGGTATCTTCGGCGATGGAAAAAAGAGACATGCCCGTTGCGACCGAAACGGCAGAGCCGCCTGACGACCCGCCCGACACTTTGGTTTCGTCATACGGATTGCGAACCGGACCATACATGGAATTTTCATTGCTTGCCCCATGGCCAAACGCGTCACAATTTGTCTTTCCAACCAAAACGGCTCCGGCAGAACGAATTTTTTGTACGACGGTTGCGTCAAATGGAGGCACATACGTATCAAGAATTTTCGCAGAGCCGGTTGATCGTATCCCTCGCGTGCAAATGGCATCTTTGACAGAAAAAGGAATACCGGTAAGCCGTGCGTGTCTTCCTTTCGCAATAAGGTCGTCTGCGGCTTGCGCTTCTCCCATGGCGCTTTCTTCACACACCGTCATAAACGCGTTGAGTGATGCGTTTTTCTTTTTCAGAATATCAAAACAATGGTGCGTCAACTCAACGGAAGAAAACACTTTTTTTTGAAGGCCTGCGCTTGCCTCTTGTATCGTCAGCTCGCGGGGTATCATACGCATTATTATTCTTTAAATCGATCATCCTGAAACACGGCTTTTACCTGAAGAAGATGCCCAATTTTTGATGGAAATTGATTCAGGAGCGCCTGTCTCACGGTGTCATCGCATGCCGCGGCGACATCTTCCCGAACCGTGTTTTTAAGGCCAGTCACCTGGGTGGTTTCGGGTATTCCTTCAGTATCGACTTCGTTGAGCATCGCAATATACTCCAAAACAACCGACAGTTCTGTCGCGTATCGCTCTTTTTCTTGGTCCGTGAGCTCCAAGCGAGCCAGCCGGGCAATTTGTTCAATTTCACGAGAAGTAAGTTGCATACATGTTCATTATTGGTTATTCATCCGCGAGACTCTCGCCAGAGAATACCAAAAAAGGAGAAGCCTGACAAGTAAAAAAGAAATCAAAATCAACGAAATAGGCGCAAAAATTCTTCTTCTGAAAGCACCCGGATACCCAGCGCTTTTGCTTTATCGAATTTACTCCCCGGATGTTCTCCGACAACAACATAGTCCGTCTTTGCGCTCACCGACCCGGAAGCCAGGCCGCCAAGAGAACGGATTTTTTCTTTTGCCTCGTCACGAGATATGGAGGACAATGTTCCCGTTAAAACAAACGTTTTCCCGGAAAATGGAAGCGCCTGACGTTGTTTTTTTTCCAATTCAATGGTGACTCCATTTTTTTGAAGGGTTGTAATAAAAATTTTTTGTTTTGGATCATGAAAAAACGCAAAAAGCGCCTCGGCGACACGCGGACCAACATCCGGAACTTCTTCGAGCGATGCCACATCCGAAGCCATGAGCGCATTGAGCGATCCAAAATGCTGTGCCAGCCGGAACGCGGTTTCTTCGCCAACATGGGCAATACCGAGTCCAAAAATAAATCGGGGCAATGAAATGACCTTGGCTTCTTGTATGGCCTCAATAAGATTCGCCGCCGATTTTTCCGCGAACCGCTCCAACGGTTCAAGATCGCCCTGCCGCAAGGTAAAAATATCCGCAGCATTTTTTATCAGCCCTTCATCAATCAGTTGTTCAACAATTTTTTCTCCCAAACCATCTATATCAAACGCTTTTTTCGAAACAAAATGAATGATTTTCTCCTTTTCCTGCGCATAACAGGTTCGATTGGCGCAAAATAACGCGGCAGACTTTCCTTGTTTTTTGTCGAGAATATCCCGCTGTGCCACGGAAGACGAACAAATGGGGCACCGAGTAGGGCGAGAAATTTTTTTTTCTTTCCCGGTTCTCATTTTTGGCAATACGCGAACCACTTTTGGAATAATATCTCCGGCTTTTTCCACCACGACCGTGTCGCCAACCCGCACGTCAAGACGCGCTATTTCATCAAAATTATGAAGGGTTGCGTGCGTTACCGTCGTCCCCGCAAGACGAACCGGCTCCATAAGCGCAACAGGCGTCAAAGCGCCGGTCCGCCCCACCTGGACATACACATCCGTAATTGTCGTTGTTCCTTGTTCTGCGGGAAATTTCAACGCAATGGCCCAGCGAGGAGCTTTGCCGGTATACCCCAATATATCTTGGTATTTTTTTTGATTCACTTTGACGACGACGCCATCAATCCAAAATGGCTGACTGTGTTTTTTCTTCTGCCACTCCTGCCAAAATGCAATAATATCTCCTATCGTTTTTGCTTCTTTCCAGTGGGTATCCGTGGAAAAACCTAGCCGGCGTAGGATAGTTAATTCTTCTCTCTGGGAAGCAATATGCCCGCCCCATGAAATATCATACACGGTCAAAGACAGTTTTCGCCCTGCGACAATTTTTGGATCGAGCTGGCGGATGGTTCCTGCCGCCGCGTTTCGCGGATTCGCAAATAATGCTTCCCCCGCTTTTTTCCGAGACTGGTTCAACGCGTCAAGCATGGAAGCGCTCATCCACACTTCTCCTTCCACAACCAAATCCAAAGATTCTGCCAAACGAAGCGGGACACTTTGAATAGTTTTGATATTTACCGTAACGTTTTCGCCGATCACGCCGTCTCCCCTTGTCGCCGCCGTCTCTAACAATCCTTTTGCATAGGTCAATACGATATGAAGCCCGTCAATTTTCAATTCCACCACATACGAAAGATCGGACGGCCTGTGTCCAAGCCGCTTGTGCAGGAGTTTCATAATCCGCTCTTCCCAGTCAATAAGATCGGCTTTGTCAAACGCATCCTGAAACGACCACTGTGGCACCGCATGGCGCACTTTTTCAAATTTTTCAAGCGGCGTCCCTGCTATGCGCTGTGTGGGTGAATCCGGAGTCAAAAATTCCGGGTGTTGCGTTTCAATTTTTCGAAGTTCATCCATGAGCCCGTCATACATCGCATCCGTAATTTCCGGATCATTGAGCACATGATACCGGTAACGCAGTTCGTCAATTTGTTTTCGAAGACGAGCCGCGCGTGTCTTCATTATTTTTGTATGTTCCTTCGTCATACATGAAAAGAAAATCCATATGTTTTCATGGTTTTGATATAAAAGAAAAAATAAACCATTGGGTAAACGATGACTGAAAGAAAAAAACAACGATCGTCCCCAAAACAAGAAATGGGGCAAAAGGAAGAGTGCCCTGAAGTGTTTTTCTTTTCAAGATAACCAAACACAAGGCACAAAGGCCTCCCACAATGTACGAAAGCAAAAGAGCAAAAAGAATCCCCGGCCAGCCAAGAACAACCCCCATAAGAATTCCAAGCCCGATATCTCCACCCCCTACCCATTGACCATGGGAAAAAAGATATTGCGCCAAAAACCATCCCCCGCCGACAAGAATGCCAAGGATGAGCGATTCCCACGGAAACCAACCGCGCCAAAGAGAAATACCAAAGAGCAAACCCGCGGGGACAAACGTGGACCAATAAAAAATTTCTCCATACCATGCGTCGTAAAGAGCAATAAAAAGAAGAAGTAGAAGGAGACAAAATTCATACCAAACAATATCCCAACGATATGCAACAGGGAATAACAAACTAACCATAATGCCGACAAATGCAAATGCGACAAGGATTTCGACGATGGGATGAATTTCAGGGATGGGTGCCTGGCAGAAACGACACTTTCCACGTAAAAGAAAAAAACTGAAAATGGGGATGTTGTCTCTCCAGAGAATGGCTTTCCGGCATGTGCCGCACGAAGATCTCCCTATACACGGGCTCCTTTTTTCATGAAGACGCACCATGACCACAGCCAAAAAACTGCCAAATGCTCCCCCGACCCAAAATACAAGAAAAAAAAGAAAAAACCATGCCATACTGTTTCTGACAAACTCCATGAATACCACAAGTATAGCAAAAAGAAGAAAAATTATTTATTTTGCGTTGGCAATACCGGAAGGGGTAACGACAATAGAGCCTGCTGAAAGACCACCGCTATCGCTCTCGAGTGTTGCCCGTATCATGTAGGAAGAAAGATCAGTATCGGAAGGCGTCGTATACATATAGGAATGGGCGGAGGGGTCTTTTGGCACTTTTGCCATATACGGTTTGTCGCAACGGGCGGCGAAACCTTGATCGCCCAGACACTGGGCATTTCCATCTCCCAAGAGAAGCGGTTCAGAAGAAGCGGGATAGCTGTTGTGATCCGTAAAATATAATTCAAGAAAGGTTTGAACCTGTTCGAGATCGGTAATACGCGTTGCATCGCGAAAGCGCGTCCGCTGGGTATTTCGCGCAATGACCGCAAGAGTAATCAGCAACCCAATAATTGCAACCACAACCAGCAATTCAATAAGGGTAAAGCCGTTCTTCTTTCGCATAAAACAAAAAAATAAAGATTTAAAAAAAGATTAAATATGAAGGATTTCTTTGACTTTATTGACCGTCTCGGAGGGTTTAAAATGAGCTTTAATAAGATAGTCGGCCGCCCCCAATGCTAATCCTTTCTCCACATCATCTCTTTGGCCCAGGTTGGTCAATAAAATAACCGGGATGTGCGCAAACTGTTTGCTTTCTTTCAGTTCCTTGAGCACGGTAAACCCATCTTTTTTAGGCAATAAAATATCCAAAAGAACCACGTCCGGCTTTTTCTTTTTTATGTCGTTCATTGCAATATCTCCGTCTTCCGACAGAGTGACAGAAAAACCTTCCATTTCAAATTTTGTCTTATAAATATTTGCAAGAAAGGTATCATCTTCTACCAGAAGAACGTTTATTTTCTTTTTTTCATTCGGCATATCAAATCACAAAACATGCTTCATGCTGGGAAGTATACTCGTGTAAAAGTCTTTTGTAAACTGAGTGTGGATAAACATTTCTCGATTTTAGGCCGATCACAGCAAAATATTTCTCAATGCCAGACCGATGCTCACCGACATCCGCGGGCCGATGATATTTAAAATCGGTTTCAGGCTCTGCTGGCAGACAATTCTCGCCCATGGGTCGCCCACAAACACTTTCATGGGAAAGTGATCGCGTATTTGGTTGGCAATAACCGGAAAAACGGCCGCGCCGCCGGTAAGGATAATTTTTTCCGGACGCTTTTCTTTATTCCACGTCTGATGGAGAAACACATCAAATCCATATTCAATTTCTTTGACGATGGAATCAACCATATCGGTATAGAGCAAAGGATCAAAGGCGGCAGGCGGCAGGCGGCCGATGTCTTTCTTTATTTGGTCAATATACGCAGAATCAACATGCAAACGTTCGATAAATAACGCGTCAAGCGAACTGCCCCCTATCTGGATGCTACGGTGTGTTAAGGGAAGTCCATTATCAATAATAAAAAAATTCGTTCTCTCCGCGCCAATATCCACCACCATGACTGTTGCGGGGTCCTGCCCCACCAGAGAACGTTCCAATGCAAACGCTTCGGTTTCCAAATCTTGCAAATGCAGACCGGCGCGTTGGAAGATGGCGGTATAAAATGCGACGAGCTCTTTGGGAGCCGCGGTGACCAGCACGTGCATATATTTTTCTTGGTCTCCGCTCAAAGACTGTTTGATTTTTTGAAAGGCAATTTGCATTTCTTCAACCGGACGAGAAAGAAATTTTTTTACCTCCGAATGAACAATCGCGGGGAGTTCTTTTTCCGGAACGAGTGGAAACGTAAAGACGGTATGAAAAATATGAGAAACCGGAAGGCTGGCGGTGGCGACACGGCTTTGAACCCGCGATTTTTTGAGCGCCGCTGACAAGAGCGAACTGAAATAGGTCACTTCTTTTTTATTTTCTGGAGTGAGCCACTCGTGTGTTTCCGGTTTCTTTTTTTTCTGTTTTGAAAGACTGTCTCCAAAAGCATCCGCCCCGTTCGTTTCCTGGTGCGCGGAGACGCGAGCGGAAAATGGCTCCACGTGGATATTGAGCGGCTGGTCCACAATGGCATACGTCCACAGCTGGGGACGGCCTTTCTGTTTTTTTAATTCAACCAATTTTATGCCGTGTGCTCCAATGTCAACACCCAGATATGAATCATTTTTTTTGAATAAAGACATACGCCGCAACTGACATTTCAAAACAAATTTTGAGTTGGTGAGAGTATACCATAAAAAGAAGCAAAAGAAAAAAATCAAACCTTTACACCGGCCCGTGCAGAGACTATACTACACCACTATACCCCCTGATTTTTCTTCTGTTTTGTATGATTCGTCTATACAACACGCTCACACGAAGCATTGAGCCATTCAAACCTCAGCACGATACAACGGTTCGAATGTATACCTGCGGACCAACCGTGTATAACTATGCGCATATCGGCAATCTGCGCACGTATGTCTTTGAGGACATTCTCCGCCGGACGCTCAAATACCATGGGTATGCGGTCACTCATGTTATGAATATAACCGACGTGGGACATCTCACCGATGATGCTGACTTTGGCGAAGATAAAATGGAAAAAGGGTCCCGACGCGAAGGAAAAACGGCTTGGGAGATTGCGGCAGTATACACGGAGGCCTTTCAAAATGATCTTAAAAATTTAAACATTCTTGAACCGACAATATGGGCAAAGGCCACCGACCATATTGACGATCAAATTCAGCTCGTTACTACTTTGAGAGACAAAGGATATACATACGAGACAGATGATGGAATTTATTTTGATACCACAAAAATTTCGGACTATGGCAAACTGGCGCAACTTGACCGGCAAACACTCAAAGCCGGCATGCGCGTGGAAATGGGCCAAAAAAAAAATCCTCACGATTTTGCTCTCTGGAAATTCAGCAAAGCCGGTGAATCCCGACAAATGGAATGGGACGCATTCGGCAAAAAAGGATTCCCCGGCTGGCATATCGAATGTTCTGCCATGAGCATGCGCTATTTAGGCGAACAATTTGATATCCATTGCGGGGGTGTGGACCATATTTCGGTCCACCACACCAACGAAATCGCCCAATCCGAAGCCGCAACCGGAAAAAAACCATGGGTATTTTGGTGGCTTCATGGAGAATTTCTTCTTCTCGATGAAGGAAAAATGGCAAAATCCGGTTCACATGCCATCACGCTCCAAACCATCACAGAAAAACACATTCCGCCGCTTGCGTACCGATATTTTCTCCTGCAATCGCACTACCGGAAACAAATCGGATTTCGATGGCAAGCGCTTGAGGCGGCCCACCAAGGACTGCTCCGACTCCGGCGCCATGTGGTAGCAATTCCAGAAACCACGGTGGACGACCTGCATATTATGCATGAATTTCAAGAGGCAATGGATACCGATCTCAATACTGCGGAAGCGCTTTCCGTGCTGTGGCGTGCTCTCAAGGAAAACAAAATTACCCAAAAAACCGTCACCAGATGCGATAAAATTCTTGGTCTTGATCTCAATACGCACAATGAAGAAACCGTGCCGCCTGAGATCGCTGAACTTTTGGCAGAAAGAGAAAAAGCAAGAGCGGAAAAGCGATGGGGGGAAAGCGATGTCCTCCGAAAAACAATAGAAAACAGCGGCTATACCGTCGAAGACACCCCGGCTGGACAGACAATCCGAAAAAATTATTAAAATCTATCTCAAAAATCTCTTTCAAACCTATCTATAAGACTGTCCTCTTCAATGCCGCGCGAATAAATTCACGAAATAACGGATGCGGCCGCATGGGACGAGAATGAAACTCGGGATGAAACTGCGTTCCCACAAAAAAAGGATGGCCATCAAGCTCAACAATCTCGACGAGATCGGATTCGGGATTCACCCCAACCACGCGAAGACCGGCGTCATCAATTCGTTTTCGATATGCATTATTAAACTCATATCGGTGCCGATGCCGTTCCGAAATAGCAGGTTTTCCATATGCTTTGCATACCACACTGCCTTTCTTCAGTGCCGCCGTATATGCCCCAAGCCGCATGGTGGCGCCATAGCGGTTTTCCCGTATATTTTTTTCCTGGAAAGGATTCACATGAATAATCGGTTCTCTTGACGCGGGATCCATTTCAACGGTATTGGCCTCTTCGATCCCCAGGACATGCCTCGCAAATTCAACGGTGGCAAGCTGCATTCCGTAACAAAGGCCAAGATAAGGAATTTTTTGTTCTCGCACAAATTGGATGGCGCGTATAATGCCTTCAACTCCGCGCGTGCCAAACCCGCCGGGGACAATAACGCCATGATATGCGTTCAGTGTTTTCAACCGTTGAGGATTCTGTTCAAAATCTTCGGAATCAATCCAGTCCAAAACAGGCTTTGCGCTGTGGTACCAACTTGCGTGCCGTATGGCTTCAATAACCGAAATATAGGAATCGGCAAGCGTGAAGTCCCCGGTGCCAAAATATTTTCCGACAACGCCAATGCGAACTTCCCGTTTGGTATGTTTAATTTGATGCACAAACGCATCCCATTGCTTCAAAAAACTCCTTCGCCCCGGCAAATGAAGAATCTTCAGCAATTTATTTCCAATGTCTTGATCTTCCATCTTGAGGGGAATTTCATAAATGGATTCGACATCGGGCGCTGAAATGGAATATTCTTTGTGGATGCCGCACAAGAGAGAGAGCTTTTGTCTGCGTATCATATCAAGCTCCATAGGGCCCCGTGCGACAATCAAATCGGCGTGAAGGCCCACGCTATTGAGCGATCGCTGGGCGTTTTGCGTTGGTTTGGTTTTCATCTCCCCAATATGCGATGGAACCGGCAAATAACTCACAAGCACAAGAGCAATATCATCCGGATATTTAAGCTTCATTTCCCGCACGGCTTCGAGAAAAAGAATATTTTGATATTCGCCGACAGTCCCCCCAATTTCAATAATGGTAATATCGGCTTCATGAACTTTTTGCGCTTCCTTGATGCGGCGTAAAATTTCTTCCGGAATATGCGGCACAACCTCGACACACCTGCCCTTATATTTCATGGATCGTTCATTGTCGATAACCGTTTGATAAATACGGCCCGTGGTCATGTAATTGGTACGCGTCAAATCAACGTCTAAAAATCGTTCATAATTGCCCATGTCTTGATCGGTTTCATCGCCGTCATCCGTTACAAATACTTCTCCATGTTCTGTCGGGTTCATGGTCCCCGCATCAACATTGATATATGGATCCGCCTTGAGTGCGGTTACTTTGAAATGTTTGGAACGAAAGATGGCGCCAAGCGATGCGCTTGTTACTCCTTTTCCAACACCGCTCAGCACGCCACCAACGACAAAAATATACTTTGGCCGCCTTTTTTTTCCCATACAATAATAAAAAAATAATTGAATACAGAATGGACAGACAAAGCAGAAAGCGCAATTAAAAAATCTCCGGCGATGGAGATATTATTTTGCGGAGATGGTGACACGCAATTCGGCTTCTAATCCATGGCCAAACCCGACGCGAATCTGATGATCTCCGACGTCCTTAATGGGGGCTTCAATAAAAATTTGATTCGGCGCGATTTTGACATGGAATATTCTCTGTATTTCTGCCGCAATCCGCTGTTTGCCGAGGGCGGCGTACAGCCGGCCGTCAATGTTGGCTTTTTCTTGAATTTCGATTTCTCCCCCGTCGAGCGCGGCCGCCATTGATTGAAAACTTTTCAACTCTTCCGTCATCTTTTTTTTCTGTTTTTCTTCTTGCATGTGCAATTGACGAACAGCCGCTTCTGTGGCTGGTTTTGCCAATGCATGCTTGAACAAAAAATTTCGAGCGTACCCGGGTGCGACGTCTTTTACGTCTCCTGTCCTTCCGGTGCCTTTGATATCTTGAAGAAGAATAACGTGCATACCGCTTGCGTAAGAGAACTATTTGATGTACCGTATGGGTACTTTGGAATAAGTATCAATAATAATATCACACCAGGCAAAACCACGCAACGTGCTTTTTTGAGGACGCCGTGGGAGCGGCAATAGCCGATTGTTATTTTATGAGATCAGGATTCGCCGTATTGGTAGGACGGTCAAACGTCGGAAAATCAACACTTCTCAATACGGTCGTCGGGACTAAAATCGCCGCAACTAGTTTTCGCGCCCAAATGACCCGCCAGACCATCCACGGCGTCTTGAATACCCCTGAGGGCCAAGCGATTTTTGTGGATACACCCGGCGTATTGAAGGAAAAACGAAGTTTGCTCACATCAAAATTGATTAAAAAAATTCATGAGGCCTTGAATGGCATTGATGTCATTGTGTATGTTGTTGACCCGACGCGCGAGATAGGGCCGGAAGAGCGGCTCGTCTATGGCATGATTCGCCATCTTTCCACCCCAAAAATTTTGGTCCTCAACAAGACAGACCTTCCCAAAAAAGAACGACCGCATGAAGAAGATTATCTGCAGTGGTCCAACGACTTTGAGGCTGTATTTTCTCTGTCAGCGCTCAAAGCGCGCCATATTGAGCCTTTAAAGGCAAAGGTGATTGCGCTCCTCCCTGAAGGAGAGCCCCTGTACCCGGAAGAACAACTTACCAACATTGACAAAGAATTTTGGATCGCAGAAATTATACGGGAAAAGGTATTTTCCGTCCTTGATAAGGAAATCCCATATGCCATCACCGTTCAGGTCTCTTCCGTTGAAGAAAAACAAGATTGTACTGTTATTACGGCACACATTTTGACCAACCAACTGCGGTACAAACGAGTCATTATCGGCAAGGGAGGATCAAAAATTAAAGAAATCGGACAGATGGCCAGAAAAGAGCTGGAACAAGCAATCAACCAAAAAATATTCTTGGAACTTGACGTTGCGGTTGATACGCATTGGGTAGACCGCATATAAATCCATTCCTTAAAAGCGTCCACAGATACTGGCACGAAAATAGTCGCAAGACTATTTTTTTGGTATACTGTGCTCATTCCTCTTTTTGTATGGTATGGATGAGCAACTTAAAAAACAACCTTTTGATTCTCAGGAAGAAACGCCCCTCGAAAAATCCCCCAACCCAGAACAGGCGCCAAGGCACGGCGACAGGGCGGCGTCTCCAGAATTTTCTCCTGTGCCAGAACAGCCGGTGACTCCGCCGCGTTTCGAACAGGGAGAAAAAGCAGGAGAATTAACCAAAGAATCCGCAGAAATGGAAACGCGAGAAGAGGGATTTCTTGATGACGCGATTCAGGGACTGAAACAAAAATTACTGAAAAAAAAGCCAAAACCAGTCATTCGACCCCAACACAAAGACGATCTCACCATCCAAATTGAACATATCATGGAAGAAGGATTGGAAGATGCATATAAAGAACTCACCCCGGTCCAGCGGCAAGAATTTAAAATGAAAGGAGAAGAAACCGCCACAAAAATCCGTCAGCTTCTTCGGGCCACTCACATCAAGGTGCAAAAAATCTTCCAGCTTCTCTTGCAATGGCTCAAGATGCTTCCGGGTATTAGCCGATATTTTCTCGAGCAAGAAGCAAAAATAAAACTTGATAAGATGCTTTCGTTCCATGAATATAAAAAACCGAAACAGTAAAGCCGCCGCTTCTTTCTCCGCCAAACACCCGTATGTTGGATAATTCCTTCTTTTTTGGCGCAATTGTCATTGTTTTAATCAGTGCCATGGTTGTAAGCACCATTTTTTTATTTCGCGCCTCCACCCGTTTCTTTTCTCGGTCTTCCAAAGCATTCCATCGGACGGTGCTTCTTATTTCTGTGCCAAAAGAACGAAAATCGGAAGGCCAAGGCAACACGCAAGGAATGCAGGACGATCGCCTGGAATATGTCAAAGAGGAAATCGGCATTACCGAAACATTCTTTTCTGCGATTGGCGGACTCAAAGCCCAGCGAGGAATAAAAAAATGGTTTCAGGGGAGAGACGACCATTTTTCGTATGAAATCGTTGCCCATGATGGTCTAATTTATTTTTACATTGACACGCCAAAAAAAATGCGACAGCTCATTGAACAGCAAATCCACGCGCAATACCCATACGCCCAAATTGACGAAATGATTGATTATAACATTTTTTCAGAAAAAAGTTCGATTGTCGGGGCGTATTTGGTCGCAGTCAAAAAATCATTTTTTCCATTCAAAACATATAAAAAAATGGAGTCCGACCCGCTGTCCGCCATATTGAATGTCTTGGCGCGCATTCGCGAAGGCAACAGCTCTGCCGCGGTTCAATGCATTGTGCGGAGCGCAAACAAAAAATGGCGCCGCAGGGGCATCCGCGTCGTGCGAGAAGTAAAAAAAGGAAAAAAATTTGAAAACATCGCAAATCAATCAACTTTCTCTCAGGTATTCCATGCGGCATGGAAAGGCATAGCAGACACCGCAAAAAAACCGGAAGAAAGAAAAAGAGATGAGGCATACACGCTCTCTGCCATGGAAGAAGACATGCTGAAAGGCATTGAGGAAAAACTCAGCAAAGCCGGCCTTGATATGGTTATTCGAATCGTCAGCATTTCAGACGAAGAGCAGACCGCAAAAATGAATTTGGATAATCTGCTCAGTGCGTTCAGCCAATACAATCTGTACCGATATGGCAACACATTCAATGCCATGGTACCGAGGCGCCAAACCACGCTGATCCAAGATTTTATTTATCGCAGTTTCACCGAAAACAAGTCATTCGTCGTCAATACCGAAGAAATGGCTTCCTTCTGGCACCTGCCGCTCCATTCCACAGAAGCCCCAAATATCAAATGGCTGACCGGGCGAAAAGCGCCGCCGCCGCCCAACCTCCCCAAGGAAGGACTCCTCTTGGGATGTATCAACTACCGAGGAACAAAAACGGACGTGCGGCTGAAATTGAACGATCGGCGGCGGCATCTGTATATTATTGGAAAATCCGGAAGCGGCAAATCCGTGACCATTGCCAACCTCGCCATT
This sequence comes from Candidatus Magasanikbacteria bacterium RIFCSPHIGHO2_02_FULL_48_18, assembly GCA_001784285.1. Classification (GTDB taxonomy): domain Bacteria; phylum Patescibacteriota; class Patescibacteriia; order Magasanikbacterales; family UBA922; genus UBA10181. The sequence continues at coordinate 173,509 of MFQC01000003.1, forward strand.
CAAGACATCCACGCCGGACATGGCGTTTGTATCGTGGATCCGCACGGCGATCTCGTGGAAGAAACATTGCGCCATATTCCAAAACATCGCGCTGATGACGTTATTGTGTTCAACCCCTCAGACATGGAGCGCCCGATTGGACTGAATATGCTTGAAGCCAGAAATGAAGACGAGAAGGATTTTGCGGTGCAAGAAATGATTTCAATTTTTTATAAATTGTTTCCCCCGGAAATGATCGGGCCGATGTTTGAGCACAACATGCGCAACGTGATGCTGACCCTCATGTCCGATATTCATGACCCCGGAACCGTCATTGATATTCCCCGGATGTTTACCGACGATCAGTATGTAAAAGTCTATCTCAAAAAATTAAAAGACCCGATCGTGCGCGCGTTTTGGGAAAAGGAAATGGCGCAGACCAGCGATTTTCACAAATCGGAAATGCTCGGTTATCTCATTTCAAAAGTGGGACGATTTGTCGAAAATGAAATGATGCGAAACATCATGGGGCAACAGCGGTCAGGATTCAACTTTCGCGACATCATGGACACGCAAAAAATTCTCCTTGTCAATCTGGCCAAAGGAAGGGTGGGAGAAATGAACGCAAAACTCTTAGGACTGATTGTGGTTGCAAAATTGCAAATGGCGGCCATGGGCCGGGCAGAGCTCTTGGAAGAAGAACGAAAAGATTTTTTTCTGTATATTGATGAGTTCCAAAATTTCATTACCGATTCTATTTCCATTATCCTCTCCGAGGCCAGAAAGTATAAATTGGATTTGATTATCGCGCATCAATATATGGGCCAGTTGACGGATGACAAAGGCAAAGCAACGGTTCGCGATTCGGTATTGGGAAACGTGGGAACCATGATGATCGGGCGAATCGGTCCGGAAGACGCTGATATACTGGCCAAAGAATTTGCGCCAACGTTCGGCTCGTATGATCTCCTCAATACCCCGCAATATTCCTTTTATACAAAAATGCTGATAGACAATGAAGCATCCAGGCCGTTTCTTATGGGCGCATACCCCCCCAAACAAGGAAACCAACCCCTGGCAAACGCTATCAAACAATTGTCCCGTCTCAAATATGGGCGGGATCGCACCATTGTGGAAGCGGAAATTTTGGAGCGAACCAAACTCGGGTCCGCCTCAAGCGCAAGCAAAACCGATATGATTGAAGCATCGCTGTAGCACGAAAAAATTCTGTGGATGCACATCTTTTACCCACTTTATCCCCCGTCCGGCCCTCTCCAGCACTGTTGAATCTGATACACTATGAAGATCATCCAATCGTTTTTGCTGTTTCATCTTTATGGATCAACTTGCAAATATTTTATCCGAAAAAATAACGGAATTTGATATACCCGACCGATTCGTTCTCAGCCCTGTCAAAAACCCCCAAATCACCGCGTATCCACCCCGCAATGAATCATTGCCCGCAGGTGAACTCCCATCACAAAAAATTCCTGAGACACCAGAATCACACCATATTCATCAGCTCAAAAAAACCATTGACGCGCTCAAGACAGAGCTCGATGCTTTGTTGCATATTTTTCAGCATGAATTCCACGTTCCTCTTTCGCGAAACAATCTTGGTCCGGTCCCTCTTGCCGCTCCAGGGACGGTTCTTGAGGGGGTGTTCAACGGGTACCAGATGATTGCCGCAAACGGCGCATGCTACCCCATCCCCCCAAACTACGCCAGCAAATCAAAATTGGTCGAAGGCGACCTCATGAAGCTGACCATCACGAGAAATGGAGGGCTCATGTACAAACAAATTCAACCCATTGAACGCACGCGAATCAGCGGCATTTTGACAAAAGATTCATCCACAAACGACTGGATGGTCGGGGCCGAACAAAAAATATACCGCGTCCTCACCGCTTCAGTCACATTTTACAAAGGACAAACGGGCGACACAGCCGGTATTTTGGTTCCTCTTGATGGACAAAGTGATTGGGCGGCAGTCGACTATATTGTCCATAGCGAATAGCCACATACTCCGCATGAAAAAACAACCCTCAAAGCGGTTTTATTTTTTTATCGCTCTTCTGATTTTTATCGTCGCAGTGGGTATTTTTTCTTTTTGGAACTCCACAATTATTGGGTTCATTGGCGGAGACGACGCATATTATCATGCCACGCATAGCGCGCTTATCGCACAATACGACCAACCAAGCTATGTTGGCGCATGGGCGCCGTACCATTTTCTGACCTACGCGCCGGTCAATCCGTATTTTCTTCATCATTACCTGAGCTCTTTTGTTATTGACATATTTGGAAAAACAAACGGCATGAAAATAGTCGGCATTATCCAAGCCGCGCTGATTTTTCCTCTTTTTTTTCTTGTTATCAAAAAAAAGTCCTCCTCCATAGGCCTTCCGCTCATGCTAACTGTCCTGTTTTTCTTTGCGTCGCCGGTCTTATTGGCTCGGCTTTTGCTCCTGCGCCCTTTTGTATTATCGATGAGTCTCGCCATCCTCTCGTATGTGCTCATGGAAAAAAAACGCTGGGGCCTCCTTTTTTTCTTATCCGCGGCGTATATTCTTATTTATAATCTCGCGCCCCTCACGATCGGCATTGCGCTGTTGTTTGTCTTGGAAGATTGGCTGAAAAAACGGCCGGTCAGCCTGGCGCCCCTTATTGCAACAATGGGCGGAATGACACTCGGCCTTCTGCTTCATCCGCAGACACTCAACTATATCAACCTCATCTATACGCACTTCGTCCAAATCTTTTTTCTCAAACTCTCCGGCGTTGTTCTGCCGAGCGGGAGAGAAATTCAGCCGCAACGCATCTCGGCGTTTTTCTTCCTCAACATCATACAAATCTGCGCGAGTATTCTCACGACGGCATTATACCTCGCATTTCGAAAAAATCTGAAAACAAAAGAGCACCATACCGCCCTTTTTATTCTGGTGATCGGATGGTTTGTCGTTTCTTTTTTTATTCCGCGAGCGGTCGAATATTGGGTGCCGTTTGTCTGGCTCCTTATCGCCCTTCTTCTCAACGACGCATCCATTCACCGCGAAATACGCGAAATGAAACGCGTGCTCTCTCTCAAGCTTTTCCTCCCGATTGTTGAAGGTGCGCTCGCGATCGGGTTGGTCTTTCTGGGAACGGCAAATATGTTCCTTATAAAGGATGTCATAGACCAACACAATCAAAGCGAGGACACGGCGTCGTATGCGGAAGCGGCCGCATATTTGCAAAGCCACACCCCGGAAGGATCCATCCTTTTTTATCCCATTTGGTCCATGTTTCCAAAATTATTTTTTTTCAATACCCACAATCGGTACGTCACGGCATTTGACCCCGTTTTTTTATATAAGTACCAGCCCGACCTGTATTGGATTTGGTACAACATGGTCTATTTCGGGCGCTATTGCGACCAAAAAGACCCATGCACCACGCTTGGAGGAAGACAAAATATTCACGCGATCCATCTTGCATTCCAATACCTCTTCCATACGGATACGATCGTCGTGCCCAAACACGTGGATGGAAAATCGTTTGCGGATCGGACGCTCTTGGGAAAAATTCTCGAGGTGCAAAAAGACCAGTATACCAACGTGTACGAAAATGCCGACCTCATTATCTATTCGGTTAATCCCCAAAACAAAAACCGCCCCTAGAGGCGGTCCGTGTTTGGCTGGCTTGTTTAGCTCATGTGCGCCGAAACCAATTTGGTCATTTCAAACATGGTGACTTCTTTTTTCCCCCCAAAAAGAGGAAGAAGTTTTTCATCAGCGAGAATGTTTCGTTTGTTGCTTGGATTTTGAAGATCGTTCGTCTTGATATAATCCCACAACTTTTTTACCACCTGGCCACGGGGCAGTGGACCTGGTCCAACAACGGCCTCAAGCTCTGCTGAGAGCGTCAAGGGCTTCAGCAACGCTGGGTTCGCTTTTCTTGGCATAAGAGACAAGATTAAAAATGATTTTTGATACACGCAATAAGTTATCCACAGTATAGCAGACAAGAGACAAAAAGGCAAGAAGCCAGAAAGGGCACTCTTTACGCAATCCCCTTTTGTCCGTTATACTAGAGGCCAATTCATTTTCCTCTTCTATGGCATTGTATCATACCTACAGACCGCAGTGTTTTTCCGACATGTCCGGACAGGACCATATTGTCCAGACATTGACCAGTCAAATTGGAAGAAAACAGACGGCCCACGCGTATCTGTTTTCGGGTCCTCGCGGCGTTGGGAAAACCACAGCCGCACGCCTTCTTGCAAAAGCGCTCAACTGCGAAAACAGGCCGGGGGGCGCGAGCGAACCGTGCAATACATGCGCATCGTGCAAAGACATCCGGCACGGCCGGTCCATTGACGTTGTGGAAATCGACGCGGCGAGCCATACCGGCGTTGATATGGTTCGACAAAATATCATTGAAACCGCGCAGTTCAAACCGGCGAGAGATGCGTATAAAATATTTATTATTGACGAAGTCCACATGCTTTCAACGAGCGCGTTCAACGCACTTTTAAAAATTATGGAAGAGCCGCCCACGCATGTGGTTTTTGTCCTCGCCACAACCGAAGCATACAAAATTCCGGAAACCGTGCTGTCTCGATGCCAGCGATTTCATTTTTCCAAAATTCCATATGTCGACATGGAAAAAACGCTAAAAAATATCTTGAAAAAAGAAAACAGAACGATTGACAAAGATGTATTGAACACCATCATACAAAAAAGCGAAGGCTGTCTGCGAGACGCGCTCAGTTTGCTTGATCAATTGCTCTCAACCGGAGACCAGGCGCTCACCAAAGAGAATACTTCCCTTTTTTTGCCGGCATTTCATGATGAAACCATCCAATCTCTTATCTGTTCTTTTGTCACATGTGACAGAAAAGCCGGTCTTGACGCGATTGCAACGCTCTCAGGAGAAGACATGGATATGGTTGACGCGTCGGATAGCCTCCTCGCGCATTTTCGATATATGCTCATGGCATTGATTGACCCCAAACTCAAACAGGCGGACATCCACCTCGATGACCATACGAAGATGGTATTACAATCACTCGCAGAACAAATAACGCAAAAAGAACTCGTCCAGTTGATGGATCTTATCATACGCCGAAAAAAAGAAATCCGTTCATCCCCAACACCCCAATTACAGCTTGAGCTTGCCCTTGTGGAGTGGTGCGAACATCATAGCGCCATCCTCCCATCCACCGTATTGCCCCAAAATGAAACGGCTCCCCTTCCTCATCCAACCAAAATGACACAGAATATTTCATCGGATGATACCCCGCATTCCCGGACAGAAAAAAAAATCCTCTCCCGCGATGTGGTTGAAGGAGAGTGGGGCGCTATTCTCGACACCATGGAAAAAATGAGCCCATCTCTCGTGTTTATTTTAAAAATGGCGCATCTGAAAGAGATAGACGGTAATACCATTGTGTGCACGGTTGAATATTCGTTTCATAAAGACAAGTTAATGGAAACCTCTTCAAAAAAAATGATAGAACATTTTTTTTCTGAAGCGCTCCATGTCCCCGTTCTTATAAATATCCAACTTGCAGAACAAAAACAACCAGAGGAAAACAATACGCTTCCTCAAGAATTGCAAGGATTGGTTTCGGCATTGGGAGGAGAGATACTGTAGAAAAAAATGTTTTTCGGGATTGACAAAATCTGTCTTTTTGTCTATCCTTTTTTCAAAAGATCGATCATATCTGCCACGGAACAAGTTATGGCTTGAACATATCTTGTCCCGTGATGGGCTTGAGTCGATTTTACGCAATCGGGGATCGTCTAATGGTAGGACAACAGGTTCTGGACCTGTTTATCTTGGTTCGAATCCAGGTCCCCGAGCAATGTGGCATTTATTGATCTCATACACCACCCCATGCCAGCACAACGCATTGATGGAAAATTGATTGCCCAAACCATCGAAAAAACCATAGCAACAAAAGTCAAAAGATTGCGGCGCAGAGGAATCACACCATCTCTCGCAGTTCTTTTGGTTGGAAAACACAAGGCGTCCGAAACGTACGTGCGAAAAAAAGCTCAGGCGGCAAAACGGGTCGGCATTGATTTTACCCTCCATCGCCTGCCCGGCAATACATCGAGAAAAAAAATCATTGAGACACTGCGCACCATCCAGAAAGATCCCCGTCTCTCCGGGCTCATCGTTCAGCTTCCCCTTCCCGAACCGTTATACACCCGGGATGTGCTCAATAGCATTGATCCCACCGTGGATGTTGACTGTCTGAGCGACGAAAATTTTGGCAAATTGGTCGCAGGGTATCCGCGCGTCACGCCGCCCACGCCCGGCGCGATTTTTGCAATCTTGAAGCATTTGCAGATTTCTTTGAGAGGAAAACAAGTCACCATCGTCGGTACCGGCCTTTTGGTCGGCCGGCCGCTTGCAACCATGCTTATGAACGCGGAAGCCACAGTGACCACGTGCAATATATATACAAAAAACCTCGCGGACGTATCCAAAAAAGCGGACATTCTCATATCCGCTGTTGGAAAAAAAGGATTGATTACCGGCTCAATGGTAAAAAAAGGAGCCATCGTCATTGACGCCGGCGTTGATTTTGTCAACAATGACCTCTTTGGCGACGTGGATCAAAAAACAGTGATACAAAAAGCATCGTTTCTCACGCCAACGCCGGGAGGGGTCGGCCCGCTGACGGTTTCTCATCTCTTGTCGAATGTGGTCCTGTGCGCCGAAAGACGATTCTTGCCCACGGCAAAAACATCAAGGAAAAACCTCTATTGAAGCGGAGCCACACGCTCCAACACGGACTCCAACTCAGAAAAATTGTTTACCTGCATGAGACAAGCCCGTATCTCTTTAATGTGCGGGATCTCGCATCCGAGACGCGACGCCTTAAAATACCACGCAAGGTGTTTCCGAAATGTTATGAGATTTCCTCTTCCGTAGTGTACAAGATGCAGGCGCGCATGTTCACGAATAATCCGCATTTTCTCCTTGAGATCAACCTGTTGGGCAAGCGGATGTGCCAGAGAAAAAAACCATGGATTCCCGAGCGCGCCCCGGGCAATCAATACTCCATCCGCATGCGTCTGGTCAAGCGCCTCCCACACCTCGGATGGCTCATGAATATCGCCATTTGCCAACAACGGAACCGTGGCAATTTTTTTTGCTTCTTGAATACGATCCCAATCACTCACGCCTGCGTATCCCTGGACTTTGGTTCTGCCATGGAGAGTAATAAGATCCGCGCCCGCCTCTTCAATAATCGGAATGAACGTTCGAAACTCGTCCGGATCCGACCAGCCGAGACGAATTTTTACCGAAAGAGGTGTCGCCCCGATTGCTCGCTTCACTTCTCGAATAATGCCAGCGGCTCGGCTCGGCTCTTTCATAAGAGCACAGCCATTAAAATTGCTGGTAATTTTATATACCGGACATCCCATGTTGATATCAATGCCCTCCGGCCCCGCATGCCGCATCACAATTTCTGCCGCGTTTGCCATGGTAAGAGGATCAGCGCCGAATAGTTGCTGGACAATGGGCCGCTCGCTCTCGACAAAATCGGTCATCCCCATGGTTTTTGCATTTTCGCGCACGATGGCTTCACTCGAGACCATTTCTCGAAAGACCACATCTGCCCCGCCAATCATGCGGACAATTTGACAAAACGGCGAATCGGTCATATCCGCCATGGGAGAAAGCGCAAAAATAGTTTTTTTCTTGGCAAGAATATCCTGTATCCACATAGAAGAATGACTCTATCAAAAACCGAATAAAAAAACAAGACACGCGGGTGTCTTTTTACGAAAACTCACGCACTATCATCCCAAGTTGGCATCATCAACATACCGCACATCGCCCGAATCGGTCACATATTTTTTCTTCCCTTTCTCGTCCGGCGTGTTCGGGGATTCGCTTTCCGGCATGGCCGGTTGTGGCGGGGCAGATGTTCCCGGCACTACTGAAGATATATCCAAAGGCAATCCCGCCGGCGGCTCGACATGCTTGCCCTCTGCTTTTTGGAGAAGCGGTGTTTTGACATGGGACATTGGAAAATGCCAAATAGTTGCAAGTTCTTCAATGTTCAAGACAAACGGTTCCTTTCCCCTTTCAATCGCCCGCTCCTGGTACGCATGCATCAAGACAGAGCGGCGATAATTTTTTCGCGCTTCCGCAAACATATACTCGACCGACGTCATATATTTTGGCAGAAGCATATTGCAATAGGGCACATTGAATTGATTGAGCGCCCCTGTGATTGAATTGATCGCCTTATTTGGTTTGTAGGCCTCTTTTTTTGCCACATAAATCATTCGAATTTTTGTTCGAAATCCAATTTTGCTGATCTTGTCTTCCATTGCTTCAACAATTTTTCTCTCTCCCGGCGTGAGATAGAGAATTTGATTTTTTGGTTCATGCGAATCTTTTGACGCACCGGCATCTTCTCCCGGCCCGGCGCCTCCGCTCAGCTGGGCGTTGATTTCAGCGAAGCCTTTGCTGATTTCTCTTGTGAGAGTATTATCAAATATCCAAGTTAAAAAACTCTTTCCTGATTCTTTTTTTTCTCCAACCATTTCCTTAATTTTTTCTATAGCCTCATCTTTCCAAAGTTTTTCCGCGATCGGCGCAATAATAATCTGAAACCAGACTTGTTCCCCAGGCCCGATACGCGTAAAACTTTCGAGGAGCGTCCCCATTGGATCCTTCAACACCGTATCTTTGGAAATGCTATGTTCAAAATCGCGGTAGAGCCGCAATGGAAATGCCCAGTGCTTTGTTAAAACATAATCCGCGGCCCAAATATCGTGCGTATCGTTTGGATATTTGGTTGGAATTCCGGAGACATAATCTTCAACCTCGATAATCTCCGCTTCAGGATATTGGGCGTACACGGCCGCCTCAAGCACATCGCGATATTTTACCCGGACACGAACTAAAAATTGAATGTAGCCTTCAATGCTAATGATTTCAAAGCTATAGAATTCTTCATTATACCCCCTTCGAAACATGGTCGTAATGCTCGGCGGCTCCCAAATGCTGAAAATATGCGAAAATAGCTGTTCCACCGCTTTTGGCGTCTGGATATTCAAGGCAGGAATATCAATCGCCAAAAGGACCCATTCCCAGGTGGAGGTATATTTTTCTCGTTTGTATATTTTTTCAATTTCCAATCCCGCATAAATCAGCAGATATGCAACAACCGTCCATCCCCCCAGCATAAGCAAATCCAAAATAACCCGATACAAGGGCTGTAAAAACAGGTTGGATAAAAAAAGGATGGCCGCATCCATACCTACACCTCAAGTAACACGTAGATAATGATATAGATAATGATGACGGAAAATCCGGTCCACCACCATCCGCTTCCGGCAGATGCATACCCGACCCAATAAGCAAGAAAGGTCACGAGCATGCCGAGAAAAGAAATAAAGTGCCGAACAAATTTTTCATTCATAGAGAGGATCCTTAAGAACTCCGAAAACCAGTATATCATGGAACAAAAAAACCCGGAATAGCCGGGTTTTTGCATGAATCATATTATATGCTCGGCTGTTTGCGTTTCCGACGGCGTTCTTCTTCCCAGGATACCAAAATCGGACTGGCAATAAAGATGGAAGAATACGTTCCAAAAAAAATACCAATAATCAACGCAAGCGAAAAATAACGAATGGATTCGCCGCCAAAAAAATACATTGCAACAAGCACCAAGAGCGTGGTAAACGATGTATTGATCGAACGCAGGATGGTTTGGTTCACTCCGCGATTGACCACATCAAGAAAATTACTGCCGCCGCTTTTTATAAGGTTCTCTCGCACGCGGTCAAACACCACAATCGTGTCATTGACAGAATATCCAAGAATGGTCAACAGTGCAACGATAAAGGGGATATCCACCTCAACGCCATACCATTTGCCCAAAAGGGCAAACACACCCATGGTGATAAGCACATCATGCGCGAGCGCAATAACGGCCGCGACGCCGTATTTCCATGATTCGACCGGTTTGGATACCCGACGAAATGAATAGGCAATAAACAGCACAATAAGGAGCAGAACGCCAATGCCCGCTTTCCAAGATCGAGAAATCAATTCCTGGCTGATCGATGGCCCAATCGTCTCCACCCGCTCCTCGAGCACGCGCTCTACAGGAGCCGTTTGCGCGGTTTCATCCTGTCCTTCTTGAGATACTGCGCCTTCTTCTCCCGAGAGGGATTCTGCCTCGACAAGAACAGGCTCGCCGTTTTCTCCGGTTGCCTCGAGCAAGAATGACCCGTTCTCAGCATCCTGCGCGGCCGCTGTTTCAAATGAACTCCGCAACCGAGCCAGAATTTGCTGATGTTCTTCTTCATTGATAAAGCGAGTTCGAAGAATATATCCATCTTCATTGGTGGGTTGGACCACGACTGACCCAAGACTCAAGTCGGCAAGAGCGGTCTCTACCTTGTCAGGAGACGGCCTTTGTCCGGTAAAACGAACTTCCAGCAATGACCCGCCGGTAAAATCAATCCCGGGTTTGAGTCCAAACAGAACAAGAGACACAATACTCCCTAAAACGAGCAGGCCAGATATCATGAAAGAAACATTTCTTTTTTGAATGATAGAAATCATATGTCTTTGTTCTTTGCTCCGAGAAAAAACCATGTGCCCGCGCGAAACCATGGCGCCACAAAACGCAACATCACGCGGGTGACGGTAATTGCGGAAAACATGCTCGTGAGAATGCCAATAAAGAGCGTAATGGCAAACCCTTGAACAAATCCGGAGCCAAACCACATCAAAACAAGACACGTGATAAGCGTTGAAAGATTTCCATCCCGAATGGACGGCCATGCTCGCAAAAACCCTTCTTCAATAGCCGCCTTGAGACTTTTTCCATCTTGGAGTTCTTCTTTGAGCCGTTCAAAAATCAAAACATTTGCGTCAACCGCCATGCCAATTGATAGAATAAAGCCGCCAATGCCGGCCAAGGTCAGCGTGACCCCCACAAATTTAAAGAGCGCCAAGGTAAAAAATACATACACGCACAGTGCAATAACAGACAACAATCCCGGAAATCGATAATAGAGCACCATAAACAGCATCACCAAAAGAACGCCAATAATTCCTGCCATAAGACTCTTTTGGAGCGATTCAGCGCCAAGGGTCGCCCCAACCGATTGTTGCGAAATGAGCTCTACCGGCACGGGCAAGGCGCCCGCATTCAGCCGCTGAGAGAGCACACGCGCGTCTTCCAGGGTAAAATTACCGGTGATCACGGCCTGGCCGCTCGTGATGGATTGTTGCACCCGAGGAATGCTGATGGGTTCCCCATCGAGAAAAATCGCCACCGGCTTTCCCACATTTCTTTTTGTGATGTCTGCAAAGAGTGTTGTTCCCTCCTCGTCAAATTGGAGCGATACTTGAATTTGTCCGGTTTGCTGGTCGGAAACAATTTCCGCTCGATCCAATTGTTTGCCCGATAATCCTGTGTTCATCCAAGGATCGGGCGGCGGAAGAATGTTTTCCGGGGCAAGAGTCCGAATCAAAATGCGGGACAACTCATATTCTTTGGTTGGGGCCTCATTTGTTTTATAAATAATATGATACCCAAATTCGGTCAAAATGGGTCCTATAATTTCTCCGACTTTTGCCTGAAACGCGGCATCCTCAAACGCCGGCGTAAAAAGTCCTTTTCCAAAAACGCCAAGCGCGCCCCCAGTCTCTTCAGCGCCGGGTTCTGTGGAAAATTCTTTTGCCAAATCTGAAAAATTATCCGCGTTTGCCTGTTCAAACAGTTCTTTCGCTTTTTGTTCGGCTTCTTCTTTGGTGTATTTGGGATCGGCGCATTTTTCAGCGCCGAGAAAACAAATCAAAACATGACTGGCCTCCACTTTTGTTTCTCCATCACGCGTTTTTCCCAGCCTGACGATATTGTATCCTTCGGGTGATTCCACCACTGTCTTAGGAATCTCGCCTTCTTGCAATTTGGCGAGAACCTCGACAATACCTTCGTACTGCGGAGTATCCCCGATAAATCCCACATATCCATTGTTGTTTTTTGATTGCTGATCTTCGGAAGATTCCTTGGCAAGCGCGTCAAATGATTCACCGGATTGTATTTTGAACAAAAGATCGGACGCGCGTTTTTTGGCGTCGCTGTTATATTCGATAATTTGCTGTTGTTCTTCTCCGGTCAATTCACGCGGAGGTACTGTGTTTTCTTCTTTAAATTCCAAAATAGGCGTTTCTCCAATCATGGCAATCGCGGCCTGTACATCGGTAACCCCCGGCAGTTCCACCACCAAGCGATGCTCGTCGCCAACTTTGGTGGTTTGAACATTAGATTCGCCAATGCCAAATGCATTCACGCGGCGTTCAATAACATCACGAACGCCTTCCAGCGCGTCTCCGCGGTCCTCATCGGCAAATTGATTGACATCCGCTTTGTAAATGAGATGCGCTCCCCCTTGAAGATCTAGCCCCAAAGAAAATGGCTTTCCTGAAATCGACGGAATGGCAAGGGGTAACATACGATTAGCCGCTTGAATTTGTGTATTCACGAATTCCGGAAAATCAAAAGAAAACGCGACGCCGAGCAACGCAAAAATGCCAAGAATTCCCCATCGAATTTTCGTCCGTACGTGTGATTGTCCGCTGTGCTTGGTCATACCGATGAATAACGGCAGTAGTGTAGCGTTTTGGGTCAATCGCGTCAACCCGCCTTATACACATCAAAAAGAAATTACGCGCCGTGGCAACGTTTGTATTTGCGGCCGGATCCACAGGGACATGGATCGTTGCGACCGATTTTTTTTCCTTCCTCATCTCGCGGCTTATGGTCTATCCGGACTGATTCTGGCGCCTCAGATTTTTTTGCGCCTTGAAGCGTCATCTTATCGGTCGCCATAATAGTAGGGGCGAGCTGAATCCCTGCCCCAATTTTGAAAAATGAATATACCACTTCTTTTTGGATATTTGCCAGCAATTCGTGAAACAGATGATAGGACTCTTTTTTGTATTCGACCAAAGGGTCCCGCTGGCCATAGCCGCGCAAACCGATACCCGTCCGAAGATAATCGATGGAAATAAGATGCTCAACCCAAAGCGTATCAATCGCGCGCAACAGAATATTTTTTTCAATCGCCCGCATGTGTTCTTGTGCGTGGACAGTGTCTTCCACAGAACGGAAAACAGCCTCTTCCACCTTTTCATACTCTTGCCGCGCTTTTTGAAACAAATAGTCCACCATCGCGTCACGCGCTTTCACATTATCAAATTTTTCTCCGCGCTCAGCCTTGATATCGTGAATCGCGCGTTCGTCTTCCGGTTCAAGCGGAAAAATTGTTTTCATGGTTTCAATGATTTCTTGGATGTTCCACCCGTTTTTTTCTGACACGTCGCTTGCCGATGTTTCTGATACATTCACTTCATTGGTATGAAAACTGACCACAAATTCAATCTCTTCTTCAATCATGTCTAGAATCATGTCTTTTAAATGAGCGTACGCCTTTTGGTCGTCTTCCACCGATCCGGCACCCGCAGGCGCACTCACAGAGGCACCGTCTTGAGACCCCTGTTCTTTGAGGGCAACCTCTAAAATTTGTCTCCGCTTGCCATAAATAACCGCGCGGTGGCGATTGAGAACATCATCATATTGGAGGACGTGTTTTCGCGAATCAAAATGAAATCCCTCCACTTTTTTTTGTGCGCTTTCAAGCATGCGGCTGATCATTTTTTGTTCAATGGGGACATCTTCCGGAAGCTGAAACCGATTCATAACTGCCTGAAGCCGATCGCCGGCAAAAATGCGCATCAGATCGTCTTGAGTCGACACAAAAAATTGTGTTTCCCCGGGATCTCCCTGGCGCGCCGACCGGCCGCGAAGCTGATTGTCAATACGGCGAGACTCGTGTCTCTCCGTTCCAAGCACGAATAAGCCCCCGGCGGCAAGAACCTCAGCCTCTTCCGCTTGATCAACCGGATTGCCCCCAAGCTTGATATCCACTCCGCGTCCTGCCATGTTGGTTGCAAGGGTGACACTGCCCGGCCGCCCCGCTTGAGCGATAATTTCTCCTTCTCGTTCATGATTTTTTGCATTGAGCACCTGATGCACAATCCCCTCTCCGGTCAAAAATAAGCTCAGCTCTTCGTTTTTTTCCACCGAAATCGTTCCAACCAAGACCGGCTGTCCCTTTGCCTGACACTCACGAATTTTTTCGGCCACGGCTCGATATTTTGCTTTATTATGTTTATAAATACGATCGGAATGGTCAATACGATGATCAAGCTTGTTGGTCGGAATAACAAATACCTCCAACCCATAAATTTTGAAAAACTCTTCTTCTTCTGTCTTTGCCGTACCCGTCATGCCGGAAAGTTTTCGATACATGCGGAATAAGTTCTGAAAGGTGATCGTCGCAAGGGTCTGGCTTTCTCGTTGAATCGCGACGCCTTCCTTGGCCTCAATGGCTTGGTGGAGTCCTTCGGAATATCGTCTCCCGGGCATTTTTCTTCCGGTAAATTCGTCAATAATAATGACCTCGTCATTGTCAACGACGTATTCTTTATCCCGCTTAAATAGATATTCGGCCTTAAGCGCCTGTTCAATATGATGGAGCATGCGGATGCCGCCCTCGACATAGAGATTCTCTACTCCCAGCCACTGTTCAAACTGAACAACACCATGATCGGTCAGAGTCGCGGATCGCATTTTTTCGTCAATATTGTAATCTTCATTTTCTTTCAGCTGTTTGACCAGCTGAGCAAAGCGATAATACTGCTCGGTTGCTTCTTCGGCCGGCGAGGAAATAATGAGCGGCGTTCGCGCTTCATCAACGAGAATAGAGTCAATTTCATCAATAATCGCATAATGCATCTCGCTCCCCGGACGCATCACCATTTGGGAAAAATCCTGAACCATGTTGTCGCGCAAATAATCAAACCCAAATTCATTGTTGGTCCCGTAAGTAATATCCGCGCGATAGGCTTCTTGACGCGTACACGGACGCAAATACTCATCTTCAATCTTGAAACTTTCTTTTTGGTCGGGAGCAAGCGGGCCGACGTCTGATGTCTTGTCATAGAGATATGTCACCCGCTGATTTTGAATAATCCCGACGCTCATCCCTAAAAAATCATAAATTTTCCCCATCCATACCGCATCTCGTTTTGCGAGGTAGTCATTGACCGTCACGACGTGCACTCCTTTTCCTTCAAGCGCATTCAAATACACCGGCAACGTCGCAACCAATGTTTTTCCTTCGCCGGTTCTCATCTCGGCAATTTTTCCTTGATGCAATGCTACGCCTCCGACGAGTTGAACGTCAAAATGGCGCATTCCGGTGGTGCGTTTTGACGCTTCGCGAACGGCCGCAAACGCCTCCGGGAGAATGTGGTCGAGTGTCTCCCCTTTGGCCACTCTTTCTTTGAATTCCCCTGTTTTTGCGCGAAGCTGGTCGTCGGTCAACGCGGCAAATGGTGATTCAAACCCATTAATCATTTCAACCATCGGCTGTAATTTTTTCAACATTTTTTTATTGGGATCTCCGGTAAAAATGTAGTGCCAATTCATAAAAAATTCCTTATTCAGACAAAAAAGAACAAGGCGAAGTATAGCACCCTGTCCCTTGTTTGTCTATATCTGCGATAGAAGGGTTTTATTGCTGGTATTCCTTATTTCCTCGAAGAGTCTTTTTGTCCCTTTCTCTCATTTTACCCTTCATGCGTTCCAGCTCTACTTTGAGGTGATCTTTCACTTTATCAATGGCTTTGTACAAATCTTCCGCGTCTTTTACCACCCGAAGCACTTTTCCGGGGACATGAAGATTGACTTCCGCATAATACACTTTCCCTTTTTGATGATGATTGCCGCGTGTTCCGACGTCTATCTGCGCTTTTTGGATATTATCAAAATATTTTATAAGACTCTCACATTTTTCCGTGGCATATGCCTTGATAGGGTCTGTCATATCAATACCGGTTCCATGGATTGTGATAACCATAAAGAAATACTTATATCAAAAATATCTTTTATCTCATTTCATTCAATTCGCTGGATCTCTTCCTCAAGCGTAATTCCATATTGAGTATAGACGGTTTCTTGTATCATTTCAATAAGAGAAAAAACATCTGTTGCGCTGGCGCCTCCGGTATTCACAATAAAATTACCATGTTTTTCACTCACCTTTGCGCCGCCAATCTGCGCCCCTTTGAGACCTGCCTGTTCCACGAGCCAGCCGGCAGGGATAACTTTTTTTTCTTGAAACACGACGGGAATTTCGATGTTCTTTACGGAAAGAAGTGATGGATCGTCGAGAAGAACATTTTTAAAAATGCATCCGCTCGATGACCACCCTTGCGGCTGTGTCTTGTTTCGATACGCCAAATGATTGAGCACCTCTTTCATTCCCTGCGCATCTGCCGCGGGTGTGAGCTGAAGTGTCGCTTCCAAAATACAATCATGATTGCGCTTAAAAATACTGTCGCGATACCCAAACACGCATGCCGCGTTTGACAGGTTCATAACGCCCCCGTCACGCAAAACCTCAATCGAGACAACCACATCTTTCATTTCTCCTCCCATTGCTCCCGCGTTTCCTCGAACCGCGCCTCCAATGGTTCCCGGGACTCCAACGCCCCAGGCAAAACCGGTGAGCCCGGCTTTGGCGCTCGCATGCGCGATCTCTACCGTGGCGCATCCGGCGGCGGCGCGAATGGTAACGCCATCAACATGATACGCCGTGTCGCGCATCTGTATGATAACGCCTCGAAATCCATCGTCAGAGGCCACAACATTTGTGCCTTGACCGAGGAGCATATAATCAATCCCCTCTTCTTCGAGGAAACGGACCGCTTGAATGAATGACTCCTTCGTATCAATGATGGCAAAAAAATCAGCCGGGCCGCCGAGTTTAAAACTGGTATGTTTGGACAATGGCTCGTTGTATTTGACGTGGCCAAATTGTTTGAGTTTGGAATACAGTTCTGTCATGAGGGTAGTATAGTTTTCAAACGCGGTGTCTGTCAAAACCCGTCATGATAATAAAAAAGAACGCCCCCGCCGTATTTTTTGATGAGCAATGGCAAAACGATGCGCTTCATCCCGTACATGGATCAATACTTTTTTATTTCGATACACCCACCGCACAAACGCGGAATTTTTCTCGCCAAGAACAAACTCGTTCTTTTTTCTGTCCGGTCCTTTGGCAATGCCAACAACGGGAATATCAATTTGTTTCTCCGCAAAAATTTTTTTCACGCAATTCACTTGCGGCTTTCCGCCGTCAACCAAAAAGACATTCGGCAAAGGCCACTCTTGACTTTTGACAGTTGACTTTTGACAGTTGACTTTTGACGCCATTGACTCTGAGGTCTGACAACTGGTGAGCACATGCTTCAGCCGCCGCTCTATCACTTCGGCCAGACAATCCACATCGCTCTGCCCTTTGACCGTTCGTATCGTAAAATGGCGGTATTCTTTTTTGTCGGGCATTCCATTTATAAAAACAACCATCGATCCAACTTTGCCGGCCGATCCAAAATTGGAAATATCGTATCCTTCAATGCGCCCGTACTCAGCGGCTGTCCCATGCGTCAGAGGATCATGGACAAACGACGCATTGAGCAAGGCAATATCTTGAATGCGTTGCAATGACGCAATCTGATCGTGCAAACGAGCCGCTTCTTCAAAGTCATGATTCTTGGACGCTTCACGCATGTGTGTTCCCAATGTTTTGATCAATCGCTTTTTTCCTCCTCTTAAAAACGTACGAAGCGGCTGGATCACTTTTTCTGTATATTCTTTTGAGGAAATTTTTCCGGTGCAAACGCCGAGACACTCGCCAATTTGATAATAAAAACAAGGCTTTTTTTTTGACAATTGACTTTTTTGTTGTTTTTGACACGTTGAAAAGAAAAATAATCGGCGAAGGAGCGTCATCGTTGCTTTGGTATTAAGTCCAGGATATGGACCAAACATAAACGCAAACTGCTTTTTTCGTAATTTCGTACGATTCGTAATTTCGTACATGCTCTTCAATTCATGCGCCCGTATCGGAATTACCTGGGGAAATTCCTCTTTTGTCATGACAATATAATTCCAACTTTTGTCGTCCTTCCCATCCACGTTATATTTGGGCTGATATTTTTTGATAGCATTGGCTTCTAAAATAATTGCTTCCAAAACTGAATCGGTTTGTCTCCAATCAATACAGCCAACCTCATGAATCATGTGTTCAATCGGACGCGGGGTTCGCGCGCCGGCAAAATACGAACGCACGCGATTGCGAAGCGATGTGGCCTTTCCGACATAGATCAATTCTTTTTTGCGGCTATAAAAAAGATAGATGCCCGGCGCATCGGGCAGGTCGGAAAGCGCTGTCTCAATGTTTTTTTGCGTCATATTAAAACGTCATTGGCACTTTTTTCATCTTCGCATAATGGACCGACACAACAGTAACCACTATAAGCAAAAGCAAAACGGATTAAGAGATTATACGTGAAGAAAAAAATATCCACAATATATTTGACGAAATTTTCAAAAAGGGTATACTTCTTCTGTTATGATTTTTAAATCGCGACAATCCGTTCAAGCCGCATATTATTACAACAGCTCCGCGCTAGGGTTGTTGTAATTCTTGACATTTTTTGTCAGTATAGCCGCCCTAGCCGGGCGGTTTTTTTTATTCGAAAATGCACTTGGCGCCTGAATGTTTCAGGAGCCGACCACATTTCCGAAACCAAAACCATAACAGCACTTTCGCGTTTGATTGCCTTCGAGCGGGTTCTGTCTCCGCAACGGAGACAGCCCTGAGCCGATACAGGCGAAGAAAGCGAGAAGGCTATCAACGCGAAAGTGCTACAGAGGAGGAAAAAAATGTGGAAAAATTTTGCGGCTCTCGAAGATCATCGCGCCCACGCGGACTCGCCGCTAGGCCACATCCCGATCCCTGGTCGGGAGTGGTACGGTATGCGCGGTCTCATGACCAATGCCCCCCTCATGATCGCGCCCGGCGGCATTGAGTGGGAACTCATCGAGGCCCTTCGAGGCCGGGGAATCGGCCCCCGCGAGGTCGTCGAGGTGGATGACCTAGTCCTCGACTGCGCGCGGGGCCCTGTCGCTGACAAAATCCGCCGCTGTGACGGAATCCGGCCGTTCTGGTTCGGCCGGACCGAAGAGGAGCTCTTCAATGAGCTCGGCATGCCGGCCGCGATCACAGCCAACCAGATGAGGGATCTCAACTGCAAGGCGATCTTTCGGATGATCGCGAAGCAACAGGGCTTCGGTCATCTGGTACCCCTGAATGGGGTCGGTACGACCGAGGCACACGCGCTTGAGACGTTCGAGCGCATCCGGGCCATGCTCGGCCACGACGGCCACCCGATTCCCGACGCGGCCATCCTCAAACAAACTGGACTCCTGTCCGGCGCCGGGATGGAGGTCCACACAACGACGGATGGTGTCAAGGGCTACTGCCGGCGCCAGCTCGACGGCAAGCCCATGATCATCGAGGCGGCCTACCTGCGGCACATGGCCGCCTCGGCACACTGGAATCTGTCCGCCAGTGGCTGGAGCAGGGCAGGCACAACAGTCAACTTCATCTCCGGCGGGGTATGCCACGAGGGCAACCTGTACGCCTCGCATGCACAGCCAATCCCCGGACTCTTGCTCAAGGACATGGCCACCATGTACTGGATCGGGGAGCACTGGATTCGGGAATGGTGGAAGATGGGTTTCCGTGAGATGGCCGTGGGTATTGACTTCATCAAGGTCCGCGGCTTGTGCGGCAGGGTTCGGTGGTACGCCATTGAACCGAACATCTTCCGCCCGCCGGCGCCACGGTACGGATTCGCGCTCGGCGAGCAGATCGCACCACGGCTCGGTGGACGCTGGGCCATTGCCCAGTCGAACGTCTACCCGGCTCCGGGAGCCGCGGACAACTTCCGCGAACTGGCGCGGCTCCTCAGGGGGCTCCTGTTCGACGGCAAGAGCGGCGCCGTCCCCACGCTCGTCGAGCTCTTGCCCCATGGCAAGTTCCAGGCGTTCTGTGTCGCCGAGAACGGCTGGAAGGCAATGCGGCTCCTCACTCGGGTCAAGGAGCGCGTCGGGGACACAAAGTCGGTCGCGATCCCTGATCTCGACCGCTAGGAGGATAAAAGGAGGAAAACGCGGAGCGCTCACCATGAGCCGCTCCGCCATCCTTTTTTGCATGTGTTTGAGACGCGCGCAAAAAAGGATGAAAAAACAACTTTTAAGAAAAATAAGTTTTCAAATATGCGCCCGTGTGACTCACCGTTCGTTTTCTGACTATTTCTTCCGGTGTCCCTTCCGCAACCAGTTCTCCGCCTTTGTTGCCGCCCTCAGGTCCCAAATCAATAATCCAATCCGCGCATTTAATCACATCCAAATTGTGTTCAATCACCATGACCGTGTTTCCTTTTGACACGAGGCTTTGCAATACATCAATCAATTTTCGCACATCATCATAATGCAACCCGGTGGTTGGTTCATCCAATAAATACAGCGTTTTGGTGGTGTTTCGTTTTGCCAATTCGCGGCTCAATTTTATACGCTGTGCTTCTCCGCCGGACAATGTTGTAGCGGACTGGCCAAGCGTCAAATAATCCAAACCCACATTATTTAATACGGACAATTTATCATAAATCTGCGGAATGTCTTTGAAAAATTCTTCCGCCTCTTCAATGGTCATCTCAAGCACTTCGGCAATATTTTTATGATTGTATTCCACGGCAAGCGTTTCTTCGGCAAACCGTTTTCCTTTGCACGCATCGCACACAATGTGGACGCTCGGCAAAAAATGCATTTCAATTTCAAGCACGCCGCGTCCTTCGCACTGTTCGCATCGTCCGCCCGGACGATTAAAGCTGAACCGCCCTTTTTTGTATCCTCGAATTCTTGCTTCAGCTGTTGCGGCAAACAAATCACGAATATGGTCGTAGGCTTTGGTGTAGGTTGCCGGATTGCTCCGGGGAGTGCGTCCAATAGGGCTTTGATCAATTTCAATAATTTTATCAATATATTCCAAACCGACAATCGCTTTATGCCCGCCCACGGCTTTATTGACATGATTTAGCCGGTTGGCCGCGGACCGATATAAAATATCATGCATAAGAGTGGACTTTCCTGATCCTGAAACACCGGTAAGACACACAAAGCGCCGCAGGGGAATATCCACATTCATATTTTTTAAATTATGATGCGTGGCCCCTTTTATCTTTATTTTAGGCGTATACTGATCCACTTTTCGTCTTTTTTCCGGCATGGACACACTCTTTTCTCTACGCAAATACTGCCCGGTGATGGAATCTTTTGAGCTCCCATACCGTTGGCACCGGATGTCTGTACGATCATTTTTCCTATTCAACAGCTCATCCTTGGTCCCTGAATACACCACATGCCCGCCATGCTTTCCTGCCCCGGGGCCAATATCCACAATCCAATCGCTTGCCATAATGGTGTCTTCATCGTGTTCAACGACAATAATGGTATTTCCAATATCACACAAATTTCGAAGCGTCCGCACAAGCTGTGCGTTGTCCCGTTGATGCAACCCAATGGTTGGTTCGTCCAAAATATACATGGCACCCACCAATTTTTGACCGACTTGAGACGCAAGACGAATGCGCTGGGCTTCTCCGCCGGATAATGTGCCCGCTTTCCGATTGAGCGAGAGATATTCGAGACCAACATCGAGCATAAACGAAAGCCGATTTTGGATTTCCCGCAATGCGGCGCCTGAAATTTCTTTTTCTTTCGGCGGCAATGTATCATCCAATGATAAAAAAAACTCGGCCGCTTCTTCAATCGTCATGGCGCTCACTTCCCAGATATTTTTTTCTTCAATTTTTACGGATAACGCGTTGGTATTGAGACGTTTGCCTTCACAGGATGGGCAGATCTCTTCGCTGAATAATTCTCTGGTTCCCAGCCCTGTACACGCGGCACAATAGCCGTATGGGCTATTAAAACTAAACAATCTTGGTTCGATTTCCGGAAAACTATAGCCGTCCTTGGGACAGGAATATTCGGTAGAAAAAACGTCTTCTTCTCCATTTTCAAAAACCACAATGCAGAGCCCGTTGGAAAGTTCCACAGCCGTTTCAACGGCTTCGGTGAGTCGTTGCTTTTGTTCTGTCGTTTCTTCTTTCTTTTTTCTTTCCCGGCCAAAGGTGTCTGTTTGACCAAACGTATCAACCACAACGTCAATCACGTGTTTCTTATTCTTGGACAAAACCATTCTCTCTTTGAGCGATCGCATCTTCCCATCGACACGGACATTCAAAAACCCGGAATTGTAGAGATCATAAAGCATTTGATAATATTCGCCTTTTCTTCCGCGGACAACCGGAGAAAGAATTGTTCCTCCATCTTTTTGCCGACTCATTTTTTGCATGATTCTTTCCACCATCTGATCAACGCTTATTTTTTCAATTTTTGTTCCGCACAAGGGACAATAGGGTTTTCCAACGCGGGCGTACAACACACGGAGATAGTCATATATTTCTGTAATCGTGGCAACCGTAGAACGCGGGTTGGCGCTATGCGCTTTTTGGTCAATGGAAATCGCCGGAGAAAGCCCCTCAATTTCATCAACATCCGGCTTTTGCATACCGCCTAAAAATTGCCTGGCATAGGCCGAAAGACTTTCAATATATCGGCGCTGGCCTTCGGCAAAAATAGTATCAAAGGCAAGGGAGGACTTTCCCGAACCGGAAAGACCGGTAAACACAATCATCCGGTTCCGCGGGAGTTCCAGATTGATATTTTTGAGATTGTGTTCGCGCGCTCCTTTGATGATAATGGTGTCCTGCATACATGGAGCCCCGATGGCCATCGGGGTGACATCCCGAAACGACAAAAAAGCCCTCAAAAAGGGCCCTCCTGAAAAGTGTTCCAAAGAACATGCGTAAGAATAAGCCCAGTATACCCGTCTCAAAAGAAAAGTCAATTGTATAAAAAAAAGTTTTTGAGTATACTATTTTATTAACCTATTTGATCTGTATCATTCTATGAAACATTATCCTCTCGGCCTTTTCGCTGTTGCCGCTATGGTCATTTTTCTTGGCGCGGGATGCATTGGCGAAAATGCCGCACAAAACACGAACCAGCCGTCGCCAGCCACATCGACCACCAAAGACGAAAAAACCACATCGATGCCGGAAGAGCCGTCGAAAAATATACCCTCCCTGGCTGAAGGCATTGTGCTCAACGGAACAGTGAAGGGAAACAGAACCATAGAGCTTGAATGGGTGGTTGCTCCGGAACTTGCGGAGCAGGCGGATAAATACTATTTTACTCTTGACAGCGAACCAAACCCAACAGCGCCGGGACGCTATTGGTATTGGCGCGGACCCACCTACCGAGAGCTCACCTGGACCAATCTTCCTATTGGTCAGCAACACATCCGCGTCTGTGTCATGGCAGGTGAAACATGTATCGCGTACAGCAACGATCTTGCGGTCGAAATTAAATAATGTGAACCTGAGACTCTATTGTTCCATTTTTTTCTGTTTCAACAACTGTATTTCATCTCTCAAAATTGCGGCAAGTTCAAATTCCAAATTCTTTGCCGCTTCCCGCATTTTTTGTTCTTTCTCTTTTACAATTTCTTTCAAACTTCTTTGATCGCCGAGAGTATCCAATTCTAATATTTTTTTTACAGTTCGTACTTTCGTACCTTTCGTATTTCGCACATCTATGCCGAATTCTTCCAAGATATTTCGGATATTTTTTTCAATCGTCTTTGGCGTAATGCCATGTTTTTTGTTATATGCCAACTGCACCATGCGGCGGCGATTTGTTTCTTGAATCGCGCGTTCAATCGAGCCGGTCATGGCATCGGCATACAAAACGACCTGCCCATGTATGTTTCGCGCGGCGCGGCCGATCGTTTGGATCAAACTGGTTTCACTGCGTAAAAATCCTTCTTTATCCGCATCCAATATCGCAACCAGGGACACCTCCGGCAAATCCAGCCCCTCGCGCAATAAATTGACCCCAACAATGACATCGACTTTCCCGCTTCTCAAATCATTAATAATTTGGATTCGTTCAAGAGTTTTAATATCGCTATGAAGATACGTTACCCGTATCTTTTGTTTTTGTAAATACTCGGTCAAATCTTCTGCCATTTTTTTGGTTAATACCGTCACCAGTGTCCGCTCGTGCTTCTGTACCCGCTCTGCAATTCGGATGATAACATCTTCAACTTGTGAATGCTGAACGCTTTGAAACTTTTCTTTTTTTGTTTTCCGAATCTTGAAATGTGCCTCTTGAAACGTTCCCGTCACCGGACAAAGAATAACTTCCGGATCTATCAACCCTGTGGGGCGCACAATCTGTTCCACCACCCGATCGCTTTCTTGTATTTCAAATTCCGCAGGTGTCGCGGATACGTAGATGGTTTGCCGGACGCGCGCGGAAAATTCATCAAATGTGAGCGGACGATTGTCCCTCGCGCTTGGTAAACGAAATCCATGCTCCACCAAGGTATCTTTACGCGCCCGGTCGCCATGGTACATGCCGCGGATTTGTGGCACGGTGACGTGAGATTCATCAATCACGGTGAGGAATTGGCGTTTGTCATTCTTTTTTTCAGATGATTGCGCGCCGTGAACAAAATAATCCAGCAACGTAAACGGCGGTTCCCCTGCCGCCCGGCCTTCAAAATGCCGCGAATAATTTTCTATCCCATTGCAATAACCAATATGGTTGATCATTTCCAAATCGTATTTCACACGGCGTTTGAGCCGTTCATATTCCAATACCTTTCCTTTTTTTTCAAAAAATGCAAGCTGGGTTTTGAGTTCCTCGCGAATGCCAGCGAACGCGCGGACGCGCGCCTCTTCACTGACAATATAATGCTTGGCAGGAAAGAGCCATAAATCCTCCTGACTGCGGCGGACCTTCCTCGTCACCGGATCAATTTGCTGAATTCCTTGAATCGCGTTGCCTATTTCAAACCGATACACCATTTCTTCATTGACCGGCATCACATCAAACACCTGCCCGCGCATGCGGAATGTTCCTCGCTTTAGGTCGCTGTTCGTGCGGTCAAACTGCATATCAATCAATTGTTTCATCATGCCGCGGCGATCGAGCTTTTGTCCAACCGACAAATGAAGAACAATTGTTTCATATTCCTTGGGCGACCCCAGGCCATAAATCGCGGAAACCGAGGCCACAATAATGACGTCGCTTCTAGTGAGCAATGCCTGAGTGCACGCGTGGCGAAGCCGATCAATTTCTTCATTGATCTGCGCTTCTTTTTCAATGTACGTATCAGAACTCGGCATGTAGGCCTCTGGCTGATAGTAATCGTAATAACTGACAAAATATTCCACCGCGTTTTTGGGGAAAAATTCTCGAAATTCGTTGCACAGTTGCGCGGCCAACGTTTTGTTATGCGCCAAAACCAAGGTCGGCATGCGCACCTGCTCAATGACATTGGCGATGGTAAATGTTTTTCCTGAACCGGTTACCCCAAGAAGCGTCTGCCGCGCGTATCCTTTGCGTAATTCGGAAACAAGCCCCTCAATGGCTTTTGGTTGGTCTCCCGCTGGCTTGTAGGCAGAATGCAATTGAAATTGCATATGTTCCACAATTACACCTCCACGACTTCGCCGTACTCCGGCACAAATGATGCAATGCCAAAGCGGTCACGAATGCGATGCGCCAATTCCGTTGCCGCATGCGCCTCGCCATGAACACAATACACTTTTTTGGGACCGGGCTTCGCCGCGCCAATCCATGAGAGCAATTTTTTTTGGTCGCCATGCGCGGACAGGGCGCCAACCGCTCGCACGGTGCATTGGACCGAAATCTCATCGCCGAATATGCTCACCTTTTCAGCTCCTTCATAGAGCTTTCTTCCCAGCGTCCCCTGTGCCTGGTATCCGACAATGATCAACATAGAATGAGGGTCGGACAAATACCGATGCGCGTGATGCAAAATGCGCCCCCCATTCATCATGCCGGCTCCGGCAATCACCATTTTTGGCCCGCGAACATGGTTGATCGTCTTGGATTCTTCGCGGGTATAGGTAAGACGAAGTTGGGGAAATTGCAGAAAATCATCGCCATGCATATATCGCTCCGCGGCCTCGGTATCATAGTATTCCGGATACTTTTTGTAGACTTTCATTGCGTCAATCGCGAGCGGACTGTCTAAAAAAATAGGGATATCCGGAATCGAATGGTCATCTTCACTCATCGTATTGAGTTCATATAAAAATTCTTGCGTCCGCTCAAGAGAAAAAGCGGGAATCATAATGGTCCCTCCGCGGCCCCATCCTTCTTTCATAAGGTCAAATATCTGTTTTTTTCTTTCTCCCAGATGCTCATGAACGCGATCGCCGTATGTGGATTCGCACAACAGCACATCCACAGCATCCAATGGATGCGTATCTTTTAAAATAGGCACATGTTCGTTGCCAAGATCGCCGGAAAATCCCAATGTTTTCCCTTCGCCCGAAAGTTCAATAAACGCGGAACCAAAAATATGTCCCGCGTCTCGAAATATAGCCCTCACGCCGTCCCCAAGGTCAACCGATTCATTATAACGAACCCCATGACACGCCCGAGACGCGGCCGCGATATCGTTTTCTGAGAAAAAAACAGGAGATTGAAATTTTTTGTTATTGTACTGCATCACGTCGAGCGCGTCGGCCCAAATAAGTTTGGCAAATTCACATGTGGCTTCTGTCATAAAAATTGTGCCTACAAACCCTTCGCGGCACAATTTTGGAATGCGGCCGGTATGATCCAAATGGGCGTGAGAAACCAAAACCGCGTCAATCTCTTTTGGATCAAACGGAAAATCATCCGCATTTTTCCCCTCATTAAAATCATCGCCCTGAAACATGCCGCAGTCGAAAAGAATTTTTTTTGATCCAATCTCTACCAAATGACACGATCCCGTTACTTCATGGGCTGCGCCAAAAAAGGAAATACGCATAAAAAAAATCAATATTTCAATTAACCTCAACCATATAATTTTGGAATAATACTATACCACAGCCGGGAGCAGAGCTCCAACCGCTCCCCATACAATGATGTACATTTTCTTTTTTTCTTGATATACTACGCCAAGAAGAAATCTATGCGTGTTGAACAATCACAAGTCGAGATTCAAGAACCGCCACTGCAAGAAATGAAGAAAAAACGGTCATGTCTCAGACGCAGTTGTGTCACCGGCCTCGGATGTATTTTCCTTTTTATACTCGTGTCTCTTGGCATCCTTTGGTTTACTGTCGTGCCGCGGCCGAAAGAACTCAAACAAACACCCGATTCGTTCCCCACAGCCATTCCATTATACGATAGAGACTCCATAAGCAGAATAACGTTTATTTCCGGAAAAGAAAAAAGCCGAACCATCCAAATTGCCGCGTTTATCCCACGACTCATTTTATCGCCCATTATCGCCACGCTCGACAAAACCGTTCCCTTGTCAGAAGATGGAAACAATGCCGGCCTGGATGTGTCTTCGTGGAGAAATATTTTATCTCTCCTCGACGAGTCTGCGCTTGACGGAAGAGATATTATCAAAGTTGAGTGGAAAGACGTGAACGCCCAACCGGAATTCATGAACCACTATTTTGAAACAGGTCTGAAAGGTTCCGGATTCACGGTTTCCAAACCTCGTGAAGACGTCCCATTTTCATTTGATTTTACCAACCGAACGATTGACGGAACCTTTTTTATCCAAGACGACGGAGCGACCATTGGCACGGACTACTTTTCTTTAACAGTGAATGTCCCACATTGAGAGTTCAGAGGATTTCTAAGAATTATGAACTCCAAAATCTATGGCCATAAAAATTATTGAACAAAAAAATCTTCGATGGATCAATGTTGACACGGTAGATGCGGAATCTTTGCAATATCTCAAAGAAAATTTCAACTTCCATCATTTGGATTTGGAAGATATCCAGGGAGAGAGCCAGACGCCAAAAATTGATGTATACAAGAACTATCTGTTTATCGTTCTTCAGTTTCCGCATTGGAGCGGGGAAACGCAAACGGTCATCCATTACGAGATGGATATATTTATTGGAGAAAATTTTCTCGTCACCATCCAACACATCAAATCCAAAGAAATAAAGAAGTTTTTTTACCGATGCATGAAAAACAAAAGCATCAAGCGTGATTGGATGAGCAAAGAATCGGGGTACCTTTTATACCGAATTATTGAATCATTATTCCGCCAAACACAGCCAATCTTGAATAATATAGGCAAACAAATTTCCGATATTGAAAATGAAATATTCAATAAAAGCCAAGACAACAGCATGGTTCATGAATTGGCCAGACACCGGCGGAATATCCTCAACTTTCGGCGTATTATCGACCCCCAGCGCTATTTGGTGGCCAATTTATCTCATACGCGCAAATCATTTTTAAACGAAGAAATGAGCCTCTATTTTGATAATGTCAACGACTACTTGAGCAAATTATGGTCCATTGTGGAAGCATATAAAGATACCTTGAATGGCCTCCACGTCACCGTGGAATCGTTGGTCAACCAGCGAACCAACAAACTTATTAGCTCTCTTACGGTCATCTCGGTTTCTCTCTTGCCACTCACGCTCTTGTCCGGCATTTATGGAATGAATATAGACAGATTGCCATTTGCGCACCAGCCCATCTTTGTGTGGGGCATATTTGTGGCGCTTGGTCTCTTTATCCTTCTGCTCATCACGATTATGAGAAGACAGCGGCGAATCTAAGCACCCGAGAGAAGCGCATGATACAAAAAATTTTCTCTTCGCAATCACAGACGATCACCGGAGCGGCAATCATCCTTGGCGCCGCTTCTCTTTTTAGCCGTCTCATCGGCATTATTCGTGACCGCATTTTTGCGCATTATTTTGGCGCGAGCGACCTTTTGGACGCATATTACGCGGCGTTTCGCATTCCGGATTTCGTGTTTTATCTTCTTATTGTTGGCGCGCTTTCCGCCGGATTTATCCCCGTCTTTACCTCATTGTGGCAAAAGGACAAAGAAGAAGCGTGGAAAATAACAAACGCCATGATGCATATTCTGGGCCTCTGCCTCCTCGTCCTGTGCGGCAGTTTATTTTTTTTGGCGCCAGTCCTCATGAGATATCTCGTCCCTGGTTTTTCCGAAGAAAATATCCATTTGGCAAGCAGGCTGACCCGTATTATGCTGTTGAGTCCTTTCTTTTTGGGCATAAGCAGTGTGGCAAGCGGAGCTCTTCAATCGCTCAAACACTTTTTTATATATTCTCTCACGCCCGTCATGTACAACCTTGGCATTATCCTTGGCGCCATTTTTCTTTACCCGATTTTCGGCCCATCCGGTCTTGCATTTGGCGTGGTCATCGGCGCCCTCCTACACCTCATAATCCAGGTGCCGGTCTTATACCAGCAAGGATTTCGATACCGCGCGCTCTTTTTGTGGAATAATCCATCGGTAAAAAAAATTGGGAAACTTATGATTCCGCGCACGCTCGGTCTTGCGGCGAACCAAATCAATCTGGTCATCATTGTCATGCTTGCGTCCACGCTTGGCGAAGGGAGCATTGCCATATATCAGTTCGCCGACAATTTGCAAGCCGCGCCCATTGGCGTCATTGGCATTTCCTTTGCGCTTGCCGCGTTTCCTCTCCTCTCGGAATTTTCCGCAAAGAATGAAAAAGAAAAAATGATTCATTATCTTTCCGAAACCATACGGCAAATTCTCTTTTTCATTATCCCTATTACTGTTCTCTTTCTTCTCTTGCGCGCCCAAATTGTGCGCGTCGTTTTGGGAACTGGTCAATTTGACTGGACTGCCACGGTAACCACCGCCGACGCATTGGCATTTTTTGCGCTCTCCCTGTTTGCCCAATGTCTTATCCCCCTTTTGGCCAGAGGATTTTATGCGCTCCACAACACATGGATTCCATTCACTGTCGGAATGACGACGACCGTTGTGAGTATCGTGATGAGTGTATTTTTTAAAGCGCTGTTCGGGCTCCCCGGACTGGCGCTTGCGTATTCTCTTGCCATGATGGTTCAGCTCGTGCTTTTATGGGTGAGTTTGCATTTTGTCCTTGGCAATCTTGATGAAGTTCGGATGATGCGGACCCTTTCCAAATTGTCCGTTGCCGCGATTGGCATGGCGGTAGTCGTGCAATTTCTCAAAGCGCCGCTTGCGGCCATGGTTGATATGACGCGATTTTGGGGCATATTTGTCCAGGGGTTTGTCGCCGGCGCGGCAGGGCTGTGCCTGTATGGATTCATCTGTTATGCCCTTCGATTGGAAGAAATGGAACGATTCCACAAAAGTCTGAAAAGGCGCTGGCTCAAAATGCGGAGCATCCAGCCGGATATTGCGGAAACAGGACGTTGATCTATGAAATCCTACCGTATTGACCTCGGTTGCGGCGAAGGAAACCGCCTCGCGCGATATCAAAAACAAAATCGTCTTCTCGGCATCGATATTGATCCGGAAAATATTGGCATCTGTCAAAAAAACTATCCGGAAGGCGTCTGGATCGCAGGAAATGCGGAAACGGTCTCACTCACGAATTACACGCCGGTTGATACTATCCAG
Source organism: Candidatus Magasanikbacteria bacterium RIFCSPHIGHO2_02_FULL_48_18 (assembly GCA_001784285.1). Classification (GTDB taxonomy): domain Bacteria; phylum Patescibacteriota; class Patescibacteriia; order Magasanikbacterales; family UBA922; genus UBA10181. Next base: position 204,027 of record MFQC01000003.1, read on the forward strand.
TGCATTGAAGTTATTGAACACGTGGATGATTGGAAAAAAGTAATACGCACCCTAAGCCAGGTGCCATCCGGCGCCACCCTCTTCCTCACGACACCGTATAAAGCGGCAGAAGAAAAACTGCTCAGGATTCGCCCGAATTATTGGAAAGAAATCGGCCATCAACATTTTTTTGTTGGAAAAGAAATTCATCACGAACTTCAGAAAAACGGCTGGACCGCCATTACAATCAAACGCCGAAATGCCGCTTTATTTTTTGAACTCACGGCATTATTCAAAAAAAATGCGCCGTGCGTCCGCAATACATATTATCAAAACATACTTCCCCTCCCACTTCGGCTGTTTTTTCAGCTCTTTCGAACCGATTTATTTGACACACGGCTGAAATATATTCCCATCTGGATTTTCACACTCCCCATTGGCAGATTGCTCGATATTTTTTTTGGCGCAACACTCGTGGTAAAAGCAAAAAAATCGTAATTTTACCCTTGCTTTAGGGATGCTCGCGTGATACAATAGCCTCAAAATGGAGGTGTTTTTATTATGCGACCAATCCGAAATTTTTGCATCATTGCCCACATTGACCATGGAAAATCGACCCTCGCGGATCGATTTCTTGAAATTACCGGCACCATAGAACAGCGGAAAATGAAAGCGCAGATTCTTGACCAAATGGATATTGAACGCGAACGAGGCATAACGATCAAGCTCCAGCCGGTTCGAATGGCATATAAAGAACACATCCTCAACCTCATTGACACCCCCGGCCACGTGGACTTTACGTACGAAGTCTCCCGATCGCTTGCCGCGGTTGAAGGCGCCGTTCTTCTCGTGGACGCGTCGCAGGGGGTCCAGGCCCAAACTATTGCGAATTTGTACCTCGCGATTGAACAAAATCTTGCCATTATCCCTGTTCTGAATAAAATTGATCTTCCGAACGCGAACATTGAAAAAACAAGCGCGGAAATTATCCATCTGTTGGGATGTGCAAAAGAAGACATACTCCATGCGTCCGGAAAAACGGGCGTCGGTGTTCCGGAAATTCTGAACGCCGTTATCGCCCGCATTCCCCCGCCCCAGCCCATGGTCGGCAAACCGGCGCGCGCTTTGATTTTTGATTCATTTTACGACGACTATCGCGGCGTGGTCGCGTCGGTGAGAATGGTGGATGGGGAGATCCAGCAGGGCGATAAAATTTATTTTATGGGAACAGGCGCCACGGCAGACACGCTCGACGTGGGCCATTACACGCCGCCGCTTGCTTCCGACCCCTTGCTCGAAAATGGGCAAATCGGCTATGTGGTCACCGGTCTCAAAGAACTGAATCAAGTCCGTGTTGGCGACACGATTACTCATGAAAAAAACCGTGCCGCGGAGCAACTGCCAGGGTATAAAGAAGTCAAGCCCATGGTGTACGCGGGTATTTTCCCTGCCGAAGGCGACAACTATTCGGAACTCAGAAATGCCATGGACAAACTGAAACTCAATGATTCGGCGCTCTTTTATGAACCGGAACATTCGCAAGTGCTTGGATTTGGATTTCGGTGCGGTTTTTTAGGCATGCTCCACCTTGAAATTTTTCAAGAGCGGCTTCGACGAGAATTTGATATTGATATTATCGCAACCGTTCCCAGTGTGGCGTATCATGTGACCAAAACCAATGGAGCCAATCTTGAAGTCAAAAGCCCTCAAGACTTGCCCCCGCCTCAGCATCTGGAACGCATTGAAGAGCCATGGATGTTGGTGGACATTATTTCTCCCGAGGCATTTATTGGAAACATCATGGGGCTAACCGCCGAACGAAAAGGCATATATCTCAATACCGAATATCTGAGTACTGGAAATGAAAAAAGGGCGATGTTGCATTACGAAATGCCGCTCGCATCCCTCATCACGGATTTTTACGACAAACTCAAAACAGCCACAAGCGGGTACGCGTCTTTAAACTACGAATACAAAGACTATCGCAGGGCTGACGTGGTTAAAATGGACATCCTTATCGCCGAAGAACCGGTGGAAGCGTTGTCCACACTGGTATGGCGGGATGATGCCGCTGACATTGGCAAAAAAATTGTGAACTCACTCAAAGAGACTTTGCCAAAGCAACAATACGTGGTCAAAATTCAAGCCGCGATCGGCGGAAAAATTATTGCCGGAGAACGCTTAAGCGCGTTGCGCAAAGATGTGACGGCCAAGCTCTATGGCGGAGACGTGACCCGAAAACGAAAACTCTTGGAAAAGCAGAAAAAAGGGAAGAAAAAAATGATGGCAATGGGAAAAGGAAAGGTGCAGATTCCGACCGAGGCCTATTTGGCGGTATTGAAGCGGTAGAGGCAGATGTAAAAAAATTATTTTATTAAAACTGACAACGTATGAAAAAGAAAAAATTTACTCATGTCCTCTGGATCATTATTAGCATAATCGCGGTCTTCGCCATGGTCTTTTTCACCATCGCGCCGATGTTTTATTGACCAAAGAAACAATTGCCGCATTCTGTTATGAAAAACCATATTGAACCTTTGTGGAGCGTTCTTCCTCCGCCGCCAGATTCATTTTTTGATGAGTACCCGGAACTTCCCAAAACTGTCGCGCATTTGCTGTATCACCGAAACATTCGAACGCAAAAAAAAATTGATGAATTTCTCAATCCGGATTATCCCGAAGATATTCATGATCCTTTTTTGTTTCAAGACATGAAAAAGGCCACAGACCGGCTCTTTCGCGCAATGGAACAAAACGAAAAAATAACCATTCATGGCGACTACGACGCAGACGGCGTATCCGCATCCGTGATTCTCACCTCTCTGTTCCGCGCGTTTCAATTTGATAATTTCAATGTCTTTCTCCCGCATCGTGAAACCGACGGCTATGGGTTGAACAAAAAAACAATCGGCCTTCTCGCTGACGAAGGGACAAACGTCATTATTACCTGTGACTGCGGCATCAGCAACCGCGAAGAAGTCGCTCTTGCCAATGAAAAAGGTATTGATGTCATTATTACCGACCATCACACCCTGCCGGAAATTATTCCGGATGCCTATGCCATTATCCACCCCAAACGAGAAGGCGAGACCTATCCGGACAAAACGCTCGCCGGAGGCGGCGTGGCCTTCAAATTGGTTGAAGGCATGCTGAAAAAGCATAAAACGACGCACACCCTTCTTCCAAACGGAGAAACGCATGAAGCGCTTGAAAAATGGCTTCTCGACATGGTGGCGATCGCGAGCGTGGCCGACATGGTTCCCCTTTTGGGAGAATCGCGAACGCTTACCAAATATGGACTTATTGTACTCAACAAAACCCGCCGTATCGGCCTCCAAAAACTCCTGCTCGAAGCGCGGCTTATGCAAGAAGACGGCACAAAAAAACGCGAAATCAGCGCCGACACGATTGGCTTTCAAATTGCTCCAAGAATTAATGCCGCCGGCCGCATGAACCACGCCAATGTGGCATATAATCTCCTCGTAACCGAAAGCCCGACAGACGCGATTGATCTTGCATTTGAACTCAATCACAATAATCAAGAGCGCCAAGAGCTCGTGGACGTACTTATCAAAGAAGCAGTCGCCCAAGTGGAACACAACACATCGGATCAGCCCTTTGTTTTTGTGATTGGGGACGACTGGCCAACCGGCGTGATTGGTCTTATTGCAAGCCGCCTCAAAGAACGGTATTACAAACCCGTCCTGGCCATGTCTCAGCAGACAAATGAAGTGGTTGGGTCTGGACGAAGCATCAAAGGCTTTGATATGATTGCCACGCTCCAAGAAATACCCCATTTTTTTTCCAAATTCGGCGGCCACCCCATGGCGTGCGGATTGACACTCACAAGCCCGGATGTTCTTTCTGAGTTTCAAGAGACAGTAACCACGTTGTTTTTGGAAAAAACAACCGATGAAGACCGCCGTCCCATTTTGGAAATCGACGCGGAAATAATGCTCGACGACGTTCAGTGGGAGTTGTACGATATTTTGGAAAAATTCAAACCGTTTGGTCAAGCCAACCCGAAACCAAAATACGTGGCAAAAGGCGTCACCGTCGTCGGCATAGAACCGGTCGGAAAAACCAAACAGCATCTGCGCCTCATGGTGCAACAGCATTCCCCAAAAATTCGAAAAACCATCGGCTGGGGGCTATGCGATGAAAACCAAGGCGGCAAATGCGATTGGAGCAAACGCTTGAAGCGCGGCGACAAAATCGATATGATTTTTGAAATTGACGTCAACGAATGGAATGGCAACCGAGAACTCCAACTCACGATCGTTGATTTGAAACAAATCTCATGAATCACACGCACCTCACCATTTATACGGATGGCGGCTCGCGAGGCAATCCGGGGCCTGCCGCGACCGGCATTGTCATCAAAGACGATGACGGAACCGTTATTGCCAATTATGGCGAATTTTTAGGCATCCAAACCAATAATTTCGCCGAATATTCGGCCGTGATTTCCGGACTGAAAAAAGCAAAGACACTGGGCGCAACCCGCGTGGATTGTATTGTGGATAGCAAATTGGTTGCCGAGCAACTCAACCGAAAATGGAAAGTCCGGCATCCGGCAATCCAAAAATTATTTCTTGAGGCATGGAACGCCATGCAGAAGTTTGAAAAAGTTAACATCAGCCACATTTTGCGAGAAGGAAATAAAGAAGCGGACCGAGAAGTCAACAACATTTTGGACCAGCATGCCTTCTAACCTTCGTTGCCATTTTATTGACATCCTTCTCAAAAGCTCCTAAAATTGATGCCAGGAGTATGTGCCATGAAAGAGTGCTCCGGCGTAAGGGCCCGCTGGCGCCTTGCTCACGCGGTTTTCCGCGCGGCAACCCGCTTTGGCGGGCCCAACAGTATTCCTCCCGAGTTTTGGAACAAGGGAGGGAGCCTCAACCGGCTCCTGGACGGCTGTAGCCACCCGGGAGCCAACCAGGAAAAAGCGGAAGCTGTCCGCTTTGTCCTGCTGTATCTTCAGCAACAACAAAGGAGGTGAAACATGCAGAAGTCATGGGGGGCGCTACGATGGTGGCAACCAAAAAGATCGTGCGTCCCCCCTCGATCTCAGAATTCACAAATCATGCTTCTTGCCAATTACGGCTTTTGCCTCCTCATATTCAGTAACACGCCGCCCCAGCCCTGGAAGCCATTTCCAGGGTTTTTGGTAGACAAAAGACGGAAGCCAGGCGCTCATGGTGCCTCGCGGTACAGCGCGAAATAAATATTCGTCAATCCACATTCCTTTTTTTCCCTGTTCGGCCATAGTGAGCCACAAATCCCAATCTTGAAAACGCTTGAGTGACTCATCCCACTGAATAGCGCGAGATCGGCGAATAAGGCTCATCGAAGAAATATAATTGAGGCGGCGCAAGGTGGCGAGATCAAACGAGCGCGCCGGCATTTTTTTTTGTCCAAAATAAAAATTTGAATACACAAAACTCACATCTGCATCCTCTTCCAAAACCTTAGCCATTTTTTCAATCATCGTCGGCTCGGCGGTGACATCGGCATCCCAAAAAATAACATATTCCGCTTTTGATTCTCGCAATCCCCTGTTGCGCGCGGCCGACGCCCCTTTGTTTTCTTGCCGAATCAACAGAGGCATGGAAATACCCATTCCATGCGCACATTCGTCCACCGCCAATCGCGGATTACTTCCATCGTCAACAATAACAATTTCAATATCCTGCACGGTTTGTTTGGAAATAGAATCAAGCGCTTGACGGAGCGCCTCTTTTTGATTATAGAAAGGTATGACAATACTAATGCGCGGCATAGACCTTTTTTGACCAAACCATAAAAGGAAAAATAATATTCAAGAATGCAAAAAAGAGAAACACTTCTTTTGCCATGTCAAACCGAAGAAAAAGAACAATGATAAAAAAGAATATCGCTCTGCCGATATTCAAATATATTTCTCGGGAAATCCAGTTGAGCGGCTCATTCTTTTTTACATCTTGCATAATATTTGCCCGGATCGGTTCGGTCATGACAGTCAATGCCTGGAGGAAGATCGTTAATAAAAAAAACGAAAGAAATGAATCAACAAAATAAAAAAATGCCGTAATGCAACCGGTAAGAATAGCGAGCGGCCATAAAAATACGGCCCTCTTTTGTATTTTATCAGAATGTCTCGCAATAGCCAGGCTCACAAACACCGAAACCACCGCGACCAAAGAAAGGAATTTTCCATATTCCCATTCCGTCTGAATATAAAGGAGGGCAAACACCGGAATTCCGGCCTTCATCACTTTATTCAGTGCTCCGTCAATCGCGGTCAACAGCCGGAGTCCGCGCAAGTGCGTGAGCGCCTCATGCGGGGTGTAGCGCGTGACATGCGGTGAGACGGCAGACAAGACAAACCACACGCCTATCGCCAAAACAACAAAGGCGGCCATCACAAACCAGAAAAAAGAAAACCGTGATAAAAGAAAAGCGCCTGCGAGCGGCGCAACGGCCAACACCACTGTGGGAATAATCCAATACCACGTCATATGCTCGAGGCGTTTGTTTTCCGGGGTCAGCGCAAAATATTCGATATTATATGCGACATAAAAAATAATAGACCCAAATCCGCGAACAATGACGTACATATAAAAAAGCGCCCGAGAAAAAGGCAAAAAAAGGAGAGCAAACGCGAGAGCGGTGAGCGCAAAACCGATAAGAATGTTCCGTCGGGAAGAAAAGGAGCGGTTAAGAAGAAGAAAAATCAACAAGAGAACGGTAAAAAAACCTTCTGCAAAAAAAAACTCCCAAAAGGAAATCTGTTGTTGAAAAAACCGAAGATAGAGCAACCCCGCAAATCCATAGCTCACCCAAAGAAAAAGGCCTTGAATGACCCAAACATTTTTCGGCCTGTTTTTTTTGTGGAGAAAGGAAAACATAGCGCTAGAGCCACTGATCCAATTTCTTTACTTGTTTTGCCCACGCAAATTCGGCTTGCGCTCTCGCCCGCGCATGATCGCCCAATCGTTTCCCATATTCCGGATTTTGGAGTATGGTCGTGATCGCGGCAAGGACATCGCGTTCTTGGTAGGCGTCTACAATGAGTCCGGTCTCCGTATGCAATACCGCTTCTTCAACGCCGCCGGTTCTTCCGGCGATCACCGGCAATCCGGCGCCTGCCGCTTCCAAAAAAACAATACCAAACCCTTCTTCTCCCCGCTCAAGATCGAAATGATTCAGTAAAATAAACGCATCGGCAAGATAATACAACGGCTTGACGTCGTTTGGTGTTAAAGCCCCGATAAATCGAACTGCATTTTGAAGGCCATGCTGTTCGACATAGGCGACAAGCGCGTCCTTTTTTGGTCCGTCTCCCACGACCACCCATACCGCATTGGGAATGGCCCGAAGTATTGCGGGAAGCATGCGCGCGAGATGGGGAAACCCTTTTCCTTCGCCAATTCGGGAAACGCTGAGAAGCACCCGCTTGCCGTTTAAGGCATACCGCCGTTTGAGTTCGGTGAGCGCCTCTTGTGCGGGCGGGTCAAAAAATGCCGCGTCAACACATGGATAGAGGACCTGAATCGCCCGCTCTTCATCGCGAAGAATTTGATGAAGGCGTTTTTTGATCGGCTCGCTATTGACCACCAACCCATCCGCGGTTTTTGCGACAAAACGAATCATCTTTTGCTTCCAGAGTCTCGTGCTTTTTGCGCTGGTAATATCTGCGCCATGAAAAAAAACAACATACGGAATATGCAAGAATTTCTTGAGAATTTTTGCGACATACCCGGACGGCAATACATGATGAATCATGAAGAGATGAACGTGCTCTTTTTTTGCAATACGAAAAGCGTGCCACAAAAGCGGCAACCAGCGCGGCCACAAAATGCGGGGGAAAAACAGCTGTTTCCGCATAACTGAATATGGCACGTGCGAATCCCACTCCTCTTGGCCCGCTTTGTTGTGGAAACGAGGCGCCAAGACAAGAACCGTGTGTGAAGAAGAAAGCGTTTTGGCGAGCTCGTGCGTATATGTCGCGATCCCGCCAATCTGCGGCGGATATTCAAGGGTGATAAGGAAAATTTTTTTCATAGTTTTGTACTCCATGTTACATGGTACGACGCAAAAACACCAATCCCCACGCCTCTTTCAGATGATCGTGCGTCAATGCCCGAGTGAGAAATAAACAGAAGGGATACACGCATACCCCAATCGCAACCGCAAGGACGAGCGGAACATGGGTTTTCATATAAAAAACGACAAGGCCCATGGCAAGGCCGGCAATAAGAATTTTTGAAAAATCAAAACAAATTTTTTGATGAGGCAGAGGCGCTATTTTGGACACAAAGATATACCCCAAGATGGCAAGCAACATATTGCCAATGAAGGCGGCAATCGCGGCGCCGGTAATGCCAAGCCGCGGGATAAGGAGGACATTCAAAAGAATATTGGCCACCATCACAAACCCCAAAATGGTCGTTTGTATTTTTTGCCGGTTGCAGGCGTTTAGCATTGCGCCCGTTGAGAAACTCACAAAAGAAAAAACCAGACTGGCAATAAGAATCTGAAGCGGCAAGACAGACGGCTCATATTCCGGCGTATACAAAAGAAAAATAATATCCCGCGCCAATATGCCAATGCCAATCGCAATGGGCAACGACACCAAAAATAGGTACTTCATCCCCAAGATAAAAAGCTGTACCAACCGTTCTTTGTTTGAAACAAAGTATTGACTCAGCTTTGGATAGAGCGCGGCAATAAGCGCGAGCGGAATAAATTGAAATGCAAATGTTATTTTATACGGAATGCTGTACCATCCCACGGCCGTGTCCCCTGCCAATTTTGACAATAAAATAGTATCCGCCGACGAATACAAACGGGCAAAAATCGCGGCAAGCGCAAAGGGAACGGCGAGCGGAATCAAAAATTGAGAGGTGAGAGCGTCAAAACGCGGCATGGGGATGATATGAAATTTTTTGTATACAATGAAAAATACATAACCAAGATTGATCGCGCTTGGAATGGTAAACGCCAAAATAAGAAAGACAAGGGGCATCCGGAGCATTAAAAATAACGACCCCAACACAAGCGTGAGAAGCTGGCTCATTATGATGCCGATGGCTTCATATCGGAGACGCCCCAATGCTCGCAGAACCCCATAGCCAGTCAAATGAAATGAGTCAAAAATCATGGTAATACCGGAAAGATATACGAGCTGTCTTGTCTCGGCGGAATATCCCATAAGGGTGATACTCGCGAGAACTGCCAGGTATGCGACGATAGAAAATATTCCTTTGAGAGCCAATATGGCAGAAAAATATTTTTGAATATACTCCCGCCCTTTTGCGCCTTCGCGAATAAAGATATTGGTCAGACCCAAATCAACAAAAACGACAAAAATTGTTGTAAAGGACAGGGCAAAAAAATATTTTCCTGTTCCCTCCGCGCCGATTGACCGTGCCACCAATGTAAAATACGCAAAAGAAATGATCTTTTGCACAACGGACGCCCCCGTCATGAAGAGCGTATTTTTCGCAACCGATTGGCTCATACTGCCCCGTATTGTACCGTGAAACAGGCATTGATTCAACAAACAAAAACTGCACCGGCATGGTGCAGAAAAACAATGGAACATAGTGTATTATCGTTTTCTCCACTGATGTCCTCGACGCGCTTTGTACCGGCCCGGCTTCTTTCGTTCTTTTGAGCGAGAATCCCTGGTCAAAAATCCTTCGACTCTGAGCGCCGGTTTGAATTCTTCATTCCATGCGACCAATGCGCGCGCAATGCCATGACAAACAGCATCTGCCTGTCCATGCGTGCCGCCGCCGGCTACTTTGACAGAAATATCAAAAAACATCTCTTTTCCAACGGTTTTGAGCGGCGCGACAATTTTTTGTTGGAGCAGGGCCGTTGGAAAATAGTCTTTCATGCCTTTTCCATTGACCACAATGCTCCCCTTCCCCGGAACAAGGCGCACGCGCGCAGACGCGGTTTTTCTCCGGCCCACGGTTTGTTCTCGAGATACGCCATTATGTTTCTTTTCCTCGTTCTGCATAGCAATAAAAATCGTTTAGGGTTTTACAATTAACCGACGCATCATGTTTTCTCGGTGCTTATTTTTTGGCAACATGCCCATAATGGCGCGTTTCATAACATTCGCGGGGTTTGCGTCAAACACATTTTTCATTGGCGTCCGTTTCAATCCGCCGGGATGCATGGTGTGGTGGTAATAATCTTTTTGGACCAATTTTCTTCCGGTAAATTTTACTTGAGACGCATTGACAATCGTCACACAATCTCCACCGTCAATATGCGGGGCATAGGTGGCTTTATTTTTTCCTTTCAAGAGTAATGCCGCCCTGCTTGCCACACGGCCAACCGATTGGCCGGCCGCGTCAATTTCGTGATTTTTTCGTTCAAGAGGTGCTTGTGCCATACCAAATAATCCAAAAGACAGAATTATGAAACAAATTCAATGCGCGCCATTGCCGCCCCGTCCTGCGGTCGAGGCGCCAAAGAAACAATACGGGTATACCCGCCCGGTCGCTCTTTGTACGTGGGGCCAATGTCTTCCATCATTTTGTTGACGGCGGTATTGGTGCTCAATTCGCGCGCGATTTGTCGCCGAGCGGCCAGACTGCCCGTCTTGGCTTTGGTGACCATGGGTTCGATAAACATGCGCAAGGCTCGCGCCTTGGCTTTGGTAGTTCGAATGGAGCCATGCAAAATAAGACTTACAGCCAATGTCCGAAGCAGAGCTTCGCGCTGGGCTTTTGTGCGGCCGAGCGTCACTTTTTGTTTTCTATGTCTCATACAAATAAATATTCACGAAAAAAAAGCCAGTCCTTAGGCGTCTTCTTTTTCTGCGTCGTCATTCGTCTTTGGATCTTCATTTTTTTTGTCGTTTTCGGCCGACAAATCGCTAGAGTCGGACATATTGGTCAACAAAGAAAAATGATCAATCAAAATGCCTGCCGCCTGGCTCACCGCTTCTTTCGGGGTAATCGTTCCGTTTGTTTCAACCGTAAGCACCAATTTTTCAAAATCCGTCACATCGCCTACACGGGTGAGCTCCACCTGGTATCCGACGTCGCGAATGGGCGTATAGAGCGAATCAATCGCTATCGTTCCCAAATCGAGATGCCGCGTTTCTTTTTCAGCCGCCGGCACATATCCCCGCCCCTTCCCAACCGTAATTTCCATGGCAAGCGGTTTTGTCTTGTCGGTTATTGTGGCGATCACCAAATCGTCATTCATAATCTCGACATCAGAATTTTTTTCAAAATCTTTTGCGGTAACCGGGCCCGCGCCTTTTTTGTGCAGTGATAATTTGACTGGTTCATCGGAAAAGCATTTGACGGCCAACTGTTTCAAATTTAAAATAACTTGAATCATGTCTTCCTGGACGCCCTCGATTCCGGAAAACTCGTGCTGAATGCCTTCAATCCGAACCGACTCAACCGCCGCTCCTGGCAAAGACGACAAAAGCACGCGGCGAAGCGCGTTTCCAATGGTTGTTCCATACCCTTGGTGACAGGGCGTCAACAATACTTTTCCGGTATGGGGCTGTTCGGTTTCAAGGAACTCGATGGTTGTGGGAAGAAAAATGTGCTCCATATGGTTAAAAAATGTTATTCAGAGAAAAAATTTTCTCTTGTATGCGAAGGACGTATAAAAGAGATGAAGAAATTAATGAGATGAGTAAAATTCAATAATTAATTTTACGTCAATAGCATTCTCTCCGTCCTCAGGGCGTGGAGCATTCAGCACCTTGGCAATCTTCGTTTTGATATCCAAAGAAAGCCAGCCGGGAATATCTCGGTTGGCAAGCTGTTCGTCAATCTGCGCAAACGGACCTTTGTCTGCTTTGTTTGGCTTGAGGCGAATGATATCGCCAAGTATAACATGGTATGAGGGAATATTCATCTTTTTGTCGTTGACAAGAAACATGCCATGACTCACAAATTGGCGCGCTTGCGCGCGAGTCGTGGCAAATCCGAGGCGGTACACCACATTATCCAAGCGAGTCTCCAAAAGTTGAACCAAATTCACACTCGAATCGCCTTCTCGCCTGCTTGCCTCTGCCACATACCGCGCAAATTGCCTTTCTCGCAACCCATAGACATATTTTGCCTTTTGTTTTTCCAAAAGCTGAGCGCCATAGTTGGATGTGGTGCGACGAGTTTTTTTAAGGCCATGCACCCCAGGACGTTTGGACAAGCGACGCGCGACTTTGGTCGCATTGGTTTTCAATCCCAAATTCACCCCAAAACGGCGTGCGATTTTATTTTTTGGACCGATATATCGTCCCATAGGTCAATCATTTCTTAAAAATTTATACGCGTCGTCTTTTTGGCGGACGGCAACCGTTGTGCGGAATAGGCGTCACATCTTTCACAGTCAATACTTGAATGCCATTCGCATTAAATCCCCGGATGGCTGCCTCGCGGCCGCCGCCAATGCCTTTCACAAACACATTGACTTCTTTTATTCCATACAGCTTGATGGCATCCGCCACTTTTTTTACCACTTGGCCCGCGGCATATGGTGTCGCTTTTTTGGGTCCGCGAAATCCCACCATGCCGGAACTGGCCCAACCCAGCGTATCGCCGTTTGGGTCCGTGACGGTCACAATAGTGTTGTTGAACGTGGCCTGAATGTAGGCGCATCCATGGCTCACCATTTTTATCACTTTTTTCTTCTTTTTCGCAGTTTTTACATTAGCCATAACAAAAGAAAGTTATCAAAGCGCGTCGTTTATGTTTTTTGCGCCGACGGTTTCTTTCCGCTTGGAGCAACATTGCGCTTGTTGCCCCGAACCGTCCGTGAATTGGTCTTGGTGCGTTGTCCGCGCACGGGCAAATGCCGCATATGGCGCAACCCACGAAATGATTTGATATCTTTTAATCGTTTAACATTATTTGCGCGTTCCCGTCTCAAATCGCCCTCGGTGCGGTATTGTTTTTCAATAACGCCCCGAATTGCATCTTCTTGCTCTCTGGTAAGATTCTTGACCGCAACCGTTTCTTCAATGCCGGTATGGCGCAATATTTTTTTTGCGGTGGTCAAACCAATGCCATACACATAGGTAAGGGCAATAATGACATGTTTTTCTTTAGGAATAGTTACTCCTGCAACGCGCATACAATGAAAGAAAAAAACAGAAATTATCCAACACGTTTCCGCTGTTTGGTTCCTTGCCGCTGTTTATGGCGAGGATTGATACAAATAATATGCAAAACTCCCCGGCGTCGGACAGGCTTGCATTTGTCGCATATTCGTTTTGCCGATGATCGAACCTTCATACAGAAAACAAAAAATACCAACCACTGCCGCGATATCATTGTCTGGCCTCGTGTATGAAAAGCGCTCTCCTTCTCAGAGCACGTCAATACTCGCCTGACTACACCGCACCGGTTGATATTTTCAAATTTTAATATCGATAGGTAATGCGTCCTTTGGTCAAATCGTACGGCGTCATCTCTACCTTGACATCATCGCCAATGGACAATCGAATTCTATTCATCCGCATTCTTCCTGAAAGATGCGCAATCACATGATGCCCATTTTCCAACTCAACGCGAAAGGTGGCCCCGGGGAGCAATTCTTCAATGGTTCCCCGAACCTCAACGACATCCTTTTGTGTACCCATGTGTATTGGAATTAACCTGGGCATTATGATACCTGACCCTATTGTATATGTCAAGAAAAAAGACAAAGCCCAGATGTGAATAACTTATATCCCCGTTATCCCCGTTTTAGTCTCTCCGGAATAAACCCAATGCTTATAGAGCAAAAAATTACATCCAACCAAGGCCGCTATGGTCAAAAGGCGAACCATGCGGTAATCAAATCCGTACACATGATAAAACACGTACATGGCAAGGACGGAACACCCATAATTGGCCCCTGCCACGACAAGATACCGCGCCAATTGCGTACTCGGCATAGCGCCGCTTCGAAACGACCAATACTTATTGAGCGTAAAATTGTAACTCAAAAGGAACACCTGGTTGATGACCACCGCAAGAATCGGAGTCAATCCGGCGGTTTCTTTTAAAAAAATCAGGCTCCCCATGTCGAGGACGACACCGGTTAACCCAACAAAAACATACTTCGCGAATTGGCGGCGCGCAGACATGACATACGAAAAAATACGCTCGATGGTCATGAAAGTGAGTATAACACAAAAGGAGCGGCGTGTTTATATGGAAGGATCTTCCAGAATCGCTTTTATTCTCCGCACCCCCGCACTGGACGCTTCTTCTTTGATAATTTTAAAATGTCCCAAAACCCCGGTGTGTTCCACATGCGGTCCGCCGCAGATTTCCCGGCTGAATGTCTCGGATGCAGAGTCGGCGTCCACAGACACATTGGGATTTCCGACCGTATAGACCTTAACCTTCTCCCCATATTTTCCTTCAAACAATCCAATCGCGTGCTTCGCGCGGGCGTCTTCGAGAGAAAGCTCCTGCCAGGAAACCAGATAATCACGCGCTATAGCCGCATTCACCAAATCTTCGACCTGTTGAATTTCTTCCAGGGTCATCTTCACAGGATGCACAAAATCAAACCGCAAACGCTCCGGCGTGATATTACTGCCCTTTTGGACCGCCTGCGGCCCAAGCACTTTTTGCAAAGCGGCATGAAGAAGGTGGGTGGCTGTATGATATTTGACGCTCATTTCTGAATGATCAGAAAGCCCGCCTTTGAATTTTTGCTCAGATGATGCGCGAGAGAGCTCTTGGTGTTTTTTTCTTTCCGTGTTGAATTCATCCTCATCAACCATCAGCGCTCTTTTTGCCAATTCTTCTTGAATAAGTTCAAGAGGAAAACCATAGCTCTGATAAAGATCAAAGGCTTTCTTGGCATCTACCCTATTATACGCTTTTGGCTCTCTGCCATCGGGCAGATATTCAGTTTTTCCAATCGTCTCCAATTTTTTTGATTCTTTCAAACCTCTTTCAAGCGTCTTTTGAAACTTCTTTTCTTCCTCTTCCACCTCTAATGTAATATAATCCCGCTTCTTTACTAGTTCGGGGTATGCCTCTTTATACGCTTCGACATACAACGCGGCAACCCCGCTACAAAACGAATCCTTTAAGTCTAACTGTTGTCCATAACGGACGGCACGTCGAATTAACCGTCGAGTAAAATATCCCTGATCTTTATTTGAAGGTATTGCGCCATCAGCAATAAGAAAAGTAGCCGCACGGAGATGGTCGAGGATTACTCGAAATGCAAAAGTTTCTTGAACTTCAACCCCATACTTTTTCCCTGAGATTGATTCTAAGAATTCACGCGACGTATGAAATATATCGATATGAAATATATCCGGGTTGTTATTGAGCGCCGCAACCAAACGTTCAAGCCCCCCTCCAAAATCAACATTTTTTTGTGGAAGCGTTTCGAATCCTTTTTGCGTTTTTACATATTCCATGAAGACATTATTGCCAATTTCCATAAATCGACCGCAATCACAATTGACATGGCAGGGTTGCAACTGTCTTGCCTCCCTCATGGCACGGAAACGTTCGGGTACTTCGTTAATCCATTTCTCATGCAATCTTAATTCTTCACCGAAGTCCCAAAACATTTCTGAATCCGGTCCGCCGGGTTCGCCGATGGGCATATTTTCCGGTATCCCCGCCCGGCTCCACCAATTTTTTTCAGCGGGATAATAAAAAATACGGGCGTCTGATTTTATGCCATCGCGTTCTGAAAAATCTTGGATGCCGCTGGAGACATTTTTTTCTTGAAAAAGTCTCTGCCACAATGTGGCCGACTCCTCATCTTTTGGGATGCCAATATCTTCTTTCCCGCGGAAACAGGTGACATAGAGACGATTTGGACCAAGACCCAACTCCTCCGTAAGAAAAGAAAACATCCACGAAATTTGTTCTTGTTTGAAGTAATCTCCTAACGACCAATTGCCAAGCATTTCAAAAAATGTGGTATGCCGGTTGTCGCCCACTTCTTCAATATCAATGGCCCGAAAACATTTTTGCGAATCCGCAATACGCGTTCCGGCCGGATGTTTTTGCCCCAGCAAATACGGCACCATCGGCTGCATGCCGGAGCCGGTAAACAGCGTCGTCGGATCGTTTTCCGGGATTAATGATGATGGAGAAATAATAGTATGCTGTTGTTTTTTGAAAAAATTTAGGTACCGGTCACGCAATTCTTTCATGGTCATACGGACATACATACATTTGACACGTGTTCTGTATTAAAAATGAAATTCCAACCAACTGCGGTTTTCCTTTGTTTTATTTTTTCTTTTTTCTTCCAACACCGACAGCATATCGAATCCCTGCTCAAGCGCGCGCTGTATTTCCGGCTCTGCGTCTTCCGAAAGCTCAAACACCAAATAAAACATATCCAGTTCCTTTCCCTCTTGTATATACCGATCCACATTTTCCCGTGCGATCATGCGATCCACATTTAAGGATGACACAATCACAAGCGCAATAAGACCAATGCCAAGGACGCCATAAAAAAAGGTCCGAAACGAAGAACAAACAAAAATACTTACCAGGGTTAAGACGAGCAACGCAAAAATAAAATAAATAAACCATTCCACATATAAACGAAGAACAGTGTACCCAAATTCGTCTTGATACACATTCATTCTATGAAGGGCCGACACGGCGACAACGCCCACTTGGACAATAAAAACACTCTTCAGCAATTTGATGGCCATGCTCATGCCGTGAGACGCGGCAGACCGATAGTTAATAACAAGGAAAAGCGCCGCGAAGATAAGCACCCACACCAGCTGGAAAAATCCGCTTCTCGCATATTCCGCGAATGTGAGTTCGTTACTCAACACATAGGTTGCGGATCCAAACAAATATCGAAATTGGATAAATACGAAGACCAAAAACAGCAGATTGACGAGGGTAAAGACGACGCCGGAAATAAGCGACTCTATTTTCCATACTTTTCGTTCAATCCATTCACGAGCGTGCCGAACATCGGTTAAGGCATAGAGAAAGCTCCCTAAAAAAAGAGTAATGAGGAGCGTCCGAAAAAAACGCCACAAGCCGGTCGGGGTAATGTCAAACGCCCGGCGAATCCAATCGGAAAAAATAGGATCAGCATTCGCAAATAATGCCCCAAAAAGAAACAAGAGCGGAAGCGATACCAAAAGACCAATAACGATATGACGCGCCGCACGGCCCCTCCCCCCTTCCTTGCCTTCTCGCGAATAAAACAAGTCTGTCATCATAGTGCCCCACTGAAGAAACGGAATATCGATATTTTTAAGCATGGGAATGCCCCAAAAAGAAAACGGATGCTGTTTTGGATTGGCAACCGTGACTGCAAGCGCAAACACGACGAGAAGAACAAAAAGAAAAAAAGGCGCCCCCTCCGTAACCAACCGATTGTGATACAATAAGACGTCAAGGCTCAATACAAAAATCGGGACAAGAAACCAGAATGCCCACCGATTATGAATCCGCCGTGAAAGCGCCGCAAGCGCGGTAAAACCAGCGACAAAGAACAATACAAAAAGAAACACGTTTACCCCGAGCTGTTTTTTGAAAAAAAACACGTCATACGCCACGGCCATGGCAAGCGCAAAGCCAAGAAAACCAAGACGCACATATCGCAGTTTGTTATCAGTAAGAAGTGAGCTCATAGAACAAAATTAAATTATCTCTTGTATTTCTGAAATAACACCGCCCCCGAGACATCGCCCCTTCTGGTAAAAAACCGCAAACTGACCCGGAGTGACCGCGCGCTGAGGCAACGCGCAAGAGACAAGAAACGTTCCATCATCTTCTCGTATGGTTGCTTTTTGCAGGGCCTGGCGATGACGAAGCCGTACCGTGCAGTATACGGGAAATGAAGGCGCCTGTCCAAAAATCCAATGCGGATCTGAAATGAGAATATCCCTGACATAAAGCAACGGATCGTCGGCAGAACCAAGGACAAGTTCATTGGTCTTTGCCCGTTTTTGGACGACGTAAAGAGGATCTGTCTTATGATTGCCCCGAAGAAGAGAAGGCCGTCCCCACGCAATATGCGCATGCCGTTCGCCAATCGTATAAAAACTCAAGCCATCATGCGTGCCGAGGCGCGTCCCGTCAGACGATACCACTTTTCCGGGTTTTTTTGGGATGCGCTTTTCCAAAAATGCTTTCATTGGCTTTTCACCCACAAAACAAATCCCCATGCTTTCCGGACGGTTCGCGGTCGGCAAATGGAAACGGCGCGCGAGCGCCCGAACCTGTTTTTTGGTATACCCGCCAATGGGAAAAAGAACGGATGAGAGCTGTTCTTGAGAAAGCTGATGGAGAAAATATGTCTGATCTTTGTTCTTATCTTTTGGTATCGCGAGATGAAAAAACATTTTTCCTTTTTGCCGTGCCTCTTCAATCATGGCATAATGGCCGGTCGCAAGCGCGTCATACCCAAGCTCGCGCGCCTTTTTGAGCCAAATACCAAACTTGAGATATGTGTTGCATAACACGTCTGGATTTGGCGTTCTTCCGGCTGTGTATTCCGCAAAGAGATAACGCAAGACATGCGTTTCATATTCTTTGATAAAATCAAATCGAAACAAAGGAATCCCAAGCGTTGCGGCAACTCGAAGCGCGTCGCGGTAGTCATCTTTCCAGCATGATACCGCCGCCTCCCGACTGCTGTCAGTCCGGTCGTCATATTGAATCATAAAAGCGCCGGCGACGTCATGCCCGTCCCGAATCAACAATGCGGCGGCAACCGACGAATCAACGCCTCCGGACATGGCAACGAGAATTTTTTTCCTTTTTCGTGGCATAGCATCTTTCGTCTGCGTGTCTTCCAATGTATAGAAAAACGCGCGTCCCGTCAATGAACTCCCCTGACGAAAAAAAACACATCCCGTGCCAAGAAGACACGGGATGTTGTTCTTTTTGATTCAGCCGCTTATCGTCCGCGACGGGTTTTATTGCATTCAAAGCAATAAATGGGCGCGTCACCTTTTGGCTGGAATGGCAGTTGAGAAATGTGGGTTCCACATTCCGCACACGTGACATCCACGTCAAACATTTGACGAGGAGGACGTGGGCCGCCAAATCCGCCGCCGCGAGGTCTGTCGTTTCGGCGCTGTCGGAGACATTCGGTGCAATACACCGGACGATCGCCGCTTGGCTGGAATGGCAATTGAGTGATCTTGGTGTTGCATTGAGCGCAGTCCACATCAACATCAAACATTTGCCTATTGTCGTTGTCCATACTGTTTGTTCGAAAAACGTTAGTTAATTAACCGACCTTTTTCCCTTTGTGGGGAAGTACACAGACTGATGCTGTATACCTGGCCGGCAAGCGTGAGCTCGTGTATGGACAGGTTCACTGTTTTTGCAAACGTGGCACCGTTGTGTTTGACGCCAGTATAGCATAAAGGAGAAACACCGTCAAGTCTGTTCCCGTTTGGTATATGTGCGATCATATTCAAACCCGGCGGCCGTCGTTAAAACCAGCATTTCGAGAAGACCAACATACAATCTCCAATCACCGAAAAATTCGGCGTAGGAGTGGACAAACAACGGAACGGTGATGAGCGAATCCAAGAGACTCCCGACAATAATGGCCACAATGCCAAGCATGATTCCTTTCTGAATACTCGGAGGATCCTGTTTGAAATACCATTTCGCGGTGAGAAACACCACGGGAATTTCTGCAAGCCACCAGCCAAAGTATATCCTCGTTTCGTTATCTTTGAGTCCCGGGAGAAACATGAGGATAGAAATCACAACAAAAATAAAAACCCATAACAAAATACCAAAACCGATTGCCCGTTTCAAGTTTATGGTCATAGTTGTCTAAGTTAAAACTAAGTTTGCTAAGTTGTCTCAGTTTGCTAAGTTGTCCCGGTTAATTTGGTTAACTAAGAAAACTGAACCAACTGAGCGAACCAAGCTAACCCAGCAACATCTCTTTTGTAATCTCAAAAAGACTGTTGACTTCAATATCCGCCTTCGACAAATCTTGTTTCGCCATTGCATTGCTTCCGGAATAATGAACGCCAATACAGCGCATCCCGGCGGCTTTTGCGGCGATAACTCCCTTAGCCGCGTCTTCCAAAACGACGCAATGTTCTTCCGGCAGAGCAAGCTGTTGCGCCGTCACCAAAAACGTTTCCGGATCTGGTTTGCCTCGATGTAGATTTTCTCCAGACACAACCACATCAAAATATGACTCAAGGCCCAACTGGAGGAGACACAGAGTAATATACTCGAAAGACCCGGAAGAAGCAACGGCCTTTTTCAATCGTAAATCAAGGACCAGTTCGGTTATTTCTCGGACACCCGGCATGGATTTCCCGTGGCGCTTCACCAAATCAACAAAAAGACGCTGGCGTTCTCTATACATGTCACCAAAAAATTCTTGAGGAATATGATGGATGGTCATAAGGTCTTTGATCATGTCGCTCACTCGCATCCCCATATATTGTGGATCTGCATCGTCTCGCAAAAACGGGCCGCTCACATACCGCTCCAAAACCAAACGCGTGGCTTCTGTATGACAAGATACATTATCCACCAACACTTCATCCAAATCAAAAATAATGGCATCTGTCTGTGTCATATCGTTTATACTACTCATACGCGTCGCAAGGTGGTTATCGGACGGCTTTGCGTAATAAAAAATTTTCCGTTTGCGTATGCCCATTCAATATCGCATGGAAATCCATAGTGGCATTCTACGGCTTTGCAGAGAGCGGCCAGCTCCAAAATATGGCTCGTATCCATTTTTTGTTTTTGCCCTTCTTCGCCAAGAGACACCCATATATTTTGCGCTGAGTGCTCTGTTTCAACAGCAGACGCTCGGACCAATTTTTTTGTTTGATGCCCAACACACGTCTCTTCAATCGTCATCGCATCTTTCGCAATCACATAGCTATCGGGCGTGACATAGCCCCCGACAATGGCTTCGCCCAAGCCAAACGCGGCTTCGATAATCATATGATTTGGATTTTCCGTCACCGGATGGACCGTAAAGGCCACCCCGGATAGTTCGGACTGAACCATTGTCTGGACGACCACCGCCACTGAAACATCGTGATCAATCAAATTTTTTTCATGGCGATAAAAAATTGCTCTTGCGGTAAACAAAGAAGACCAGCATTGTTTGATACGAGGCACTATATATTCTCTCGTGGTGTTGAGATATGTTTCGAGCTCCCCTGCCCAACTGGCGACATCAGAATCTTCCGCAGTCGCGCTCGATCGAACGGCAACGAATGGCGAGTGTAATTGATCAAATGCGTGATAGATCTCCTCTATAATCTCAGCCGGAAAAGGAGTGTCATGAATCACATCGCGCAATATAGCGCTGGATCGTTCAATGGAGTTAATATCCTCCGGATGCGTTTCAGCGAGCCGCGCCGCAATTTCTTGTTTGATCTGTGTTGCCGCTATAAACGAATCAAAGGCGGATGACGGAATAACAAAACCCGGCGGAACCGGAATGCCTGCCTGCGTCAATTCTCCAAGCGATGCGCCCTTGCCGCCGGCAATCGCAACATCCTTTTTTGTGAGTTGTGAAAACCAAAGAATGGCGCTCATGAGGCATGCGTGACAGAACGAATAAATCCAACCGTATCAAGTTTGAATTTCTTTTCGAGAATTGCTTCAAGCGCTGTGAGAAAATCATGATTGTCGCAATGTTCAAGCGCCAATTGCATGAGTTCTTTTCTTTTTTCCACCGGAATTGTTTCAAGAGAAAAAAGAAGGGAAAAAATATGCTGTATCACCATATCATGCGACGAAAAAAATTAAATTTTGGTCCGTTTATTTGCAAGCCATTCAAAGGTTGGACCAAAAAATTCACGCCCAAGCGTGGGATACGCTCTTTGCGGATCAATAAGAGCACGCACATCCTCAACCGTCATCCCTGCTTTTTTGCCAAGCTCCCAAAGACGGCTGGCATAATCAACCAGGGCACGCTGACCGGAGGAAAGATTGCCGGACACCTGAACAATTTCCCCTCCAAAATTCACCGTAAAATCTTTCCCCGGCTCCCGCGTGGGATAATCGGTTCCAACCGGAATTTCCGGATGGTGTTGCGTAGAAAATGCCTGATCTTTCCCTTCAAATGCGTCCCGGTACGACAGCGCGGCCCATAGACCGGTCGTCGGGCTTTCCGTTAAGACCGCGACACCGCTTATGCCTTCTTTTTGGGGCACCGCAACCGTATTATAGGCCTGAGCGCCAAAGGTATCCCCGAGCCGAGAATACACCGGATGACTCTGCCCGGCGGCTGTGGGAGTTTCAATCTGCGACCCGGCATTGATAATGCCCGGGATCATTGGCGCGCCGGCTATATGCGCGAGATCCTGATGGCCAAGGCAGACACCCACCATAGGCGTTTTTTCACGCAACGCCGCTTCCAGTTCCCGAAGAAGCGGTGTCCGCGATGGGTCGCTTGGATATCCCGGCCCACCGCCGATGCAAACGCCAATACGATTTTGCAACAAACGATGCATTTTTTCTTGATCTTCAAGAGTAATCGTCCCATCTATACTGACATGGATAACATTTTCCGCAAATCGAGGATCAATTTGTACGATTCTTCCTTCGACTTGATAATATATTTCCTCAATATGAGGACGAAACTGTTCTGGCGTGGCGTCGCGGACCCAGCCTGCCGTGAATGGAGAGGTGACAATGTGAAGTATAGGATCAAAACCATCCACTCGAATGAGCCGCTCCATGGTTTCTGCCGCTTTGTCTGCCTCTTCATCCGTATAGGGCCGGACATCCCGATTGACGCCGAGGTACTCCGCGACATTGGTGATAATTCGCCGCTCTTCGGGAGGCAGGTTCATGCCCTCCAAAAATTCCGGCGTGCGAAATGATGTTCCTATTTCTCGTGAATTCATAAAAACGCAATTATTGTTTCTTCACCTGTCCCACAATTTGAAAACATCCATCCTGCATAAGATTGGTCACCAGATTGTGAGATGACCGAGCCATGGCGCCGACATATCTTCCTTGAATCATGTACGGCCCAAAATCGTGATTGATATATTTTAAGGAAACCTTGTTGTCCTCAACAAACGGCTCCGCATGCTGGGGAATCGTTATATATTCCTGCACAATCCACCCGCCGTCTTTGACGCCCCGCGCAATAACTTTTTTCCATTGCGGTTTTGTCATTTTTTTGCCAATGCATATATTTGCGCCATAGGTGCCGATGGATGGCTTGATCAAAAGATGTTTTTGTTCTTTGATGAGATAATCAACCAGCTCAACCGTGTCTCCCATCACGTTCGTTGTTTTTCTCTTTTCAATAATTCTGGTCCACGGACACATATTTCCCAAAATCTGTTTTTGTTTTTCCGTAAGATACGATGAAAATCGTTCGTCCGTGAAAAATGCAAAGAGCGCTTTGTGCGCGAATACTGAAGAACTCAGCGGATTGACAATACAGACCGCGCCATCATAAAACGCGCGAAGAATATCCTGGTAAAGAGGCGTGGTGTCTTCCAAAAGATGGCTCAAATCAAACCATCGCAAAACCAAATCATACGCTGTTCCATGATACCATACTTTTTTGTCTCGGTAATGGACCTGCTGGACGTCTCCGACAAAAGCATGGCTCCCAAATTTTTGAAATTCCTGGCACAAAAAATCCGAATCCTGATTGTACTGCCCGCTCCATCGAAGAATCAAGATATTCGGATGCGACGCAGTTCCTCCCCACTGTTTGTATGAATCAAGGAGCGCCCGATACATCTTTTTGGCCCATGTACTATAGTAGCGTATGTGATATTTTTTTTGAAATGATGCCCAAAAGGGAAACCGTTCAAGGACATCAGTCAAATCTTCAACCCAGCCGGGCGTTGCCGCGCAATTGGTGTTGAGTTCGTAGACGCGCAACCCATGTTCCGGAGTAATCACGCTGTCAAAACGCGCAAAAATTACCGGATGAGGAAAGGGTGTCGGCGCGCGCAATAACTGGACCTCTGTTGTGGTAAGATGAAAATAGGTCTGGACGGCTTTTGACGAAGAAAGGACCTTTTGGAGGGTGGGAAGGACATCAAAAAATGTTTCCGTCCGCTCTCTGACGTGCCGCTCTATCCGCGGCGTGACAAACCGAGGCTTGATGCCGCCCGCAATAAGGCGGCCATTAAAAAATTTACCGTCCTCAAGCATTTTGTACCCGTGAAATGCCAGATAATGCGGCAATGTTTTTTTCGTCGCGGCAACATGTTTCTTGAACTCGGCAATATAGTCTTGATCAACCTTGTCAAGAAATGCGAATTCTTCTTTTGGGATGATGAGGGTCTGTTTCATAAAAAATGATTATAAGATCGTGACAATGCCGCGCGTGGCATCAACCTCGACACGCATCCCATCCTTTAGGACATGCGTTGCCGTTGCCGTGCCAACCAAGCACGGAATACCCAACTCTCGACATATAATGGCCGCGTGGCAGTTGAGGCCTCCTTCATCGGTAATCACGGCGGCGGCTTTTTTCATTGCAGGCACATATTCCGGTTGCGTCATACATGCAACCAGGATATCGCCAACTTCCACATTGGCAATTTCTTTTTCTCCTCGACACACTTTTACTCGTCCGCATGCTTTTCCAAGGGATGCGCAATTTCCTTTCAATTGCTTTGAATTCGACACGGCAGAGGAGACAAATGAATCTTGGATATTTTTTCGCTGAAACAAATGGAACAGCTGTTTTGCTTCTTCCCCCGCAAAAAGATATTCCGAAGCATTCTGAAGAAGAACATATAAACTTCCGGTCCGGCGCTTCGCGAGTTCGTCTTTCATTGTGGAAAGATCTTCCAATTCTGAAATGCGCGTATACCGCGCGTCCTCGATCGGCACACCGGCTCGCTTCGCAATTTCCGCCAATAAAAAGTCAAGATAATGAACGGATATGGTGAGACACTCCTTTCTTCTGTCATGAATTTGGAATATAGTGTCCTGCATCCGCAACAAATCAATCAGTTCGACATTGGATATTTTTTGAAGCAGTGCGCGTTTTTTTTCCAAATGCTCGGGCAGACGTTCATATTCTTGTATGGTTTTTCCAATATCTTCCGGATGAGTGCTATATCCTTCCAATTCTTTCGTAAAATCTTCTGTTGTGACATACTTCGCCGATGTATAACTATTCAGCTTCCAAAAATATTTTTGCTGATGACGGCGTATCTTTTCTTGTATAACGGAATCCAATAGCAATGATCCTGCTGTTATTGCCGAGATTTCTTTTTGTGTGGCAAGACGCAAAATACAGCACAAATCGTATCGTTCGGTGGTGATAAAAGAATGACGCGATGGCATCGTAAGAAGCATCATCGTATCTGTATCGTCGCCATATTCCTGTGCAACCAAATTCCGAATACGGCCCTCTGTCACAAGCGTAAACCCCTCAATACAATGAGAAACAGAAAGAAGCCGCCCGCACAAGCGGTTTACCTCCCGCCACAGCGAATAGACAATATCCGGTGAAAGAACGGCCCAATTTTCTGATCCAATTTTTTGATATGCGGCCAAAACTTCTGTGCAAATGCGTTCATTTTCTCTCTCTATATACGTAAGGTACCCGGCATCCTTTGTATATCTTTCCCACAATTCACGAAAGATGCGTTCAAGGTCATCCCATGCGTACAAATAATAGGCTTTTTCCTGTTCAAAGAAAATAACTGATGCCGTATAACCATACCCCAAAAAAGCCGGCATGTCGCGAACCATCGAAAATGCAGGGCCATAGAGAAGAGCCGGAACGGCATTAAACCCTTGAAAATACCATTCCTTTTTTGTGAGGTCGGCAAAAAATGATTCCATAGTGCTATCCCTTGCCCCCCTCTTGTTCCCCCCATACTCTCCCCGCTTCTTGAATCAAATCTTCGGCATTAAAAAAGGTCCCCACACGCTGATGCAGTCGGTCGCCGGCAAAACCATTGAGGTACGTGCCGGCGAGAGCAGAAACAAGCGTCTCATTTACGGTGTACAGTCCCGCAATAAGCCCAACAAGCACATCCCCGGTTCCCCCTTTGGTCATACCCACATTGCCGGTGGTGTTGGCAAAGAGCACTGCTCCATCGCTAATATAGTCCGTGGCGCCGGTCAAAACGATGGTGCAGGCGTATTGTTGTGCCATTTTTTGGACATTTTCTTTCGTGGCGTCGCAATGAAATACATTTTCAAACTCGCGAGAATGCGGCGTGAGAATGCAGTTTTTATGGAGATATCCGGGTTCTACATGCCACAAGGCCGTTGCATCCACAATGATTTTTTTGTTTGGATATTTTTCCAAAATGTCGTGAACCAACGCAATCGTTTGCTCATCTTCCGGCAACCCCGGACCCATGGCAATCACGTCAACGAGTTCAATAACTTCCCATAATTTTTTTGCTGAAACCGCAATAAACGTCGCAATGTTTTGACGAAGTTTTTGTATAAGTTTAAGATTTTCTTTTGTGGAGTGGACATACACCATGTCAACCAGTCGAGACGCGGCCTCTACCGTGAGGACAAGGGCACCATGAAAGGTATCCGAACCGGCAATGATAAGCAGGCGCCCATTTTGCCCTTTATGGCTCATCGGAAGAGGCCGTGCGATACGTTCCAATATGGTGTGATCAAGGATATTCATACGCAAAAACACCCCTTAATCAAACCGTATAATCTCATCCTGGTCAAGGACCATTGGCCGAGGAGGTGGCGGTATATTGTTAGGAGCTTGTGGAGAACTGTCCGGAACAATGTTCTGATTCTCTGCCGCCGGTTGGGGCGCGGGCTGATTGTGCAATTGAAGTCGAAGAGGAGGTTGGGGCTTGGGTCTTGACTCAGCCGGAGGCTGAGTTGATGGTTGGGGTTGAACCGATGAATCAGCGCTCTTTTTTTTCTTGCGCTTGCGTTTTCTTTTCTTTTTTCCCTCCGGGAGAGGTTCTCTAACGTCATATTCTTTTGGCTGTGCTGTCATTTCTTCTTTTTTTTCTTTTGGCAACAAATCTTTAAGAGAAATACTTGGCGCCGGCGGCGGTTCTTCTTTTTTTTCTTGTTTTTTTGGCGGTGCTACGATCTGCGACGGCCCTTTGGGGCGGGAATCATCATTGCTTTTTTCTTTTGACACGGCATTATCCACATGTTTTGGCGCGTCATTCTTTTTTTCAGCTTTTTCTTCCTTTTTGACCGAGGGCGCCAAATCGATTGATTCGTCATCGTCTTCATCATCGTCTTCTCCGGCTTCCATACCGCTCCATCGCATAATTTTATCCTCTATGGTATTTCTTGCTTTTGCATATCGTTCCCGAGACACGCGAATTATTTTTTCAGTGGATCCGGTTGGCGACCCGATGGGAGAAAGCGTGGTCGCGGTAAACGGCAAGGAGGCAACGCCGTTAATCATAAGCTTGAGAATAACTTGAAACTTTGCAAGGTTGACAATGTCTTCTTCCAAAAACTGCGGCGTGAATTCTTTGACCAACAGTTCCGCATCCGCGCCGCCAACGCGAAAGGTGACAATGGTCCCTACGTTTCCAAACACTGCGTCAGACACAAGTTCATCAAGTTGCGCCACATATTGGTGACCCATAATGAGACTGAGGCGGTATTTTCTCGCTTCGGACAAGATATTCGCGAAACTGGGCGTGGCAAAATTTTGAAACTCATCCACATACAGAAAAAAATCACGCCGCTTTTCTTCCGGTGTATCCACGCGTTCCATGGCAGAGAGCTGAATTTTGGTGATCAGCATGCCGCCCAAAAGACGGCTATTATCTTCTCCAATGCGTCCTTTGGACAAATTCATGATAAAAATTTTTCCTGAATCCATAATTTCGCGCACATCAATCGTGGATTTCACCTGCGCCACCATATTTCGGATAATATTCGCGGACAAAAATTGGCCAATTTTATTTTGAATCGGCGCGACAGCTTCGGTCATATACCGATCTGGATAATTGGCGAATTCCGTATTCCAAAAGGATTTGATCACTGGGTCTTTGAGCTGTTTCACGACTTTTTTCCGATATTTTTTATCGGCAAGCAGGCGGTTGATGCCAAGAAGCGTGGAATTGGGATAATCCAAAAGCGCAAGAAGCGTATTGTTCAAAATATATTCCATGCGCGCGCTCCACACGTCCGGCCATATTTTTTTGAATGTGCCCATCATTCCTGCGGCCACCAAATGCTTTTGCTCTTCGCTTTTCACCTCGAGGATATTAAATCCGATTGGGTATTGTACATCGGCAGGATTGAGATAGACCACGTCGTTAACACGGCTTGACGGAATATAATCAATAATTTTTTCCGCAAAATCGCCGTGCGGATCCACAATACCAACCCCGTGGCCGCTGTAGATATCGTTCAAGACCATGTTTTCCATCATGGTCGTCTTGCCCATGCCGGTTTTTCCGATCACATACATGTGGCGGCGCCGATCGTCGAGTTTAATGCCAAAACGCCGCATTTGATTGCGGAAATTGGTTTTGGCGAAAACGCAGATTGGTTCCTCTTCTCTTTTTTCGCCGTCTTTTTGCGTCAGATGATGCATTGGCATAGGGTATAGTATAGCAATTCGGAAGTGAAATGTTAAGAAAACCCCGATACTGTTCGGGGTTTTCTCGCCTATCTTTTCAGAAAAAAATGTTATTCGAGAAATTGTTGAATTGCGGCCTCAACCGCGGCAAAGGATTGGGCTCCGTTTATGACGGACGTCTCTCCGTTCGGCCCAATAACAATACTATACGGCGTTCCCCTGCCGCCCGATTGCTGTACTTCGGTTTCGTCATCCACAATATCCTTTGCATATTTTTTACTTTGAAGACACGTCGTAAACTGGTTGGTCTTCAGCCCAAGCGCTGAGGCGAAACTTTTAAGTCCGGATTCTCCCAGATTGTTCTGATCGGCAAACATCATATCGGAAAATTCCCAAAATTTCCCCTGCTCGGAGGCGCATTCAGAGGCCAAGGCGGCGTTTCGAGCGTTGGGATGGAGACTATCAAGCGGAAAATGACGATAGACCCATCGCACATCGTCGCCATAGGTTTCTATCACTTGTTTCATGGTGGCATCAAAACTTTTGCAAAATGGACATTGAAAATCAGAAAATTCGATAACGCTGATTGTGGCATTTTTATTGCCGCGGATGTGGTCGGTCTTCACATCAACAGGCCGAATGGCGACAGGACCGGAAACCGTGTCATCAACGACGGCAGACCCCGCAGTGTCCTCAACAGATGGCACGAAGTCACTGCCGGCAGACAGATATGACCCCAAGGCGCCGCTGCCCCGAAGGAGTATGGACAACAGCAGAAAAAAACCAATGGTGCAAAGGACAAGAAAACCTTCCACAATGCCAAGCACAAAAATTTGTATCGGGCTCATTTGATCAAAAATACCGCTTTTTTCTTCCTGTGTTTCTGTCAAACTCTTACCGGATTGTGTGGGCGATTCCATAAAAAAATAAATTTAATTTTTAATTTTCACTCTGTTGAAAAAGATATATATTAAGAAGAATGAGTATATCATACGTCATGTTTTTTCCACAAGTGCGTTCCAATTATTGCTGAATTGTTCCAAACCCGTGTCGGTCAATGGGTAGCGAATGTTAAAAATGGCTTCTCCAAGCTGTATACCGGTGCATATACTTGCCACGAAAATTCGACATGGCAATGTGAGGACGAGGCATAAGAACTATGGGGCATCATTCGACATATTTTCCAATAACACCAACGCTTTCTCTTGGAGACTCTCAAATGCAACATATCCTTTTTCATGAAAAAGGATATCTCTTTCAGGCGTCACAAAAAGAATCTCCGGCAGAGAAGAACCCCCAATCGTTCGATAAAAAAAATCTTCGTTATCCACGGCCAGAGAGAGTTCGTTGGTGATGCCCAAACTATCGGTAAAAGCTTTTGCCACTGACGATGGTTCGCGGCGGTTGATCGCAATAAATGGAATAACGCCGCCGAGTTGCCGCCGCACAAACGCGGCCTGAATCAATTGCTCCCCGCACCGCTCACAGGCGGTTTCCCAAGAGATAATCACCAGTGGCTTCCCATAAAACGCCGCAAGCGAAAACGATGTCCCATCATAGGTTTGAAGGCCCGGAATATCGGGGAGGCGTGAAACCAGCGGTGCGTCGTTTTCCACAGTGTTTGACGCTGGCGTATTGATGATTCGACCGCCGCACCCAGCCACGAATGGCAGGAGAAAAAAAATTAGGATACGCATCGATAAATACTGAGTTGACATATAATACAAAAATGGTATGATTCTTTTATGCACATCATATCACATATCATCGATCGACCAAATCAAGGTGTACGGCACGTTCAAGTATAAAAAATTTTTTTATATTTCACCATCTGTGGATAAGTAATATATATTTTCTTTCATGTATATGATGCACGAATCATGCCATTGTCATCCAAATCAAGAAACATCTTTCATCAATACGCAGATTCCCGATCTTTCATTTGACATATTTCACAATAACCAAATACAGCGGGTGAATTTTTCCAACTACAAAGGAAAATGGCTTATTCTCTTCTTTTACCCCGCAGATTTTACATTTGTCTGTCCAACCGAACTTGAAGAAATGGCAGACCTTTACCCGCAATTCACCGCACTCAACTGCGAAGTGGTCAGCGTCAGCACCGATACGGCCTTTGTCCACAAAGCCTGGCATGACACATCGCCAGCCATTAAAAAAATTAACTATCCAATGGCGGCAGACCCCACTGGAACCATCTGCAAAACGTTTAGAACCTACATTCCGGAAGAAGGCCTTTCATACCGCGCGAGTATTGTTATCAACCCCGATGGCGTTGTGAAAGCGTTTGAAATGCACGACAACAGTATTGGCCGAAGCGCGGAAGAGCTCCTTCGCAAGCTTCAAGCCGCGCAATATGTCAGCGAACATAGCGGCGAAGTATGCCCGGCAAAATGGAAACCGGGAAGCGCAACCTTGCGCCCAGGATTGGATTTGGTGGGGAAAATCTAAAATGTCAGTTTTCTTCCTTAACCGAATCAACCAATATAACTTAGCCAACCTCCACATATGCTCTACACACCAAAAAACTTCACCCAATTGTTGGGTATGGAAGGATTCAGCGACCAATTGCTGAAAAATCATTTTACGCTCTATGAAGGGTATGCCAAAAATACAAATACCCTTCTTGAAAAACTCCCTGTCCTGGATCCCGGCTCGCCGGAATTTAACGAACTCAACCGTCGGTTCGGCTGGGAATTTAACGGCATGCGTTTGCATGAAATCTACTTTGAAAATCTCTCCAAAGAAAATACATCTCTTGACAGCGGACATCCGCTGGCAAAAAAAATAGATGAATGTTTTGGCTCATTCGAAAAATGGCAGATGCATTTTAACGGTATGGGGACCATTCGCGGCATTGGCTGGGTATTGCTGTATTACGATACGGAAATGAAGCGTTTATTCAATGTGTGGATTGACGAACATGACCGCAATCATCTTGCGGGGGAGGCCCCTATTCTCCTCATGGATATGTGGGAACATGCGTTTATGATTGACTACGGACTGGATAAAAAAGGGTATATTGGAGCATTTTTGAAAAATGCGAATTGGCGTATTGCCATGGAACGATTCAACATGGCGAAGTAAAATGGGATATCAATAATCTCTCAATTTGCCCACAATATCAAAACCTTGTATTTTCTCGAGCGCCTTCGCTTCAATTTGACGGATGCGTTCGCGCGTCACATCGAATTCTTTTCCCACTTCTTCAAGCGTGTGGGTCACTCCATCTTTGAGTCCAAACCGCATCTCAAGAATTTTTTGCTCGCGCGCCGAGAGATGCTGAATTGCATCGCTGATATAGTCTTTCAAAAGCTGGACCCCGGCCACATGCGACGGACTCGCGTTTTTGACGTCTTCAATAAAGTCGGAAAGCGACGTGTCGTCGTCATCGTCGTCGCCCACCGATGTTTCCAAGGAAACCGTATCCTGAGAAATTTTGATAATGTGTTTGATTTTGTCGAGTTCTTCGCCCATTTCGGCGGCCAGCTCTTCCGGCGTCGGGTCGCGCCCCAAATCCTGGAGCAGACGACGTTGCATTTGTTGGAATCGGTTGATGGTTTCCACCATGTGGACCGGAATGCGAATGGTGCGCGACTGATCGGCGAGAGCGCGCGTGACGGCTTGGCGGATCCACCATGTGGCATAGGTGGAAAATTTATAGCCTTTGCGATAATCAAATTTTTTGACTGCGCGAAACAACCCGATATTTCCTTCCTGGATAAGATCAAGCAGGGACAATTGCTTGCCGACAAATTTTTTTGCGATAGAAACCACAAGGCGGAGGTTCGCTTCAATCATTTGACGCTCGGCCGCTTTGTCGCCTCTTTCTTTTCGCTTGGCAAGAGAAATTTCCTCTTCCGCGGTAAGAAGCGGAATTTTTCCAATTTCGCGCAAATACATTTGGATGGAGTCCCGTGAAATGCTCCCCAAATCAAATTCGCCCTCAACATCCGGCTGTTCTCCCTGGAGTTGGGTCAAAATTTCTTCGCGATCGGTCGAAGACGCCTGCCCAAGAAGCCCTCCCTGGACCGAAACAATGGAAACGCTATTTTTATCAAGGACATCCAAAAAACCCTCATACAAAGGAATACTGCATTCCAGTCGAGAAAATGTTTGGAGAATTTCCGTCTCGGTCAGAAAACCGCGGCCCCTTCCCTTGTGGATCACCTGCCACAGCTCTTGATCGGTTGGCTCACGCCACGATTCTGGCATGGCATCTCGCGGGCGGGAGGGAACGCTTCTTTTTTTTTCTTTTGGCGATTTTCCAAAAGAAACAGTTCCCCGCCCTCCTTTTGGAGTGTGTTTTCCTTGGGTATGTTTTTTTCGAGACTGGTTTCCCCGTCTTGATGGCGTGCGGGAAGTGCGTGTCCTCGAAAGTAATTTTTTTGCCGCATTATTTTTACGTCCTGCTGATGCTTTTTTCGCGCTCGACGTTTTTTTACTTCGCATACGTACGGCTTTTTTACCGAGAGCCTTTAGAGTGGCTGTTTTTTCTTTTTGCTGTTTTTTTTGAAAGCGGCGATTTTTTTAATGGTATTGTGCGTTTGTAGAATGGCATGGAGGGTTCTATATATGCTGAAACTCCTGCAACAATCGCTCCAATTCCTCTTTATTTCCTTTTTCTTCAGCGACACGAATGTGTTGGGCAAGAAATTCACGACGTCGTTTTTTTGATTCTTCCTCCAAAAAACGCTGGTATTCTTCCATGCGCCGCGGCGCTTCTTCTTTGGTGATATCAGAAAATTCAAGATCGCCTTTCATTAAAAAAACATCAACCGAATTTTCTGTTCCGTTAAGAAAAAAAAACCGAAGCGCTTCTCTGTCTACGGAACCTTTTTCAGTATACTGATTTTTTATTGCTTCGTAAAGGGAAAAATAGGGGTCTGTGGACAAAAAAATATCCGATCCTTCAAATACGCTCGCCGAAATGGCATCGGGAAACCGAAGAATGAGCGCCAAATATGATTCCGCGAGACGATCAAACCGAGTCTTTTCAACCGGCGCGCTGTCTCTTTTTCTCTCTTCCCCTGGCTTTTCCGCCTTCTTTTGCCGCTGAAGACGTTTGGTATCCTCAAGAAGCACCGGCACATCCACCCCAATCCTGTTTGCCACTATTTTCATCCAATGATCTCTTTCGACCGCATACGGAATAGCCATGATTTTCGGCAAAAGCATATTAACAATCTGTTGTTTTTGTTTTGGATCAGACAAATTTTTCCCCGCGAACGCCCGCTCCAAAAGCCATTCCATGATTCCCCGGGCATGTTCCACTGCATCAAACCAAACAGACGAATTTTTTTTCACGCATTCATCAGGGTCTTTTCCCGCGCCATCGGGAATCTGAATAACCCGCACGGAAAATCCTTCGGCAATTGCCAAATCGATCCCCCGCTTTGCCGCGTTTTCCCCTGCCGCGTCCGTGTCAAACGCCATGGCCATATTGAACGCGTATCGTTTGAGTAATGTAAGTTGATGCTCCGTTAAGGCAGTTCCACTGGTTGCGACCACGTTCTTCATTCCCGCTTCATGGCACGCGATCACGTCCATTTGTCCTTCTACCATGACCATTTCATTTTTTGTTTTTATGTCTTGTTTTGCCTTGTCGAGGCCAAACACCACGCGCGATTTGTCGTATACAAGTGTTTGCGGTGAATTCACGTATTTTCCTCCCGACCGTTCGGTTTCCACCAATACTCTGCCGGTAAATCCGACAACCGTTCCATGAACGTCAGAAATGGGAAACATAATCCGTCCGCGAAATCGGTCATAGAGTCCCCTGCCGGTTTGCACGTCTGCGCCGTCGCGCCGAATGGTGAGGCCGGCGGCAATAAGGTCGTCAATGCCATGGCCTTTTTTGAGCAAGTATTGCGTGAGCAAATCCCATTGATCGGGAATAAACCCAACCTGCCACGCTTCGATCGTTTCGTCTTTCATGCCACGGGACGCAAGGTATTCGCGCGCCGGACGAGAGGCGTCCATCTGGACCAAAAATTTATGAAAAAAACGCGCGGCTTCGGCGTTGATGTCTTTCATTCTATTTTTTTGACTGCTGTTGATGTCGGCTCTGGTGTTGGTGAGAGTCACTCCGGCGCGATTGGCAAGATATTTCAACGCTTCCACAAATTCCATGCCTTCAATTTCTTGGATAAAGGTGAAGAGATCGCCGCCCTTGCCGCAACCGAAACATTTAAAACTCTGCCGTTCGCGGTTGACCATAAACGACGGACTTTTTTCATGATGAAACGGACAAAGCCCCTTCTGGTTTACGCCGGCCGGCTTGAGCTCTACATATTCGCCGACAATATCGGCGATGTCGAGTTTATCTTTAATTTGTTCAACGTCGGTCATACACCCTCACAGTACTGAAATTTGAAGGAAAAAGCAAATGGATCAACGCCCAGCTATTGACATCCACCCCTTCATTATGTTTGTGTAGAGAACAAACAAAACTCTAGGGGGCAAAAGGGAGACATTATGCAACCGACACAAACAAACCTGCAAGGTCTTCTAACCGAGCAGGTTGTTGTGGAAATCCAACAAGAGGGGGCGGAGGCCGAAGGAAAACTCATACAGTTTGATGAAACGACACTCATGCTTTCCAGCCTGGACAAAGGTAAAATTAAGTGGCGTGTCATTGAACTATCCAAAGTTCGCTCGATTCGGAGGAAGACATCATCCTCTGATCCGGGCGGAGCACTGTATCGCACTTTTTCAAGGAGATAAAAAAATAGGAAAGGAGAACACAAACGGCGACGCGTGGAGAACGTCGCCGAAAGAACACCCTTGCTATTTTTGAGAATGGCAGGGGTATTTTTTTAAATTATTCGTCTTTCAATGAAATATATTTTCCTTCTGCGATATTTTTTGCGACTTCATTTGGCTTAAATACGCGCGCGTTCATACATACATAAACGCCCGGATCCAAATCTTGAATTTTTGCAATTGCAAAACCGATGTTGAACGGCGCATCGGAGGGAGTAAATCCTTTGAGTGGAATAAACGAACCAGTCAAAATAACCGTTTGATCTTTGCGCTTCAAATTTCTCTCAAGAAAACGGGCTGTGTCGGGAATGGTATACGTCCCGTGCGTAATAATAATCTTTTTGTGTTTGGTATTTTCTATTTTGCCTAAAATGGTGTACATGTCGTTTTTTGTAACCTCACGGCTGTCTTTCATCATAATTTCGTCAAAACTCGCCTTGAGATGCACCTCGGAAAAAATCGACTCATTGTATAAATTGAGTCCTATGATATAATCCGGAATACAAGAGCTTTTATATGGGACAACCGTATCTCGAAGCCCGTCATAATACGAGTCAATGGTTCCGCCGGTGAGAATAAAATGAATTTGTTGGTCATTTTTTTTCATAGAAAAAGGATAAATAATTTGATCTCAACATAGCATAAAATGCGAAAAAGGTCAAAAAAATTAATATTGGAAACGAACTTGTATACAATACTCCAGCCACAAATGATTTTTCTCTTTGTTGAACACAATAAACAAACATGTGCTGTGGACAACCCAATTGACGAACACACAAAAATCCGTTAGAGTATACCCACTCTATGAAGAACTCCCACACAATACACCTGCGCCGTCGTGCATGCCGTAGCCTGCGCCACAAGCGTGATGTGTTTTGTGTATAACGAATTCTCTCCACAACACCCAATCATTCTTCTGGCGCGAGTCAGAAATTTTTATTTATGTACGAAACTACGAAATATACGAAAATACGAAAGTGAATTGCGAATGGGCTCCCAAATAAAAGAAAAAAATAATAAAAAATGTTCGTAATTTCGTACTGTTCGTATGTTCGCACATATTATAATTAACTTTAATCACTACTATGAACCACACAACGACTTATAAAAAAATCGCCTCACACGAGGCTGAGAAAGGAGAATTTGATACCTGTCTTCTTCTCTACTCCGGCGGGCTCGACACATCCGTTATGCTCAAATGGATCCAAGAAGAATATGAATGTACCGTCATCGCCCTCACCATTGATCTTGGCCAAACCGCGGATAACTTGGAAGAAATAAAACAAAAAGCATTGAACCTTGGGGCCAAAGACGCGATTGTCTATGACGCAAAAGATGAATTTGCTGATATTTTACTGACCGAAGCGATTAAAGCCAACGCGGATTACCAGGGCGGGTACGCCCTCAGCTGTCCCTTGGGACGGGTGATGATCGCGAAGGTGGCGGTGAAGATTGCGAAACAATACAACTGCCAAGTGATTGCCCACGGCTCGACCGGAAAAGGAAACGACCAAGTTCGATTTGAAGGATATATTACAACCCTTGATCCTACGCTTAAAACCATAGCGCCGGTCCGAGAATGGGGCATGGGACGAGATGAAGAAATTGAATACGCCGAAAAAAATAATATTCCGGTAAAACAAAAGAAAGAAAGCCCGTATTCGTACGACGAAAATATGTGGGGCAACACCGGAGAAGGCGGAGAAATTGAAAATCCGGAACTTATTCCCCCGCTCCCCAATATTCTCCAATGGTGTGTGACGCCGGAGAACGCGCCAAACGAACCGGAACTGCTTGACATTGGATTTGAAAAAGGTATACCGGTTTCAGTGAATGGTGAAAAAAAGAAACTCAGTGATATTGTTAAAATATGCAACGCGATCGGCGCAAAACACGGCGTTGGCGTTATTCATCTTATTGAAGATCGGCTCGTGGGTCTTAAAGTACGGGGCGTCTACGAACAGCCGGGCGCAACGATTCTTATTGAAGCACACAAAAAACTGGAAAAGCTCGTGTCGACGAGAGAAGAAAACGAGTTAAAAACCATTCTCGACAACAAGTGGGCATATTTGACCTACGCGGCCAAGTGGTACGACCCGGTGATGTACCATATTCACGCCTACCTCAATAGCCAAAACAAAAAAGTGACCGGCTCGGTCACAGTAAAACTCCAAAAAGGCGTGGCGACCGTGGTGTCACTCAGTTCGCCATATTCGCTTT
Source organism: Candidatus Magasanikbacteria bacterium RIFCSPHIGHO2_02_FULL_48_18 (assembly GCA_001784285.1). GTDB lineage: Bacteria > Patescibacteriota > Patescibacteriia > Magasanikbacterales > UBA922 > UBA10181. The sequence continues at coordinate 241,467 of MFQC01000003.1, forward strand.
TCAACCACAATCTCGCGACGTTCAATAAAAATCCAACATTCAACCAAAACGCGTCCGCGGGATTTATTGAAATTTACAACATGGCGCAAAAAACCGCGTATAATGTATATAATTTTGAAAAAGAATTGGATACTAATTAAACTCTATGTACGAAACTATTTATATACGAAATTACGAACAGTACGAAATTACGAACAGATTTTTATTTCTGATTTCGTATTTTCGTATATTTCGTACTTTCGTACATACATCTCTCCCTGCTTCATTATAAAAATATACGTTTATGTCTAAACTGTGGCAAAAAAAAGAAACCAAACTGCATCCATTGGTGGAGGCCTATACGGTTGGCGAAGATTATATATTGGATCAGCAACTCATGCCGTTTGATATTGTGGCAAGCAAGGCGCATGCGAAGGGTCTTGAGCGTATTGGTGTACTAGTACATGAAGAATTAATACAAATTCTTTCCGCGCTTGAAGCACTCGAAGACGAATGGCGAAACGGAAAAATCACCATTACCATAGAAGATGAGGACTGCCACACGGTGATTGAAAATTATCTGGTAGAGAAGCTGGGCGACATTGGAAAAAAAATCCATACCGGACGGAGCAGAAACGACCAAGTTTTGGTCGCGATGCGTTTGTTTATGAAAGCGTCGGCAAAGGACATTATTGACGCGGCAAAAAAATTGGCCGCCACGTTTCTTGCGTTTGGCGAACAATACCAAAATGTGCCGCTTCCCGGCTATACTCACACCCAGCAAGCGATGCTTTCAAGCGTGGGCCACTATATGGCAAGCTTTGTTGAAAGTCTGCTTGATGATATTGATCTTTTGATTGCGATACAAAAACACATTGACAAAAATCCGTTGGGCAGCGCGGCCGGATTTGGCGTGTCGTTTCCGCTGGATCGAGCGTTTACGACGAAGGAACTTGGATTTAACACAACGCAAATAAATTCTCTGTATTGCCAAAACAGCAAAGGAAAATTTGAAACGCTGTTTTTGGAAGGACTCACGCAAATCATGATGACGCTCAATAAATTCGCGCACGACATGCTGATTTTCACCTCCAAAGAATCGGACTTCTTTGATATTGATGATTCTCTTGTGACCGGATCAAGCATTATGCCGCAAAAACGAAACCTCGACATTATGGAAATTTTACGGGCGAACGCGAGCGTTCTCATGTCGGGCCACGCCATGATTCAATCCATGTCAAAAAATTTGATGTCCGGGTATAACCGTGATTTGCAGCTTATTAAAAAACCGGTGATGGAAGGGGTGCGTCTGGTCAACGACAGCCTGAACGTGCTTGCGGTATTTATGCAAGGTATCAAACCGAACCAAAAAAATATTGAAGAAAAAATTACCAAAGATATTTTTATGGCTGATATAGCGAACGACCTCGTGAAAGAAAAAAATATCCCCTTTCGAGATGCCTACCGAGAAGCCGCGGCAAACAGAGACACATACGTCATAGACTTCCAAAAAAACATTGCGTCAAAAATGAGTCTTGGCGCGCCCGGGAATTTGAATTTGGATGTGTATAAAGAGCGTCTGAACATGTTGGAGAAATAAATAAAGATTGAAAAGAAAACATAATTTGCTATACTCTGAATATTCTTAAAAATTCTTGTATTTTTACTATGATCAAAGCCTACAAACATCTCGACACTATTACCGCGCTCTTTGTCGCCGTACTCCTTATTTCCAACGTTGCGTCAACAAAAATAGTGAATTTTGGGCCACTGTCGTTTGACGCAGGGACGTTATTATTCCCGCTTGCGTACATTTTTGGCGATATTCTTACCGAAGTCTATGGCTACCGACGCTCACGAAAAGTAATCTGGCTTGGCTTTTTGTGCGCCGCGCTTATGTCGGCGGTCTTTATGATTGTTGGCAGACTTCCGGCTGCCGCAGACTGGCCTTTTCAAGAATCGTACATGAACATTCTCGGACTTACCCCGCGCATTGTGCTTGCCAGTCTTATCGCCTATTTTGCCGGAGAATTTTCCAATTCGTATGTGCTTGCCAAGATGAAAATAAAAATGGCCGGAAAAAAACTCTGGGCCAGAACCATTGGATCAACACTCCTTGGCGAAGGGGTGGACACATTGTTGTTTATTGTCATTGCGTTTGTCGGCATCCTCCCCTCTTCACTCCTCATCACGCTTATTATTTCAAACTACATTTTTAAAGTTGGTATGGAAGTGGTGTTGACACCGGTGACGTATAAAGTGGTCAAATTTTTGAAACGATCCGAACAAGAAGATGCGTATGATACGGAAACGAATTTTAATCCGTTTGCCATTTCCAAACCAGCGTGATATTAACTCTATCATAAAAAAATCCCCAGGCCAGGGGATTTTTTTATTTATTTCTTCTTATTTGCTATTTCAACCGCCGCAACCCCCCAATGATACCCAAGCGCTTTTTTGCCGCTTGATCGTTCTTTGGCCTGTTTCATGGTTGTACACGTCAGAACGCCAAACAAAACCGGCACGCCGGTTTCAAGACCAACCTGCATAATCCCCCGCGACACCGCAGACGCAATATAGGTATAATGATCTGTTTCCCCACGAATAAGGCAACCAATCGCCAGGACCGCGTCCACTTTTTTTGTCTGGACCATTTTTTTCGCGGCAAGCGGGAGCTCAAACGAGCCGGGAACCATTTTGATGAAAATATTTTTTTTCTTCACACCGCAATCAGAAAGAGCACAGAGCACATCACTCAAAAGAGCCTGAATAATTTTTTCGTGCCACACACTCATCACAATGCCGATCTTGAGCGGCATACCATTTGGAAGTATATTATTTGTTTTTTTTGGTTTCATAAAAACTATTCTTTTAAAAAGGGATTCTTCGTCCCGCCGTATGGCGGAACTCAGAATGACAGAAAAATCCATGGGTATATCGGGCAAGCATGTCGGCTTCAAAATTAACGGCATCGCCTTTTTTGAGATTGCCAAGCGTTGTGTGTTTTGCGGTAAATTCAATAAGAGAAACGGTACATGTTTTCTTTGTGCGGTGACTCACCGTAAGACTCACGCCATCCAAACATACCGACCCGCACAAGGCAATCAAATGATGAAACTGCGCCGGTATAGCAAATACCAAAGCAATGTTCCCTTTCTCCGTCTTTTTTTCTCGCAAATAAATCGGCGCATCCACATGGCCAAAGACAAAGTGGCCCGCGACGTCATCGCCCACTCGCAGTGACGGTTCCACATTGAGCCGATCACCAATCTTTTTTTCTCCAAGCGTCGTTTTTTTGAGTGTTTCCGGCATGACTTCTGCAAAAAATAAATTGCCTTTTTTATTGCGAACCGTAAGACACACGCCGGATACCGAGATACTGGATCCTATTTTTAGTTTTTTCAAAAGAGACGCATTCGTTTGCGTGCCAAAAAGAAAACCATTGCGAAAAGGCTCTTTTGTCTTGAGCGTACCAATGGATTGAACAATACCGGTGAACATAGACAACAAAATACATATGTCGCCCTCCTCATATAATTCGTGTTAATTCTCTATCCTCAAAAAATATTCTCTCACCTTTGCAACATCATTTTCTATTTTTTTAATCAATGCTTCGCGCGATTCATACTTTTTTATATCGCTCACCTTCTCAAACAGTGTTACCTCAACCGTTTTACCATAATATGACCCTTTGTCAAGATCGAGAAGAAACGCTTCGCACTGCGGCGGCGTATCCAAAATCGCGATAGCCGCGCGATACGACGCGGTATTTACAAGCACATGACCCGCATAGACGCCGCAATATGTCTTCGCGTCATCCGAATTCATAATGATATTGAGGGTAGGAAAACCAAACGTACGGCCTTCGCCTTTGCCTGCCACTACCTCGCCGCGTATGTGAGAAAATTCTGTCATACGGTTTTTCGTTCCACCAATTCCTGATAATACGCGTCGAGAGATTGAATAATCCGAGGCCACGCGTAGGTGGTTTCCGCGACAAAACGCGCTCGTTTTTTCCACTCGTCGCGATCGACCGCATCGCTGAAATATGCTTGCATTTGTTTTGCCAATTCTTCAACATTTCCCGGAGGAAACGTGAGCCCGCCTTTTTCCGCAACCGTCCGAACTCCGGGCAAATCACTTGCCAATACCGGAACACCGCTCGCCATAGCCTCGAGCAACACCATGCCAAACGCTTCGCCGGTGTTGATAGACGGCAGGACCAACAAATCAGCCAACGTGTAATACGAGGGCAGATCGGCATCATCAACCGCGCCAACAAACTGGACGTCCTTCTCAAGACCTAAGCCCCTGGCTTCCAGCATATATTCTTCACGCAAATCTCCTTCGCCCACAAAAATTGTTTGGACTGGCGTATTATTTTTTTTGAGAAGAAAAAGCGCTTTTAACAAAACCATTATCCCTTTAAAATAATGCGCACGGTCCATACCCCCCACAAAAAGAACAACGGGTGCGGCAGGATCAAACGCCAATTCTTGAAACAATCGTTGCGGCTTTTCTCGTGGCTGAAACCGCTCAATATCCACGCCAAATGGCAGTTCTTTCCAAGAAGACGGACGCTCTCTCAACAAAGACGCCGCCTGGCTTGCGGCAATAAAATCAAACGAACTTGCAAGTATTCCATCGGCTACGTCAAGAATTTTGGGCATCCAATACCGCGCATAATAGGAAAAAAAGAGCCCTTTCCAGCCCGTCCCGCGCGTATCCATGTGATAGGTTATGACAAGCGGCTTGTCCGGATTTTGTTCTTTCCATTTTCGCACCGTGTTTGCAGTGCCAAAAAAAGGATAATGCAGATGAACCACATCAAACACATCCAATTCTTTTTTGACTTTCGGCATAACCGCCGCGTTGCCATACAAAAAGGCCGGAGCTATTCTCTGCACGGTCGCAATCGTCGTCTTCAGTTTTTTTGAATGGACCGGTGCGGATGGCTCGTGCGCCGGACGAATTTCTTTGGGTTCATACCGATCCGGCGTATACACGACGACATCATGCCCCAAATGGACCAAACCGCCCGCCATCTGAAATGCCGCATTGCCCATGCCGCCATAATAGGGCGGATAGGTGGAAACAATATGGGCGATCTTCATATCGTATCAATTGTTTACTTTTTCTTTTCAAGAGTCTCTTGAAGCGCGTGTTCTCGCACCACGCGCGTCACATCCCGACCGATGGATTCTATTTTGATATGGAGTTTGAACAAAAGAAAAAACACTAAGGCAACAGAAACATATAAGACCACATCGGTTCCTCGCCCAATGCCAAGCTTTTGTGCGAAGAGAACCGTACTGTTTGGCCACAACACGACGACGAGCGCAACCAGCCAAAACAACATCCAAAACCATGCGCCCCGCTTGCCGAGCTCTGCCGCGCGATAGCGGCGAAACACGCCCGCAATCGCGAGAATAAAAAAACATGCGAAAAGAATTTGAAATAGATTAATCGTCATACCATTTTATTTTATAAACCGCGCGAATAAAAGATCTTTGATGATTTGCGCTCCCCCGCGAACGCCCTGCCCATACTCATGGTACGTGACCTTCACCGGAAATTCAATATATGACAGATGATGTTTTTTGACCAGCGCGGGAATTTCAGTGGCATGCGCCATGCGGTCGTGGGTCATTCGAATTTTTGAAAGCGCGGATTGATTGAAAATGCGAAAACCATTATGGGCGTCACTTAGTTTGAGACCGGTAAAAAACGCGTTGATACGCCGCGCGGCAGGTAACACCAATTTTTTTTTGAACCACGGAATAGTGGAACGACGATCCAAAAAACGAGAACCAAACAAAACATCCGCACCGCTGTCTTTGAGCGCGCGCAATGCCGGCGCAATGTCGTTTGGATCAAACTGGCCATCTCCATCAAAGTGAAGCACATAATCGGCATGAACGCGGCGCGCGTATACGTGGCCGGTTTCAAGCGCCGCTCCCTGGCCACGGTTGATGGAATGACGCAACACCACCGCGCCGGCAAGACGGGCAGTGTCAGCGGTTTTGTCGGAAGATCCGTCATCAATCACGACCACGCCATCCACACAATCAAAAAGGCTCCGAACCACGGAACCTATGCGCTGTTGTTCTTGAAACGCGGGGACAAGGGCAAGAAACATACAGAAGAAAACTATCGATCGGGGTCGTTCATTTCAATAATTTCTCTGTGCGCGATAGTATAATCAATGGTTCGGCGAAGACCCTCTTCCACGGTAATCAATGGAATCCAATCAAGCATTTCTTTGGCACGGCGCAAATCCGGAATCCCTTTTGGCGTAAGAAAAACGAGCGGATTTTCAAACCGTACTTCGGACGATGAATTGGCCATGTCAATAATTTTTCGCGCCACATCTGCCATTTTGTATACCTGATCATGACCGAGATTGACCAATGATACGCTTGTGTCCGCGTACATAAGACGAACCAACCCATCAACCATGTCGGAAACATAACACAATGATTGGTCCAAATCACCATTGCCATAAATAACCAAATCGCTTCCTTCAAAAGCATCCAAAATAAAATCAGGAACCAAAAGGCCATCCCGCAACTTCATACGCGGACCATACGTGGTAAACACCCGGGCAATTTTTGCGTCGAGCCCGTACACTTGTCGATAGGTTTCGACGCAGGTTTCGGCAAATCGCTTGCCTTCGTCATAACACCCGCGCGGCGACAAATGGTTGACAAGCCCCTCGTCTCCTTCGGAGAAAATCTTTTTTTCTGCCGTCGGCGGACCATACACCACAGAACTTGATGCAAACACGTATTTGGCGTGATATTTGACGGCCAAGTCAAGCGTCGCAATCATGGATGTGGAGTTTGCCCAGAGCGAATGGAGCTTTTTTTCTTCAAAATTTTTTGGGCTCGTGGGGCATGCCAGATGATACATTTCTTGAATGCCTTGATAGCGAATTTTAAATTTTTCTAATTCTGGAAAATCAAGCGGCTCAAAAGGTTTGTTCGCATCAAATTTAATAAATTCAAAATCAGGATATTGGAGTAGATGATCAATGTTGTGGATGGAAGAATTGGAAAGATCATCCACACAAATAACATTGGCTTCTTTCAAGAGACGCTCGCACAAATGCGAACCGATAAACCCGGAACCCCCGGTTACCAATACATTTTTTCTTTCAAAGATAGGCGTGCCCGTCATCATAGAATACCTTCAAGTTTATATATCGCAGTATACTCAAAAAAAATGAAAAATTCAAGATTGATATCTATTGATTTTATTGGCCAAGCGTCAACTCATCCCCAATGGCAATGCTATGCGCGAGGACCCATCCGGCAGGGAATTCGAGAACGAGATTTGCGGGAAGACGAGGATAATAAACAGCGAGCGCTTCCTCGGAAACACCCAGCTCAATCGGAACATTGGAAGCGATATCAACGACTTTGCCTCCCTGGATCCACACGATATCAATAGGAAACCTCATGTCGCGCATGACAAAACCGTGCTGATCGCTTTTTGGAAAAACAAAAAGCATGCCATCGAACGGCCGAAGGCTGTCTTTTCCGCCCAAGCCGCGATGCCGGTGTTCGGCCGTGTTTGCGACCAACACAGTGAGATCTTCTCCTCCAAAATGGATGACTGTCTCCGGCCATCGATTTTGCCAAATTTTTAATCCGACAAATGCGACCATGAGAAGGCCAATAACAACAAAAAAAATATACTCACGAAACGCCCTCTTGCTGTGCTCTGTGCTTTGAATCATATAAATACGATTATTTCGCAGTTTTTTTGGAAAACCAAATACCTACAAACAGCATGAGCATCCCTAAAAAAAGAAGCGCTACCATTTTTTGTCTGCTTTGCAAAAACAATGTCGTAATGCCAAACGAAAAAGAAATACCATACAAAATCAACACGGCCTGGCGATGCGACATGCCGGATTCAAGGAGTTTAAAATGCAAGTGTTCCCTATCGCCCACGTACAACGGACGGTTTGCCCGCAGACGACGCGCCATAACCCGAATCATATCAAGCATGGGAACACCCACCACAAGAAGGGTTGTTGCAATTTTTCCTCCGGAAATAATGGCAAGCGACCCCAAAAGAAAACCGGAAAACAAACTGCCACCTTGACCGAGAAATATCTTTGCCGGGTGCCAATTCCAAAACAAAAAACCAAGACACGATCCTGCAAACACAATCGCGAGGAGCGCCACGTCCGGCTGGTACCACTGTTTTTGCAGACTCAAGAAAAAAATCATAAGCGCGCCTATTGCCACGATCCCAGTTACCAAACCGTCGAGCCCATCAAGAAGTTTGGTCGTAAACATCATGCCCATAAGCCAAAAAAAGACCACGATGTCCGCAAGCACGACCCAGTTTCCCAATCCATCAATAGGGATAACGAAACGATCCAAACGAATTTCCCCGCCAAACGGATTAGTAATCATGTGCGGACCAATACCAAAAGCGATAATAATGAGTGCGGCAAAGACAGCAAAAAAAAGTTGATATCGCGCTTTCAAATTTTTTCGATCATCAAGAATGCCGCCAATCATCAAAACCAATGAGCCAAAAAAAAGACCCCACAGGTGTCTTGGCAAAACAGTATGTTCCGCGGGGGTTTGCACAAAAGAAAATATAATCCAGACCAGGAAAAAAAATGATACAAAAATGGCAATCCCTCCGCCAAGAGGGATGGTTTTGGTATGAATTTTTCGATCAAGCGCTTTGGGCCGGTCCACAATATCGAGCCGCAACATAAGGCGGCGAATGCCCGCGGTAAGGCAAAAAGAAAGGGTAAGGGCAAAGAAGAAAAAAAAGAAATACATACAGGTCTTTGGCAAAAACAGCCATACGGTATTCCAAAGTATACCTGACGACAGGTGGCCTTGACAACTCTCTCTCTTTGCTATGATCGGCGGTTGTTCGTCCGCATTTTTTGAGGTAAAAACATGAACTTCATCGCGAACAACATCGATTGGATTTTCCCCCTTCTCTGCATGGCCCTTTTCTTCGGGGGTTTTTTCTGGAGCAAGACCCTGTGGCTGCGGCGGCCCGGCAAGCCCCGGGCCAAGCCGGGGACGACGTGGAGTGTGGTCGCAAACCTCTCCCCCTCCTACCTCCTGGTCGTCCGCCCTTACGGGGGCGACGATGCGAGCTGCCAGCTCTGGCAGCTCCCGAGGAGCTCTGTGAGCCTCCTCTCCTACCCGGTCGGCACGAAATTCGTCGCCCAAAAGGGCGGCCGCTTCGCAAAGCTCGAGACCGAAAAGGAAGAGCCTTCTTCAAATGACCGCAAGGTCAGGAGTATCTGAAGACGGCGCATGGGGCAAGGACGGCGGCACATAATCCAACAATCGCGGACGAACACAACACGCCGCCCGAACCCCTGCAAGGTGTCTGAAAATCGGATATCTTGCAGGAGGATACGGGCGGCGTTTGTTGTTTTATCACCCCTCCCTGCCCCTCCCCGGATGGGGAGGGAACTATTCTCCCCTGGTTAAACCGTTCCTCCCCCGAGAGGGGGAGGACAGGAGGGGGAATTCTTCAAGTCACCATCCAACCGCCTGCACACTTCTCGTATTTTTTCCTTTACCCGATCACGATCAAACAACACCTCATCATTCGTAAAACGAAGAATACTATATCCCTGACGACGCAGCCAGTCTTCCCGCGCATGGTCATATTCTTTTTGAAAATAATGAATCGGTCCATCAACCTCAATAACCAATCGAAGCCATTTGCAATAAAAATCCACAATAAAAAATCCAATACTGGTCTGCCGTTGGAAGCGATATCCTAATTTTCTTTTCCTTATTTCCTGCCACAGCACCAACTCGGCTTTCGTCATGTGGCGACGAAGCCGACGGCGTCGCTCTTTTACAATGCGCCAATACAACCTGTGATCACAATAAAAATTCATACCCCTCCTTTTGTATCATTATTGTCATTTTTTCACCAATCCTCATCTCACTACGGATAGGATGTCCCTCCCCCTAAGGGAGGAGGACAGGAGAGGGGTCACTTCGCCCCTTCCACCTTTATCTTCCCGCCCTCCCCAATGACCACAGTATCGCGCCGTTTCAACTTGCCGCCCAATACCAACTCTGCCAAGTTATTTTCTACGGTGTCCTGAATGGCGCGGCGCATTGGGCGCGCACCAAATTCAGGATCAAATCCCACATCGGCCAATGATTCGAGCGCCGCGGCGTCCACGCGCAAAAAAACGCCGCGTTTTTCCAAATCTTTTTCAACGCGTTTCAACATGAGTCCTGCCACCTGTTTTATTTCTTCTCTATCCAACGCTCGAAAAAGAACAATGCCGTCAAAACGGTTGAGAAATTCCGGACGATAATATTTTTTTAATTCACCGCGAATCAACGACTGACGAATTTCTTCGAGCTCGACGCCCTTCCCGAGCTGATCGGCAACATATTGCGTTCCTGCGTTTGAAGTCGCAATAATAATCGTATTGGTAAAATCAATGAGTCGGCCCACGCTGTCGGTCAAGCGTCCGTCGTCAAAGACCTGTAAAAATAAATTGAGCACATCCGGATCCGCTTTTTCCATTTCATCAAATAACACCAAGGAAAAAGGATGCTGACGCACAGCCTCGGTAAGAATGCCGCTCCCCTGCTGTCCGGGCTGGCCGATAAGACGATAGATCCCGCTTTTATCTTGATATTCGCTCATGTCTACGCGAATCATGCGATCTTCCCCGCCAAAATACACATCCGCGATAGTTTTTGCCAATTCGGTTTTTCCAACACCGGTTGGCCCTAAAAAAAGAAAATTCGCGATTGGTTTTTTTTGCGACCGAATTTCCGCGCGAGCGCGGCGCAAAGCATTGGCAACCAGGAGCACGGCTTGATGCTGGCCAATCACGCGCTTGTGCATCTCTTCTTCCAGGCGCAACAATTTTGATGATTCATCTTCGGAAATGGTCGTCACCGGAATACCGGTTTTTTCATGAATAATGGTGGCGACATCATCGGCCGCGACCAGCTGTTGTTCTCCTTTATGATTCCGCGTATAGCTTGCCGCCTCGGTCATAATGGAAATTGCGCTTTCCGGAAGTCGCTGATCTTGAAGAAATCTACCGGCCAATTTGACGGACTGCTCCAAAGCGGCGTATGAAAAAAAGACATTGTGTTTGTATTCAATGGATCCCACTTTCGATTCCAACACCTGAATAGCCTGGTTTTCATCCATTTCGTTGATATCCACGCGTGAAAACACAGTGCCTAATTCGGAATTGAGAATGTGCTTGTTGTATGCATCGAGCGTGGTTGTCGCCAATGTTAAAAATTTTCCCGGCCCCAAAAACTCAGAAAGCGTTTCGGACACGTCGAGGCCTTCCTGCCCATTCGTGTTTTCAATGGTCATGAGGTCGTGGATATTTTTGATAAAAAGAATGATATTGCCCGCTTTCCCGACCTCGCGCATCATCGACATCAATCGCTCTTGCGCCCCGCTCATGGTGGCGCCGGCCAAGAGAGCGGATGTTGAAAGCTGTACCAATCGCTTGTCACGCAGACGTTGGGGCGTGTCGTCCGCAATCATTTTTTGGGTAATGCCTTCAATGATGCTCATCTTCCCCACCCCATGCTCTCCAACCAACAGCACGCTATGACGGCCGCCTTCAATGATGCGAAAAATTTCTTCTATCTCTTTATCACGCGCCACGCACGGCGGCATGTAGCCGTATTTCGCCGCCATCGTCAGGTCTTGGCTAAAATTGTTGAGATACGGTGTCGCAACCGCGGTCATGGCCCGATCGAGCCCATATTTGCTTCTATGCGCCGCCGCGCGTTGCAGGCGCCGAAACTGCGTATGCAGGCGCTCCCGAATGCGTAACCACGCAACCACATTGGTCAATTTATTTTTATCAATATCCAAATCATAGAGCAATTCCTGAATGGCGTCCGACTGCTGGACGGTTGCCAAAAGCAATTCCGTGATATGGACATATTCTTGTTTTGCGTGATACGCGGACTCATACGCGTGAAACATAATTTGCTGGACGTCGGCCGATAAGCCGGGCTCTCGTGATTCTAGAGCGGATGATTGAAACGCCTGTTTGAGACGCGCCTGAACATTGTCGGGATGAATGCCAAGACGGATAAAGACCATCCCTATTTTTTGCGCGGACAGAAGGGCCGAAAATACATGAAACGGCGTCACTTCTCCGTGGCCGGATTGGTACGCCAGTATATAGGCACGTTCCAATACGGCCCGTGTCTCCGGGGTAAAGGTATCCGCGATATCCAGTCGTTTTCTATGCGGCATACGGCGAACCTCTTGCCACGAACCAAGCGTCGCACTCGATTCCTCAGGTGTTTTTTCTTTTGCCCCTTCGTAGCCCGCATGTTCCACCAATGTTTGGGGCTTTTGATCTGCGATAAGACGATACACAAAAAAACTGAACGATACGACAGAAAACCAAAAGAGCATGCGGGCAGAATCGGCGCTTGTCATCCAATAATGAAGGGTAAAGACATTATTCAAAATTGGTCTTGAAGAAAGGACATACAGGTATAGCGCCAAAAAGCCAACACCAAAAACAACAGATCCAGTCAGCTCAAACATTTTTTTCCATCGTCGCACATGCCGGACCGTCACATGATACCGGGTAAGCGGTTCGCCCCAATAGAGCAACACCCCCCGCGCTATTCGCGCAACCGTCATGCCATGGCACGACGAACAACGGCGAAATCCGCGATATCCGGCTCCGTGACATGCACCACAACGAAGAAGCGCAAGTGAAGCATTTTTGGTGAAGAGCATAGATCAAAGCGCCAAATATCGTTTTAAAAAATAAATGACAAAAACAACATGTACGACACCGCAAGCGGAAAAATCATCCATGCGAGAAAAAGACAAACCAAGACACCAAACCATACCGTGAGCGCAATCGAGCGGCCGATCACATTGACAAAGCGCATAAAAATACTCATGAGCCTGCCCTGCAAATCGCGCTGGCCAAACATGGGCACAAAAAGATTTTTGAGCCACAGCAAGGGCGCAAAGGAAAGATTCGCGTCTTGAAACAACCGAACGCAAAACAAAAGCGTGTGCTTCGCTCCCGCGGTATACCACCAGAGCGGGAAATACAAGACATCTAAAATAAATTCAATCGCGATTCTCTGGAAGACAAGAATCCACATAGACATGGGAAAAGAGATACCTGTAGTTTAGCACAAAAATAAAAAAACTCCCATGAAAAGGAGATTGCTATGACACAAAGAATGTCAGCGCTGGGCAACGGTTGTGTCCCCAAGAGTGATATATTGCGGCGCTTCCGCCCGAACCAAATCGGATTCTTGAAGCCGTGCTTCCACTGCTTGGAGCGAGCGATGCGATGCGATATCGGCTTCCATTTTTTTCACTTCAATATGCAATTCCTCTTTTTTTTGCTCTAAATCACTGATGGCGAATCCTTTTGTGGATACGGCGGTGGTTTGGATCACATAGAGCACGCCAAACAATGCAACCCACAAAAATAAACCAACGCGAACGGTGGCGCTCATGAGCCACTGCTTCATCGCAAGATTTTTTTGACGCAATGTTGGTTTTTTTCTGATGTAGGAATACATGGAATGCTGAATACACATTATAATTTTTTGACGACTCGTAATTTTGCGGAGCGCGCTCGCGGGTTGTTGTCCCATTCTTCCTGCGAAGACTGGATTGGTTTTTTCGTAAGACTTGCAAGCGTTTTCCCCTCGTGTGATTTGAAAAAATGTTTGACGATTCTGTCTTCCAAAGAATGAAAGGAAATAACTGCTAATCTTCCTTCCGGCTGAAGCACATTCACCGCTTGCGGCAGAGCTTTTTCCAAAACACCCAATTCATCATTGACCGCAATTCGAAGCGCTTGGAATACTTTGGTTGCCGGATGGAGACCCCCCACCCAGGGAATCTCTTTTTTGCTTTTCAACTTTGTGCGATATGCCGAGAGGACAATGGCCGTCAGATCTCCGGTAGTCGCAATCTCCTGGCGCTTTCGCGACGCGACAATGGCTCCCGCGATTTCGCGGCTCAATTTTTCTTCCCCATACGTGCGAAAGAGGCGCACGAGCTCTTCTTGCGGCAAACCATTGACCAAATCTTTTGCCGTGCATCCGTCATACGGTCCGTCTGTGCCGCATTCCATCAATGGATCAAACCGCATATCGAGCGGCTCATCTTTTTGGAAGCTGAACCCCCGGCCTCGCTCTTCAAACTGCGGCGTGGACCACCCCAGATCAAACAGGATGGCATGGATTGGAGGAAACTGCTCTTTGTGAATGATATCTTCCAAATGAACAAAATTTTCACGAGAATACACGATGCGATTACCAAACGGATACAGATAGTTTTTGACTCGCAACATGGACTCTGCATCCGCATCAATGGCAAGAAGTTTTCCATTTGGAGCGATGTGCTGAAGCAGTGCTTCCGCGTGCCCCGCGTCTCCGGCGGTCGCGTCAACCACATTCATCCCGGGCTTAAGATTGAGCCATGTCAACACTTCATGTTGTAAAACCGGGATATGTCTCATAGGTGGAGAAAAACTATACGCCAAGCGCACCCATCTGTTCGGCAATTTCCGTGCTTTCCTGCTCGGTGCGTTTGGTGTATTCGCTCCACGTTTTCTGGTCCCAAATTTCGAGACGGTTGTACAGACCGGCCACAATGGTTCCTTTGGTGAGACCAGCAAATGTGCGCAAATAATCCGGCAACATGATTCGACCTTGTTTATCCACGGCGACATCCATGGCGCCGGCAAGCATAAGACGGGCGAACGCCCGCGTATTGGCTTGGGCAAAAGGCAGGTTGGAAAGTTTGTCGGCGAGAATGTGCCATTCCTGTTTGGTATACAAAAACAGACAATGATCTAGTCCTCTTGTGACTACCGCGCCTTCGGCAAGCGCCGCACGAAATTTTTTGGGGATAGCGAGCCGACCTTTTTCATCCAAATTGTGGCTATATTCGCCAATAAACATAGAAGAAAAGCAATATACGTTGACAAGCATCGAACGTATTATTCCCCATTTATCCCCACTGAAACCCATAATACACCACTTTTCTTTCCTTTTCAATAATTTCTGTGGATAAACAGTGATAAAACAAAAAAACAACCATTCTCTGGTTATTGTGGGTAAGGGGAGGTCCTCCGGTCCTCCCCCGCGCAGATGTGTGCTAAGGACGAGAATCAGCAGAACCCAAAACCACGATTTCCTTATTGGAATACACGGTGGAGAGAGAAACAAACAAATTCTCACCCACCCATGCCCCAATCAAGGCGCCGGCCTTCAGGGTCGAGAGACACTCAAAGCTACCACCCTGGTCAACCCCATAAGGAAATTCGTACTCCCCAAGCGTGCCGAGACCGTGGAATCTGAGACTAATAGAAACCATTTTCTGGCCGTTCAAGGAGAACCGCTCGACCTTAACACTGCTCAACGTCCCAACGAAGCCAAAACGCTTCCCCTCGAGATACCGGACCCCGTGCCCGACCATTCCCTTGAGGATCTTCTCGGTTTCGTGTACGGTTTTATCCGCCATAATCCTTTCGCCTTCCCCCCGATGTTCCCCATCATCCAACCAAAAATGAGAAAGAATGTCAATAGAAAGACCTTGAAAAAGCACCAAAAATTGCTATACTTGGGGAATGAAGCAAGAAAAAAAAATAGGGAGCCGTCCCGTGATCTATGTTACGCGAGACATCGAACGCGCCCTGGGGCTTCCACTCGATACGCGTGGGTATTTTGTTGTTGCCAACAAAACCGACTTTGCAGTGTCAATCGCCAAAAATAATAAAAATGTCTTATTGATAAAAGAAAAAAAACTGCTCGACACGCGGGAACTTTTAGCGCATAAAAAAACAAAAGCGTTCATCGCACCATTTGCACAACCCAAAATTATGGTGTTTAAAAATACCCCCCAGATTGAACGCATCTGTCATGAAAGCGGCTGGCCTCTTTTGAACCCACCCTCGTTGCTTTCAAATCGGGTAGAAGAAAAATTGTCCCAACTCTCTTGGCTTGGCGCGCTCTCTTCTTATCTTCCGCCACACACCAAGGAAGAGTGCAACAACATCACATGGCAAGACATCCCCTTTATGCTCCAGTTTAATCGCGCGCATACCGGACTTGGGACCACATTCATTACATCAAAAAAACAACTCCGAGCGATTCAAAAAAAATTCCCCAAACGGGAGGCGCGCGTCACCGCGTATATTGACGGCCCCATGTTTACGGTAAACGCGGTTGTCACGGACAGCACCATTCTGGTTGGCAATATCAGTTATCAAATTACCGGACTGAAACCGTTTACCGACGAACGATTCGCGACCGTCGGAAATGACTGGATGCTCCCATCCATACTTCTTAATGCCGAACAACGCACCCGTATTGCAACCTTGGCGAGGTATGTCGGGAAACGTCTCAAAAAAGACGGTTGGCTTGGTCTCTTTGGCATTGACGTGATATGCGAAAAAAAAACGGGCAAACTTTTTCTTATCGAAATCAACGCGCGCCAGCCAGCATCAGCGGTCTTTGAGTCGTGGCTCCAAAAAAAACAAAAAAAAACACAGCCAAAAACACAAACGATTTGTGAAGCCCATATATGCGCGCTTCTCAAAAAGAAAACCCATCTTCCTCTCACAAACATAAAAAACGGGGCGCAACTCGTTCAGCGCGTCACAAAAAAAAGACACACACTGCGGAAAATAATTCCCGGCCAACACCATGGATTTTTTGTGATCCCCTATGCCAATACCGATCACAACGCCGACCTTTTGCGTATCCAGTCCGATACATGGGTTATGCAAAAAAATGGTATACTGAATACGACGGGAAAGGAAATTCTTTCGCTGGTTCACGATATGGTGTAAACGCTATGCAAACAAAAACGCTTTCCGAATACGCCATGCGCGTGATTCATGAGTATTGTCACCTCCCTTTTTCGGCAGTCTCAGTCCCCTGCCCGTATTTTAATAATCGCCGAATCAAAATGCGCGGCGCCCTCCGGGTTCTTATTGGCAAAGGAACGCCGCAAGAAATTGTGGATGAAGCGCATATTATTGCGCTCAAAGAACATCTCCCCATTGATGAATATAACGCGGATACGCTCAGACAATTTTTGACCGATCACCAGCTGGGCGTTGATTGCTCCGGATTGGTCTACCATGTCCTCAATGCGGAACACCGTGGACGACTCAAAAAAATGCTTTCCTTTCCCCATGCAAAAAATCCGATCAGAACATTGCTCACGCACTTGAGACCTGCAGAAAACACTGGCGTCAAAACATTTTCACACGACGCAAACAGTCGCGTTGTTGCAATAAAAGACGCGAATCCGGGAGACATGATTGTGTTTTTGGAAACCGGAAAATTTGCGACGCCCGACCACATGTTGGTTATCCATACCGTAGAATATGAAAATACTGTGCCCGTCATGCTCCATTATACGCATGCCTTGCCATGGTCAACTGATGGAAAAAATAATACCCATGTGCGTCAAGGAATAATACATATTATAAATCCGGAAAATCCGCTCAGCGAACAAGAATGGAGAGAAGAAGAAAAGACGGGGGAAGAAAATGAGACATTCCAGCTTGGAAGAAGCGCCAAACGACTTGAAATGAGAAAATTGAACTGCTGGAGCTGTGTATAGATGCTTCCGTGCCCATACACTTTGTAGGCATACGTGCCGGCCGCGGCTTTGAGTCGATAATCGACCAATCGATTGCCAGGATGAGGAACATAATTCTGAAATGCAATCGCGTCAATGCCGTCTTGCCTTGACGAAAAAATAAAAAAATTATATACTTTTTCTCGCGTCAATGCCGTCTTAGCTCAGTTGGTAGAGCGCCGCCATGGTAAGGCTGAGGTCTCGGGTTCGATCCCCGAAGACGGCTCGAAAAATATGGAGGCTGGTCGGTTCTCTCTTCGAGCAGATCACAACCGAGCTGACGGCACGAACCGAAGCCGCCGTGGCGCGCGGGGCTGAGGACTCCTTCCTCACCGCCCTCCGCGCCCACATCGAGAGGGCGCTCGGCGTCACCCTGCCGCCGCTCTCCTGACCGAGCACACACCGCCCCGCCAGGCGTTCAACATTGTCGACCAATCTGGCGGGAGCGGTTGACACATTATATTTTTCTCCCGTTGAACTCTCTGCAAAATATTGATATGATCTCTGTATTTGAAAGATAATTCTCCCTATGAATGTTACTGTCGCCCTTGTCCAATATGCTATTGCTCACCTTGAACCCAAAACAAATATAGAGCGGGCCGAATATTTTATACAAAAAGCATCCAAAGAACACGCAAACGTCGTCGTGTTTCCTGAAGATTTCATCACTGCGTCAATTTTTGGCAATCAAGAAAATCTGAATCATGGCGATGAATACCGCCGCACATTCCAAAGGTTCTTGGGATCTACCACAAAAATCATCCCTATATTTCTGAAAAATCATTCATAGACCCGGGGACGGATATTACCGTATTTAACACCGCATACGGCAAAGCCGGCATTATTATTTGCTGGGACATTGTATTCCTGGAGATATTTGAACGAATGAAACAATTGGGAGTGCGTGTCGTCTTTTGTCCCAGTTATTGGTATAAAGAAATTGCAGGAGAAGGCGCTAAATGGAATTCCACGTGTGAAGAAGATCATATTGACGCCCTCTGCCGTACGCGAGCCCTTGAAAACAACATCATGTTTATTTACGCAAACGCCGCCGGCGTGATGAAATTTCCAAACGGAACTGTGGATACCCTCATTGGACACTCGCAAATAACACTCCCCATTGTTGGGCCGGTTGCAAAAACAGAACATAATAATGAAACCATGATCGTGCACACAGTGGATCTTTCTATTTTGGATATTGGCAGAAAAGAATACTGGCTCGTATAACAACAACACTGCTATTGCATTTTGTGCATCATTATTATTGGACAATATTTTTTCCTAAATTTTTAACAGAAAACCCCCAGCTTGCGCCGGGGATTTTTTATACTTTTGATAATTTTTGCCGTTCCAAAAATTTATCCTGCACCTTTCCCGAAAATCCCGTAGCTTACTACGGGAATGAGGGAGCTGAAAGGTACGGGATTTATTTGCTTTCCATGTCTCCGCTTTTGCACACCTTGCATTTGCATTTAAAGAGTGACATCACCGCGGCAAGACCGACCAACACATAGACCAAATTTTCCAGCCAGCTAACGCCTCCAAGAATAAGATTGACCACGTTCCAATTTCCTCCAAACCACCCCCCAAGGCCAACCAAGCCCCAGTTAAGGCCACCGATGACGAGGAGGGCAAAGCCTACTTTCGTTCCGGTGCATTTTCCTTTTTGCATATGCAAAAATTTAAAAATAATTCTTTCTCTATTGTCTTCCGTTTTTTTGCATTCTTTTTCTGCGGATAACTCGACGAACAAGATACACGACAAGAAAAAGAAGAAGCCACAGCGGTATATAAATGACCACCCAAATAATGGCACTAACCAATCCCTTCCCAAGATCGGTCAAACTGCGCATCGCCTCTTTTACAACCGCAATAGGTTTCCAAGAATCGGAATCATCAATTGCCGGAAGCCCTTCCGGATCGGTCGACAGATACACGGTGAGTGTTGACAGGTCCGCGCTTTGTTTTAAATATTTCATGCGTCCTTCAATTTGTTCAATGTGCGCCCGCACGGTCGTGAGTTCTCTTTGGACTGCCAAAATATCATCAATTCTAATCGCTTTTTTCATAATTTCCAAAAACTGGCTCTCTGCCGCGCGAAGATTTCCGAGCTGAGCGTCAAGATCAACATATTCTTCCGTCACATCTTGTCCGTTGACCGAGCGATTCTCCACCTCTCCCATGTTGCTCACGGCCGCAACCGCCGCGTCAAACCGCGCAGATGGGATGCGAATAGTAATACTTCCTGATGGAGCAATATCGGCTTGTGAAATTTGGCTCGCGACGACAAATCCTTTTTCTTGACCCGCAAAGGCGCTAATATCCGCTATCGTCTGTGCGACGTCTTCTACCACCATTGAGAGCGATCCAGTTTTAATAATAAGCCGATTGACTGATCCGTCGTCCGGCTGTCCCGGTTCTTTTGGACCCGGGGTAGCGGCTTCAAGATCTGCTTTTTGATCGCCAAGTCTATCTAAAGACAAACGCTGTGTCACCCCTCCCAGTGCACCTGTCTGAGATTCGGATTCGTCGCCTTCATAATATTGGTTATAGGGATAAGAAGTACCCATGGATGTTCCGTAGTAAAATAACACCTTGAACACCCCAACAATAATCAAAAGGAGTAATAAAATTCCTCCCAGCCCATACAACATTTTTTTGTTCATAGAGGATACGTATAAGAGTTAAAAAGAATTGCCTTGAGTATAGCAAAAAAACAAAAAATAGTCCACGCGATGTGGACTATTTGAAACAGGTTCTAAGCACCCTATCTGCCTTGATTATGGTTCAAAACAGAAGAGGATGGTCGAGTGTGGGCTAGGACTCGACCGGCAGAGGCGTTTGCGCCTCCTTGTGGAAGAGTTCATCGAACGAACAGCGGGGCCCAGACCGCTGTGGGTGGGGGGATTAGGCCTGCGCGACGGCCGGGAACGTGGTGATGGAGGTAGAACGGCTGGCCTGCATCGGCTCAACCGCTACCCCCGCCAGCACCTTGCCCGTGACCTCTTCAATACCCCCATAGTGGGGGTATCCGGCCTCACGGTAATCCCGGATCATGTCGACCAGGACTTGCAGGGCGGCCCGGAGCTGGTCACCCTGCTTGGAGTGGGTCACCCGAAGGCCACGGATGACCTGGCCGTTCTCGATGTCCTGGAAGCCGGACAGTGGGATGCAGTAGGTGAACTTCGGAAGATCACCGTTCCGCTCCCCGTCCCGAGCCGCGGCGATCGACGCGAGCAGACGGTGGAGAAGGAGCTGGACCTCGTCGAGTTGGGGGTCCTCGAACACCACGACGTCGTAGTAGGCCCCCTGGCCGGAAATGAGCCGAAGCCCAGAGACGTACCCCAGAACTTCTCTCGCGATGCGTCGGTTGTCGGCCATCTCCTGGTTGAGCGCCCAGAAGTAGGCAGGCAACCCCTCCGGCCCGAAGTCGTTCACGAGTACAGCGAGGGCATGCTGTACGTTCATGAAGTTGTTGACTCCGAGCCAGAGGTTGCTCCAGGGGACCAGAAGTTGCCGGATGCGCCGGTCGAGGGTCGTGAGTCGGCCGAGCCGCGCAGACGTGATGCAGGCCGTCTTGGACCAGGCCGCGGTCGAGATCGTCCGCGAAAGCCCGAGTTCGAGGATTGAGCGCGGCAGTCCATCGCTGACGCCGTAGTACTCTTCGTCCGCAAGGACGCACGTCTCACGGCGTTGCGGGTCGAGAAGAAAATCTCTGACTGCTCCGAGCTCATCGTCGTCCCAGTTCTTAGCGGTCGGGTTTCCCGGCCGCTCGATGACGACGAGACGGCTCTCCTGCTTGACCCGCCGCAACAGACTCGGCGTCACACGGAATCCCTCGCTAGGGTCCGTGGTGATGGCCTGCACCGAACGGCCGAGAAGCTTGCAGATGACCGGTGTGTTCGGCCAGGAAGGCCGAAACACGGTTACCAGATCTCCTGGCCGTGTGACGAGATTGATCGCCCCAAAGACAGCCCCGATCCCCCCGGGGGTGATCATGCTGTCCTCGGAGGTGATCCGGACTCCAGTCATCCCTGTCAGGTTCTGGGCGAGCGCGTCGAGAAGCACCTGCTCGCCGAAGGCCTGAGGGTAGGACTCGGGGTGACGCGGGTCGGCCACGATCGCGCGATAGATGCGATCCGGCGGCAAACGCGACAGACTGCCGACCGCGAGATGTGTGACCGGAACGCCGAGCTTTTCCGCGGTGCGGACGAGTGGGCGAAGCCGCCGAAGAATCGGCGTCTCGCCCATCATGACCAGGTTTGTCGGGTTCAAGTGGTACGCCCCCTGGCTCGGGCGTTCCACCGTGGTTCTTGCGCCATAGCCAAGGGCGGCCATAAGCGCTTCACCGGTTGGAGCCATAACTGCTCTCCTCTGGTTTTTGGTTTTGGCAGTCCCCTTGTGAAACTGCCGTGAATGGCGTTTTGCCTCAAAACCCAAATTCGGACAGACAGGATGTCCAAAACAGGGTCGCAAAAACGAGGGCGCCACCCTCGTTGAAGCCCGCGGTCCTCCATCTCCGCGGTTGAGAAAAAGTAAACTTGATTTTTGATGAACAAAGGACTTTACCCCGACAAAAGTCGGGACAAAGATCCTGGTGGGCCGGGCAGGATTCGAACCTGCGAAGGCAGAGCCAACAGATTTACAGTCTGTCCTCGTTGACCGCTTGAGTACCGACCCCTCGAGCCATCTCGGGGATTCGAACCCCGGACCTTCACTTTACAAAAGTGTTGCTCTACCAGCTGAGCTAAGATGGCGTATGTTATGAAGAAGCCATGTGTTCTATTTTATCTTTGAGAATGTCAATTTTTTGATTTTCCGGATTCACCATGCGCAACTGTTGCAAAGCCTGCTCTGCCAATTTTTTATCTCCGGCAAGTATACTGACCTCTGTGAGATTGTCAAGATATTTTGGATTTTGAGGCTCAAGTTCCACAGCTTCTTGTATGGCCGCAAGCGCGCTTTCTTGCTGTCCCGCCTCTCGCAACACATCGGCAAGCCGCGCAAAGCGGCTTGAAATATTGGGATTAAGAAGAATGGCTTGCTGATAGTATTCAATTGCTTGAACCACATTCCCTTCTTCTTCCTTCAATTCGCCCAGCCGGACAAACGTTTGATCCTCCTCCGGATCAAGCTGAATCAGAAATTGAAATGTTTCCTCCGCCTCATCAAATTTTTTTAATTTGTAATACACATCGCCAAGTCCGCGATACGCGTCCACATTTTTTTGATCCAGCCGAATAACGGAGAGAAATTTTTCTTCCGCGTCTTCGTACGAGCCGTTCGCAAGCGCAAACTGCCCCTCCTGGAGAAACGTGCGAATGTCTTCGGCCTGGGTTTTGTCTTTTGTTCCTGTGCCGCTGAATCGCCGTATTTTTTCTTGCATCAATAACCGTTCCACTTTTCCCACATACTGACGAAATTGCAACTGGATGTCTTTCAGGCGTTGAAAAAACGGCCGCAAGCGCGCGGATAATTCTTTTTGGGATACCTTTGCTTTTTCTTCAACGCGTTTTTTCCAGAACTCGTCTTTTTTCCGCTCCAGTTTCACTTCCGGCAAATTGTCCACGTCGAGGAGAGAAATGCGCGGAAATTTTCGGATAACAATAACAATGATCGTGGCTAACGAAAGAAGAATAAGAAAAAAAGGGAGAATCGTTGCCATACAAACACTCAATCAAGCAAGAGAGGCGCCGATTGCGTGAACAAGCGAGAGAAAAGAGTCGTACGTGGTGGACGCGCCGCCGACCAATACCCCGTCAACGCACGAACGCGAGGTATAGGATACTATATTTTCCGCGTTCACGCTACCCCCGTACAAGAGCGGAACGTTTGCACTGGCGTACTGGCGCACTTCTTCCCGGATCCATCCGTGCACGTCGTCCACATCGGCCGGAAGACATGGTTTGCCGGTTCCAATGGCCCACACGGGTTCATACGCGATAAACCACGATTTGTCCGACAGATCCATACCCTGAAGCGCGGTCATCAGTTGTTTTTTCAGACGATACTGCCGCTTGCCGCGGTCGAGATCCTCGGCGGTTTCGCCAATGCACAAAACGGGAGCAAGGCCAACGTCAAAACAGGCCTGCATTTTTTTCCGTATGTCCGGATCCGATTCGCCAAAAATATGCCGTCGTTCCGAATGACCCACAAGCGCGTACGACGCGCCCGCTTCCCGGAACAAGAGCGCGGAAAGCGCTCCGGTATACGCGCCCTGCGGCACCCACGCCACATTTTGAGCGCCGAGCGATACGGAAGAGCCTGTGAGCGCGTCTTTCACCCGTGTCAATGCAAGACTGTCGGGAAACACCGCCGCGGTTATGGCCGCGACATCAAATGAAATCGTCGAAATCTTTTTTGCGAGAGTCGCCGATTCTTCAAGAGAAAGATACATTTTCCAATTCGCGAAAAAAAACATAGGGTTAAAATGTTATGGTCTCTTTTTTGACATCTCCAATAATCGCAATCCGCATTTCATGCATGCGAAAAATTCTCTTTGCAAGCGCCTGAATCTGTTCTTTGGTCACGCGGTCAATTTTTTTCAAAACATCTTCCGGAGTTTCCACCATCGGATAAAAGAGCGCTCGTCTCGCATACCAATTGGCTTGCGCGCTGGAATCTTCCAATGACAACGTTACAGAACCCCGGATATGCGTTTTTGCGTCGCGGAGTTCCCGGTCTGTTACCGGACGTTCAACCATTTTTTTTATTTCCTGCGCAATCACAGATAATGCTTTGTTGATATTTTTTGATTCAAGACCGGCTCGAATATATTGATATCCCGTATCGTGAAACGCTTCTGAGCCGCTTCGAATCATATAGGCAAGGCCGCGCCGTTCCCGAATTTGGATAAACAAACGCGAACTCATGGACGCGCCAAAAATGGCATTCAAAACAAAAAGCGTGTCATTTTCTTTGGCCGCGTGCGCAAACCCGGGAAAACCAATCATGAGTTGCGTTTGATCGGTTTGTTTTTTTTGCAATCGTATCCGCTGTATTTTTTCGCCTGGGCCATATTGAAAGTGACGAAACGCGGCCGACGGACGCCGCGCGGATTGTTCTTTTGCAAAATACGCGTCAATAAGGGTTGTAATGTTTCCCGGAATATTCCCCGCAATAACAACGGTCATATTCCTCGGGACATAGTATTTTTCTTTATAGGCCAACACGTCTTCCCGGCGGTAGCTTTTCACATGCGTTTCCGTTCCGGCGATATCTCTCCCCAAAGGACAGCCCGCATACAGCAAATCTTCAAAAACATTTTCAATGTTCATAAGCGGGTTGTCGTTGTACATGCGAATTTCCTCTATCACCGGCCCTTTTTCTCGCTCCATTTCTTTTGGGTCAAAGAGGGAAGAAAAAAGCATGTCGGACAAAATATCAAGCGACGTTTCGAGGTACTGCGCATCCGACTTGATATAATATCCCGTGTATTCTTTTCCGGTAAACGCATTATATTCCGCGCCCAGGCGATCAATTTCTCTCGTCAAAATCAGCGTATTTTTTCGTTTTTTTGTTCCCTTAAACATGAGGTGCTCAATATAGTGGGACACACCGGCCAATTTTTCCGGTTCATACCGTGACCCAACCGGGTACATAACCAATGTGGTCGCGGAATGGGTATCTTCTTGTGGAATCAATATGACCCGTGCATTGTTTTTTAGGGTGTATGAGGTAAACATATTTTATATATATTTTTTCCAAACTAGGTCACCGATAAAATAAAAAAGAAAAAAATAAAAAAGTGTGTTATAGAAAAAAGCGTCTGCCAAAAACTCATCTTCGATAAAGCTGATATGGCCTACCACAGATACGGAAAAACTATCAACCAAAAAGATAACAGGGAAACCAGCTACTTTACTCGGACAAAAATTATTTTCAATTCCCGGACAATCTCTGTGTAATTCACGGTGTATAAAAACAGAAAAATAAGAAACAACACAAGCAGTGACTATAAGAAAACAAAAAAAGAAAAATCTACGGGACTTCTGAATAATCATACCTTCATCTTTTCCTTTATATACGCCTCTAATTCTTCAACCGCCACTCGTTCCTGTTCCATCGTATCCCGATCGCGAACTGTCACTTTTTTGTCTTCGAGGCTATCAAAATCTACCGTCACACAAAATGGTGTTCCTGTTTCGTCCTGACGGCGATACCGTTTGCCAATCGAACCGGTTTCGTCGTACTGAGTCATCCATGTGGCCCGGAGGGTTTTTTGAATATCTTTCGCGAGCTGTTGCAGCGGCTCTTTTTTGGAAAGCGGTAAAATGGCGGCTTTTATGGGAGCCAATTGTTTGTGGAGCCGCAGCACCACTTCTTTTTCGTGTTTTGCGTCGTCGTCGCCGCTCCGCGCTTCCACCTCTTGATACGCATCAATCAAAAAAGCAAGGGTTGCCCGATCGGCGCCATCGGATGTTTCCACAATATGTGGGGTATACCGCTCGCCCTTTTCCGGATCAAAATATTCCAAACTCTGTCCGCTAAACTCCTGATGGCGCGACAAATCCCAGTTTCCCCGATCGTGGATACCGGCCAATTCTTTAAAGCCTTGATCCGGATATAAATATTCAATGTCAGCCGCTGCTTTGGCATAGTGGGCCAATTCATGCCCTTCGTGGTCTCGAAATCGCAGGTGATCTTTTTTGATTCCCAAATCTAAATACCATTGCATGCGCCGCGCTTTCCAATCTTCAAAATACGGACCGGTTTCTCCGGGCGCCACAAAAAATTGCTGTTCCATTTGTTCAAACTCGCGCGTGCGAAAGGTAAAGTGCCCTGGCGTAATTTCGTTGCGGAAGGCTTTCCCAACCTGCGCGATGCCAAACGGCATCTTGAGCCGCATGGACTGCTGCACATTGAGAAAATTGACGTAAATGCCTTGACAAGTTTCCGGTCGTAAATAAATTTGACTTGCGTCATCTTCGACGGCGCCCATAAACGTTTTGAACATCAGGTTAAATTTTCTGACATCGGTAAGCTCCCCACCGCAACTGGGACAAACCACGGATTTATCCCACGCGCCGGGCCGAAAATCCGGTTTCATGCCTTTTGCTTCCAACAAATGATCGGCACGCCACCGTTTTTTGCAGACTTTACAATCCACCAAGGGGTCGGTAAAGCCTTCCACGTGACCGCTGGCTTCCCACGTTTTGGGGTGCATAAGAATGGCCGAATCAAGCCCAACAACATCATCCCGATCTTGGACCATAGCCTTCCACCACATGCGCTTTACATTATTTTTTAATTCCACGCCAAGAGGACCATAATCATAACACGACGACAAACCGCCATAAATTTCCGACGACTGAAAAATAAACCCCCGTCTCTTTGCAAGAGATACAATAGGCTCAAGTGACTTCATAGAACAAAAGAATAGTGGTGGTAGTATACCAACCGTGATTCAAAATAAAAAGACCATTGGTATGGTCTTGGGATCGTTACTCATACGACAAGACTATCATGGGTTCTTTTTTGAGTCAAGAACGAGCGTTATTGGTCCATCATTGACGAGCGACACGTCCATGTGCGCCTGAAAGACACCGGTTGCGACTGAAAGTCCGGCATCGCGCAGTTTTTGGACAAACAACTGATACAGTACTTCTGCCTCCTCTGGTCGCGCGGCGTCCGAAAAACTCGGCCGTGTTCCTTTTCGACAATCGCCATACAGGGTAAATTGCGAGACCACCAAAACCGACCCGCCGACTTCCTGAATATTTTTTTCCATAAATGTATCCGTCGTTTCGGAAAACAATCGGAGGGTGATTATTTTTTTTGTTATCCAGTCAACATCGGATTCCGTATCGTCATGAGAAATGCCGACAAGTAATAAAAAACCATGAGCAATATCCCCTACGGTTTGTCCTCCAACCCCAACTGAAGCGCATTTTACTTTTTGGAGAACGATTTTCATAGAAGCACCATACCTCTGTTTGCAATAAATTACAGACCTAAATTGGCCTTTATTTTTTCCAACATGGAAATATTGTCAGCCAATCCATCCTGTTGCCAGGAACATCTCCCAAGTGTTGCTTCCCCGGCGCCGATGGCCAAATCATGGGCGCACTCTTCTTGAAGGCTCTCGAGTTCGGACTGTGCTTCGGCAATTCTCAAGTCCAACCCACCGGGAAAAAATTTTTCCTCTGCGGCAATGTATTCCTTAAATGAAATATCACCGAGATTGCATGCCGCAGATTGTTCCAAAATTGCAGCGTATTGATTTGCCTCCTCAATAATGGTCTGCCCACCAAGTGCTATGGCCTCATAACGGATCCTGCCATTATATTGTCCCGGTGTGTAATAGGATTCCAAACGGGAAGTAACACGAAACGCCTGTTTTTCCAAATCATCTACGGTAATCATAATTGGCAGAGATGGGACCGGAACGCCATATTTGTCCTTTCTCCCTATAATAACGTAGCGGTGTTGGCCAAGCTCATGGAGTGAATCCGGATCAAAAAGCGTCGCGTTTCGGGTAAACAAATCTTTCAAATACGCCATCTCGGCTTCTTTTTCTTGTTCTTTTTTTTCCTCTTCTCCTCCCATTCGCGGCAGGGCCTGAATTCGCTCTCGTTTTCTCGCATCTTCTACAGCCTCTTCAAGCGTGGCAATCGCAGCATCCGCTTCTTCGCGTTCATCTTCCGGCATATCATCAAAATCTTTTGGATCTAATCCAAAAGACGGGTCTTCCGGTTCAGTGAGTTTTTCTGCTGCAGGATGATCACCGCTTCCTTCTCGACCCAGATACCACGCGCCGCCAATGGTCACCAACGCGCCAAGCGCAAGCCACCGTCTCCACGTACGCATGAATGGTCGTTCTCTTTTGGGCTCGTCGTCTCTTCGTGCGCGTCTTTCAGGATTCATAACAGCTAGATGGTCTGAATTTCTTTTTCTTTTTCTTCGCCAATTTGTTTTATACTTTCATTGTAGTCCTTCACCATTTTTTCCAAATCTTCTTGCGAAGAAAATTTTTCATCTTCAGAAATCTGTTTTTCTTTTTCGGCTCGATCAATGGTATCGCGGATCTCTTCACGAACTTTCCGAACCCCAATGCGCGCTTGCTCCAGCTTGGTGTGGAGCACTTTAATCAATTCTCCGCGTCTTTCTTGGGTAAGATCGGGTAAAACAAGCCGCAGCAGGACGCCGTCATTGACCGGGTTGATTCCCAAATTGGATGCCCGAATTCCCGCATCAAGATTTTGCAAAATACTTTTATCCCACGGCTGTACGGTAATGGTTTTTGCGTCAACCACGCTAATGGACGCGAGGGCTTTCACCGGCTGCCGTACATTGTAGGCTTCGACTATAATGTCTTCGACAAGGGCAGGCGTGGCGCGGCCGGTGCGCAGGCCGGAAATTTCCTGCTTCAAGTGATCAATGGTATTGACAAATTGTTCTTTGTACTGCTGAAGAGCAAACATAAAAAAATACGAAAAAATTATGGCGTGGTATATCCGAGATACAGCCACGATTCATTTTCCGGGTGCACCCTCAACACGGCCGGAATTTGACCGGAGGGTAGCTTTTTCGTCGTCCACGTTCTTCCCCCGTCAATGGTTTTATAAAACGTAGAACGGGTATTGTCCTTGAGCGTTGCCGTATAATACATTTCGTTATCGTTATGTCCGTTGATGTCGAAGGCATAGATATTCACGCTCCCGGGCGGCGTAATCAAATCCATGGCCGACCATGAATCGCCGCGGTCGTTGGAAAACAAAATACCATAGGTTGAAATCCAAAATAAAACGTCGGGTTTCTCCGGGTGGCGGAGAAAACGCCGGTAATCCAGCGCGCCCGCGAATTCTGCCAAAGGCGCCTGAAGCGAATCCCAGCTGTATCCCCGATCGACCGAGCGATACAGTCCCTGATTTTTGGTGATGAGATAAAACAGCCCGGACTCAAATTCATCTGCCTGTATGTCAACAACAGGAATTTTGAGGCGTTCGGTGACCGTCCAGCTTCTGCCGGCGTCGGTACTTCGTAAAATGTCTCCATTGGATTCTCCCACTATAATATCATAGGGGTGAAACGGCTCAAACGCAATCGCGCTCATGCGGGCATCCGATCGCGTCTCAAGATACATATCTTCCCAACTGCGCCCGCAGTCGTTGGTTTTTAAAATTTCCGTGCCATTCGTGGTATACATCGTGCATTTATCTTTTGGATGGATGGCAATGCTATAGAGCAATCCTTCACGAAGACGGGCGTCACTCGGCCGTTGCCATGTTTTGCCATCGTCATATGTATAAAACATTCCGCTTTGTTTGGACAACAGATATACGGTTTTTGTGTCTTGCGGATCCTCCACAAGCCGAAAAACACTCACGTTGCCAATGCTTTCAACGCCGGAGATCGTGGGCAAGGCGGCAATTTGTTGCCATGATTCGCCTTTATCAAGAGATAAAAACATGCCGGCTGGTCCGGTGGTTTGCGGTGCTTCTTTAGTGGACAAAAGACAGCCGGCGCCCAGTAAAAGAAAAAGAGGAAGCGCCACGCCAAAACGGTACCATGATACTTTCATAAAAAAATAAATTATGGAATACGAAGGAGAATATGTTCAAATAATAATCGGGGATGAACATTTTTTTGCAATAAATCTTTCGAATGTTGAATTGTCTCCTCAAGAGATAAGAGATGAGACAGAGAAGCCGGAGCGGCGCAGGTAAACCGATGAATCATGCGTTCTTCCATATTTATGGCGGCCATAATAAGATCCCGCGCAAAGAATGACCACAGATGAAGAATGTGCCCCAGGCCGTCCCTGGTCGCGATATGATCATCCGGCGAACCAAAAAAATCTTCTATAGTCTTTAGTTTATCATGAAAGCGCGCGCCAATCAACGATTGAAACCGCGCAATTTCATTGAGAAACGCCTGATACGCGGCGTCGTCCTGTATCCACGATATGGCAAGTCCGGGGAGTCCTCGAGAAAAACGAGCAACCTCTTCGGCAAAAGGCGTCTCACAACCCCGATCCGCCAAACCAGACGCTATGGTGTCATGATGAACAGGGAAAAAATGGATATGCTGACAGCGGGAAAGAATGGTCGAAGGAAGACGCGCATCGTCGTCGGTCATTACAAAAAGAACGGCGCGGTCTCTTGGCTCTTCCAAGGTCTTGAGAAGCGCATTTGCCGCGCTTCGGCTGAGGTGTTCCGCGCCGTCAATGACGGCGATACGATACCCCCCGGCAAATGACCGCTGAGAGAAAAAACCGCGCACGCGATGGATCTGCTCAATGGAAATATCTTTTTTCATCTTCCCGGTCTTTTCATCGTTTTCACGAGCCACGAGAAAAAAATCCGGACTGACCGACAGATGGGTGCTAAGAACGCCGAGCCACTGGGAGGAAAAATACTCCACCACCGCGCGTTTTCCCACTCGCTTTGGCCCAACACAACAATAGGCATGGGAAAGCCGTCCGTTTTTTGCGGCGGACTCAAAAAAATGAAGAATAGACGCGTGCCCAATAATGGAAGTCATGGAAAAAGTGTACCATAAAACGAAAAAGATGACATCTTTTTGTTCATGTTGTCATCGCGTTCAACAAAACATCCACTGTTTTTTCCGCCGAAGAACGCCAAGAAAATTTTCTCACACGAGACAACCCTTTTTGCGCGTATTCCTCTCTCAAATGTGAATCGGTCACAAGCCGAAAGAGTGCCTCCTCGACCTGTTTTAAATCTGTTGGATCCGCATACAGCGCGGCAGAGCCGCCGACTTCTTCCAGGCTGTTTCCTTTTGAAACAACGGCTGGCGTTCCTGACGCAAACGCTTCAAGAACCGGCATGCCAAATCCCTCATAGAGACTGGGAAAAACAAAAACATCTGCCACTTTCATAAGACATCGCGCGTCGAGGTTGGAAATCCATCCGGTTTCAATAATATCCTTTCTATAGGGACTTGCCTCGCGAATTGATGCAATTGTCTCGTATCCAACCCCTGGTTTGCCGGCAAGGACTAACGCGAGGTTCTGCACTCTTTCGCCGCCGCGTTGTTTGATATTTTCAAATGCGTGAATGAGGATCGCCGTATTTTTTTTGTATTCCAGCCGGCCGATGGCCAGCAAAAACGGCCCGCCAATACCAAATTTTTTCCGAGTTGCATCAATCGCGGCCGGTGACACCGGCGCCCCATACGCCGGATCATATCCGTGCGGAATAACCATAATGCGTTCGCTATCATAAACGGCATCCGGCCGATTTCCTGCTGTAAGAAGCGCGAGCAATTCCTTTTTAC
Source organism: Candidatus Magasanikbacteria bacterium RIFCSPHIGHO2_02_FULL_48_18 (assembly GCA_001784285.1). Classification (GTDB taxonomy): domain Bacteria; phylum Patescibacteriota; class Patescibacteriia; order Magasanikbacterales; family UBA922; genus UBA10181. The sequence goes on from MFQC01000003.1 coordinate 273,345, forward strand.
TAAAAAATGAAGGAACAATTACCTTCCACAATCTTCGTGCGGCGTATGACGCGGACCAGATGCTGTACCATCGTTCAAACCAGCTATATGCTTTTGGAAAACGAAATGCCGCGACGTCATGCACGGTCATCACGGTTTTTTTCGGATGAATAATTGGAAATACATGAGCGGGAATAAACAAAACATCCGGAGGATGCAACAACATTTCCCAACTTAGACGGAACTGCGTCCATAACCGCCTTGGCGGCCAACTGAGTACTTTTTGTGTCCAATGCTGGGGCATGCGCGCCAATGATCCGCGGAGCGGTTGATCCGCATACAGCACAACCCGAAGATTGGGATACGCGCCGGTCAATTTTTTCATTTCTTCAATGAGAAAAAACGCGTACCACTCCACGCCGGTTTTTTGATCGTGATTCGCGCGCGAGGCGTCTATGCCGAGGATCATAGGATCAATACAAAGTAAAAACCCCATCAACTTTCATATCAGACCCAACAAGAGACACATGTACATTTGTTAAAGACAGAACCGAAGAAATAGACCGCGTTCCGTTTCCCCCTACGACAGAAAGCGCCGATTTTCCTCCAATAATTTTTGGCGCGATGTAAAAAAGAACCCGGTCGAGAAGAAGCGGATTGGATAAAAACGCATCATAGAGCGACCCGTGGACGCCCGCACCGCCCTCAACAAAGATTCCCCGTACCCCCTGCCGGCCCAAAAAATCAAACAATTTTTTCCATGACACGCGACGGGTTCCCGCGCAATACAATGGAATATTTTTTTTGGTGAAAGCAATAATCTTTTGCGGAGACGCTTTTTTGGTATGCACAACCAAAACCTGTTCATCGCGAAACACGCGGCTTTTTTGATGTGATGAAAGCGCGGGATCAATGATAACCCGCAATAATTTTTTTGTTCGAAATTTTCCATAACTGCCAAGTCCGGGATTGTCCGCGTTCACGGTTCCAACGCCAACCACGACTGCGTCGCACATACTTCGTTCCAACCGGGCATCGTTGCGTGCGGCCGGTCCGGTTATCCATTGGGATTCACCGGTTCGGGTTGCAATTTTTCCATCCAAACTCACGCCCGCTTTCAACACAACATACGGAAGGCCGGTTTGAATATATTTGAGATGCGGCTGATTCAATAATCTGATTTCCTGTACTATATAATTATCCTTCACCATTGCCACGTCAATTCCGGCGCTCTTCAAAAGCCGCAACCCCTTGCCATTTACATCGTTATTCGGGTCTTTCATTCCAACAACCACTCGAGAAATTCCGGCGCTGACAATAGCATCGGTGCATGGCGGCGTCCGGCCAAAAAAACAATGCGGCTCAAGCGTCACGTACATCGTGGCGCCCCGCGTGCGCTGTTTTGCTGAGTTCAGAGCAACAATTTCCGCGTGCGCTTTCCCCGGAGGCTGTGTGCATCCTTTTCCAACAATTTTTCCTTTCTTCACAATAACCGCCCCCACCGCGGGATTGGGAGACGTCAAGCCAACCGCTTGCCGCGCAAGCCCTATTGCCTCCTCCATAACATAATAATCTTTTTGCGAAAACATCGATAAAAAATCAGACATTATTCAATATATGCCCCATTTTTTCTTTCTTTGTCTGAAGATACCCATTATTCACACCGTTCGGCGGCACTTCGATTGGGACCTGTGTTACCACGTCAATGCCATACCCGCTAATGCCCCCCATTTTTTTTGGGTTATTGGTCATAAGCAAAATTTTCTTTACCCCCAAATCCGCCAAAATTTGTGCGCCGATGCCGTATTCACGCAAATCTTCGGGAAAACCAAGCGCTTCATTTGCTTCCACGGTATCCAACCCCTTGGTGCGTTGCAATTCATAGGCTTTGATTTTGTTTCCCAAACCAATGCCGCGGCCTTCCTGCTGTTTCATGTACACAACAACTCCTGATCCCGCTTTGTCAATCTGCGCCATCGCATGGCGGAGTTGCGCGCCGCAATCGCAGTGTTTCGAGCCAAAAATATCCCCGGTCATGCATTCGGAATGCACGCGAACCAACGTTGGTGTGATGGAACTGATTTCTCCTTTTATCAGGGCAACGTGCTCCGCGTGGTGAAGCAAATCGGCATACACCTGCACGCGCCAAGGGCCGGTATCGGTTTCAATAACCGTTTCCGCGTCGCGGCGAATAAACGTTTCGGTCTTATGGCGATAGGCAATAATATCCGCAATGGTGATGATGGGAAAACGATGTTCCGCGGCAAATTCCATCAACGCCGGAAGCCGCATCATGGTGCCATTGTCATGCATGAGTTCGCTAATCACGGCTCCTTCGCGAAGGCCGGCGATACGGCACAGATCAACCGATGCCTCGGTATGGCCGCCGCGCCACAAAACTCCGCCATGTTGGGCCCTCAGCGGAAAAACATGTCCGGGACGAACCAAGTCTTCCGGGCGCGCGTTTGGAGCAATTGCTTTGAGTACAGTTTGTGTTCGGTCATGCGCGGAAATACCCGTGCTCACGCCATCGACCGCTTCAATACTGACAGTAAAGGGCGTTCCCCGTTTACTGGTATTTTTCTCCACCATCGGCGGCAAGTTGAGCCGATCCGCGACTGAGTTGCTCAACGCAAGACACACGACACCGCCGGTATGTCGAATGAAAAACGCCATTTTTTCTGGCGTTATATGCTCTGCCGCAATGACCAAATCGCCTTCGTTTTCCCGATTCTCGTCATCAACGATAATAATGATCTCCCCGCGTCTCAGCGCCTGAAGCGCGGTATCAATAGTATCCATACAAAACTATCGAGTGGACATAATGCTCCGTTTATAATTTTCCAAATTTTCAAGTGCGATGCCGGTGCCTTTTGCCACGCATAACAGCGGCTCATCCGCCACATAACAGGCAACACCCGTGGCTTGCGCGATCAATTCGTCCAAATTGCGCAACTGGCTTGATCCGCCGGACATAATAATTCCCTTATCCATGACATCGGCCGAGAGTTCTGGCGGCGTTTTGTGGAGCACTTCTTTGACTGCTTCAATCAGGCCTTCCAAATCATGCTGGAGTGCTTCGGTGGTATCGTCCGAGGTAATGGTAATGGTTTTTGGCAGACCCAAAATCATATCACGGCCCTTCACATCCATCTTGAGCGGTTCATTCATAAACATGGCAGACCCAATGCGAATTTTTACGTCTTCTGACATGGATTCTCCAATGGCCAATCCATGTTTTCTCCGAATATATTCCGCAATCGACTGGTCAAAACGGGTTCCGCCGATACGGACCGATCCGGACGACACAATGCCGCCAAGAGAAATGACCGCGATTTCCGCTGTTCCCCCGCCGATGTCAATAATCATGTGTCCCGACGCGCTCCCAATGGGAATATCGGACCCAATCGCCGCCACAATCGGTTCTTTAATAATGTATGCCGCCCGCGCGCCGGCGTTCATGGCCGCGTCAATCACCGCACGCCGCTCGGTTGAGGTAATCCCGGCAGGGACCGCAATCATCACTTCCGGACGAAAGAGCCGAACGCCGCCCAACGCTTTGTTGATAAAATAGCGAAGCATGGCTTCGGTGGTCCGATAGTTGGCAATGACGCCATCTTTAAGCGGCCGCTCCGCGATAATGGTATCGGGGGTGCGGCCAATCATGTCCTTTGCCTCAGCGCCAACTGCGAGCACTTTCTTGTCTTCTTGAGAAATCGCGACAACCGATGGTTCGTTAATCACAATGCCGCGTTTGGGAACGTGGACGAGCACATTGGTGGTGCCAAGATCAATCGCGACTTTTTTAATTAACATAATTCTTGTACTGTGAAGATTGCTATTTTGCTATTGTGACTGCAAATTTTTTGTCAACGTTGAAATTCGTTTCAACCTGATACCGCGCGTCGCCCCACTGTTCAAAAATTTCGCCAGGGGTTGCGCCCGCTACGTTTATACCAAAATCAAGATCAAGCGTCAAACCGCTCCCGACAACGCCGGGCTGTTTTTGAACAAAAAGTGTGTACGATCCTTCGTCAATTTTTTGCGTGAGAGATTCGGGCAAATCATATACGAAACTGAGGGTCCCGGTTTTCCCAGGCTCAATGGCAATAAAACTGCCAAACCATTGCTTTCCAAGCTCGGTCCCCTGATCCGTGCTTCCGGGCTCATTGCTTCTGTCCGTTTTCATGGATCCTTTGGTTTCGACCCACGTTGAACCCTCCGGGACAAATACCCGCGCATAGGTGCGGTACCGCGTTGTCCGCCAATCAAACGCGCCACCATGCGTATACGTCATTGATGCAGTGGCCCGATAGCGGCCATTTTCTTGTCTTTGAAACGAGTAGGACAGCGTTCTTGCAATTGCATGATCTGTTTTGAGCGCCGCCACATTCGCATCCACCCACATGACAGAGTCCCCTTCTCCCTGCGCTATTTGTCCGGACCATTGCAAACGGTCTAATTTTTTCTGCAATTCGGGAAAAAGCGAATACACCAAAATTTGTTTTTCGTCAAAGAGCGCATGGATCGCGCCGAGATATTCCGGATAGCGGTGAAACATATCTTGTTTCAATCTGCCGACAATTTCCATCATGAGCGGTTCCAAAATTTCCTTTCGCTGTTCAAAACTCAGCCCGCGCTTTTTATAGTCAAACTCCACTTCATATTCCAATGTTTCAACCGCTGTCTTAGCGTCAAACGTGATTCCATTCACCGTAACCGGCCCGGTAAACTCGAGCAATGTTTCAAGCACGGTTGGCGTCACGCCGACCACCGTATCAATACGGTCGGCCAAGGCGCCGCCCTCTCCTTTATACAATGCGACCGCTTGAATGGCGCTTGTGCCAAAATCCGGAGACCAATTGCTGTCGCGAAAATACCACCGATCCACGCCAAGATGTTCTGTCAAAGGCCCGGGCGCTTTTGGCGTCCATGTGTCGGGCGTTGCGGCATCCAAAACTTCGGTGCCTTCAATTTTTTCAATTCGGGTTTTGCCCCTGTCAACGGTAACGACCGCATAACTCCCTATAAATCCCCCGCCCGGACGAATTTCCGTATTATTCAAAAATAAAAACAAATACGTGCGAGGCCCCGTATATCCCAAAAAATCCGGAAGGAGCGACCACAACGCGACGCCCTCGTCACCGGCTTTTTTTTGTATTTCACGTTTGAGAATGGATGAGTCCAATACCTCGTCCAAAGTAAGCTGTTTTGCCCAAATATATAATCCCGCGCCGACCGTGATGCAAAAAAGAAAACCAAGAAACACAGCCCATGGCCACACTCGTCGTTTTTTTTTATGAAAAAACAGCATAGAACACAAGCACGTTGCAATTACGAAACTCTCTTTTTTTGAGATACATTAAACCCTAAATATTTTCCAAACATCATGTGCGTCGCGGCGTCAATCGCGGGAATCGCGCTCATAAAGATAAGAGTAATCGGCAATAACGCCCATTGAAAAAACATAATGAGGTATTTGTGCGGCGGGTGGGAATGCGGACGCGGGGGCAAGAGCGGCACGCTTAACACTGCTGAACACACCATGCCAAGCATCGCCGACCCCATAAGCCAGGAAAGCATATGCGGCGTATTGATAAACAGGGCGCTTTCCTTAACCCAATCCGGCGCCACCCATAGCGGCAGACGGCCGATAATGGTAATAAGCAACGCCACAAGCGCCCATGACCATTTTCCTTCCCACTCCACAAATACCCACTTGGCTTTTTTCCAAAATGGAATCGCTTTTCCTTTTTTTCGAAATTCCCACAATAAATATGGAATGTGTTCGCTCCCCCATGCCCAGCGGCGCTGTTGTTTGTATAAATTCTTTACACTCTGCCACCATGTATCATCTCGGACCGTATCCATGGAAACCGGAATATACATCGGCGTCACTTCGTACTCGCCATTATACGCCAAAAAACATTGGTAGAAAATGCGCGAGTCTTCGCTCACAATGCGCTTTTCATGATACCCTGCGTCTACAATCGCACGAAAGCTCATGGAGTGCGAAGAAAATGTGACGAGCGAATCTTGCCTCGCATGCGACGTCATCATCCAAAAGGTCGTTCCAAACGCCATGATGCGAAGCATGGCCGGCGACTCCCACATATTATTATTATAGAGCGCGATGGGTTGGAAAGAAGAACGGGTAGGGTTGGGATGCGTGCAATAGAGATAGGTAAGGTATGCAAAATACTGCGCGTGGCAAACCGTATCAATATCAAAAATCGTCGCAACAGTCGTCGCGTAGTCCCATCCTTTTTTATCAATATACTCTTTCATCTGTCGTTCGGCATAATGAAGATTTGACCCTTTCCCCGGAATTTCGTCCGGAAGGTCTGTCGGGTGGCAGGTCCCCACAATATCAAAAAAACAATCGCCAAAGGTCTCGCGGATATGCTGAAAAATGGATTCATAATGCATTTTCTTTTTTTCTTCGCCGGCAACCACGATAACAAATTTTTTTCGGTCATACGCCGCGTTGCAAATACTTTGAATGGCGGTTTTGACGACCGTCCAGGATTCATCATACAATGTAAGAAACACCACATGCCGGATGGTTTCCCATTTTGGCGCTTCCTCTTTCATTTTTTTCTTCCAATCAATTTTTTTTACGACCGAAAACCGCCGCCAGGAAACCATAAGATAAAACGAAAAATTCAAAACGCGCAAAACCCAATACAAATCAAAGACAATGACAAAATAAATCATCCAAAGCGGCCGGACAAACGACAACACAATGGTGCCAATGAGGGTAAGCCAAATAGAAAGTCCGGGAAGAATTTCGTAAATGCGATAGCGGGTGTAGTCGGACATAACTTAGCTAACTCAGAACCACTTCAAACGTATCAACGCTCTTTTCATCGATATTTTTCCACTGTTCTTCAACACGCACAACCGCCGCCAACTCCGGGCCTTTTTTGCACCAATCACGAAGATTCTCGAGCGCGTCTTTTGGCCCTTCGGCAACCGCCTCAACCGTGCCATCGGAACAATTTTTAACAAAACCAACAAGACCAAGACCGCGCGCGTAATCCCGGGTGCTGTCTCGAAAAAAAACTCCCTGAACGATTCCATGGATACGGAGGGTAATACGATAGAGCATAAAGGAAACTTCTCCTATTTTACGGGAAAAAAGGTGATTTGTCTATTTGACGTCAAACGTCGGACGCCTACTGGCAAGGCAGGCCAAACAATCAGTACTATTGTATTGATTGACAAACGCTCAATGTTATGATACAAAACCAAATCCAAAAAAAGACCGTTTTGGTCCATTTTGGGTGTGTTCTTTAAAAAAAGACATGGCGTGCCATGAGAAGACTTTTCTCTTTTCATGGGACGCTGTGTCAAAACTGACATGGCAATGTGAAGGCTTCGAAAGAAAAGAGGAGAAACGCCATGGCTACGAAGAACATCGCCGCCGCCGTCCGCCACGTCCTTCCCGCCACCCGCGGATTCGCATTCCACCTCCACCGCGAGCCGGAGCTCTCCTGGGGCGAGGTGAGGACCATGGACAAGGTGACCGAGGCGATCGTGAACCACTTCACGGAGGCCAGGATCGTCCGGTGGAAGTCCGGATTCTGGACTGACGTGGTTGTCAACCCGGACGATCCGACGCTCACCATGTTTCGGGCCGACATGGACGCCCTCCCTGTCCAAGAGGCCACCGGCCTGCCCTACTCGAGTCGTATCCAGGGCGTCATGCACGCCTGCGGACACGACTTCCACACGGCCGGGCTCCTCGGCGCCTACCGCGCGATTGCCCGCGGCCTGGTCAGGCCAACCCGAAACATCCGGTTCGTGTTCCAGGCGGCCGAGGAATCCCCGGAGTCCGGGGCCAAGGCCATGATCGAGGAATGCGTTCTCGAGAACGTCGTCTCGGCCCACGGCGCCCATGTCTGGCCGTACGCGCCGGTCGGTACCGCGCTGTGCCGGCCGGGGCCAATGATGGCCAACCCGGGTGTGCTCCGGCTCAAAATCCGGTCGGCCGGCGGCCACGTGGCCGATCCGGAGCACGGTTCGGGTGCTCTCCGCGGGGCGGTGTGCGCGATCTGGGGGCTCCTGTCGTCCCAGTTCAACGTGGTCCCCGAGGGCCAGCCGTTCGTGCTGGAGCCGGTCCAGTGCCAGGCTGGAGACGGTGTCGTCACCAATGTCCTCCCCTCGGAGGCAACGTTGGTGTTCAACATCCGGCATTTCCTGGTAGGGGACCAGCGCGACCTGCTCCAGGCCGCGATCGAGGGGGTGATCCGCACCTCGGTCGCGAAGGTCCCGGGCGCCGAGGTCGCCGATCTCTCCTTCCAGTGGGGCGCGCCGGCACTTCACAACACGCCCGAGGACGTGGAGCGGGTCGGGGCGCTCCTCGGCGCCCAGGGGCTGACCGTCAAGGAGATGGCCCCGATCCTCGGGGCCGAGGACTTCTCCTACTTCCTCGGCGAGCGGCCCGGCTCATTCTGGTTCTTCGGTGCCCACACCGAGGGCACGGGGCCGATCCACAGCCCCACCTTCGTGTGCAACCCGAAGGTCCTCCAGGGCCTCATCGCCTACTGGCTCGCGCTCGCGACCGCTCCGTAGGGCGGGCCAGTCCAGCGACAGGGGGGAACAAAAAGGGGGAAAAGGAAACGCCCTCGTTGGTCACTGATCACGCACGATCATACCAACGAGGGCGTCTGTGTTTTTTATCCTGAGCGAGCCCGCCGATAGGCGGACGAGTCGAAGGATCCTGTTTCAGATAGGATCCCGTTTCAGACAGAACGCTAAAAAGATTTTTCATCTGAGGATTCATCTTTTCAACCAAATCTATTTTTTTCTTTCTCGTCCACCCTTTCAATTGTTTCTCCCGGGCAGTTGCTTCTTCCGGAGAAAAATATTTTTCAAAATATATCAAGATATCAATATTGTATTTTGCAGTGAATGAATGTTTCTTTTGTTTCCTTACATGTTCACTAAATCTTCTTTTCAAATTATTGGTAACGCCAATATATAAAACTGTTTTTCGTCTGTTGGTCATTATGTATGTATAATAATATTTTCCACACATAAACCCTCCCTTTTTAATAGTCTATTTCATCGGGATCCTTCGTCCCGCTTTCATCGGGATCCTTCGTCCCGCTTTCATCGGAATCCTTCGTCCCGCCATCCGGCGGGACTCAGGATAAAACTTCAATCCCCAACAAATACGTCACGACCGCAACCGCCACTTCTCGATACGGCGCGTACTTCATATGAAGAGACCTCGGATCCGGATCAACATCTTCGTTGACTTCGCCGCAACGCGGGGTAATCACGACCAGTTGCGCGTCGTCTCGCATCATTTTCATTTTTTCACGATTCACCGGCACAAATGTTTTTTTCACGTGCTCGGTTAATTCCGGCGACAATGCCGATCCGCCGGCTTTGGTGAGAATGAGGGCGTCGACATCGCCGATAAAATTATCCAATGTGTCGTACGTCAAATTTTTTAATCCGTTTTGTTTTGCTGCGTCAACGGTTTCTTGTTTTATTGGAAATTTGCCGCCAAGGTCATCAATAACCAAATCAACGCCATAATGACCAAGAACCGGAATAAGCGACGTACAGCATCGGCCTCCCCCGCTTTTCGCGCCGGGTGTTCCGTAGATCCCAATTTTCATTCCTTGAAGCGGACGCTTCATGTGATACGTCATTTGCGCCAACAGCATAATACCGGCCAACGCGTGCTCGCGCGTTCCGGATCCGCCGTTAATAATGGGAATGCTCGACACCCGCGCCGCGCGCTCGGCCGCGTCGTCCTCGGGATGGCGCATGAGAAGACAATCAACAAATGACCCATACGTCACGATCAAATCTTCCCACGTTTCGCTTTTTCCAAGGGTTTCGTCTTTACCGATCGAGGACTCCGCAAAACCCACCCATCCGCCGCCCGCGCGGATCATGCCGGATTGAAACGCGGTCATGGTGCGGATAGAGGTTTGCATAATGAGTGTGGCAATCACTTTGCCCTGGAGCAATGTTGGCGGAATACCTTCATCAACAAATTTTTTTGTTCGACGAAGCAATTCGTCATAGCCCACCCTATCAATATCGCGGGCCGAAATAAAATGGTTTGGAGGCATATAAAATAATTAAAAAATAGAAAGCAATATACAATCCCCGACATTGTGGTACCAGTATACCCGGCTTTCGTAAAGAGGACTATATCTTCTTTATGGTTCCTTTTTCCGCATCCACCTCAACCATATCGCCATCATGAAATATTTTTGTTGCATTTTTAGTGCCAATAACGCATGGAATTTGGAGTTCTCTTGAAACAATCGCCGCGTGGCAGACAACACCCCCTTCGTCGGTGACAATGGCGCCTGCTTTGCGTATCCCAACCATGTACTCCGGATGGGTCATGGACGCCACAAGAATTTCACCGTCCCGCAACAAACGAATATCTTTGGCATGTTGAATAATGCGCACACGGCCCCGGGCATTGCCAGGAAACGCGGACCTCCCACGGACGGTTTCTTTCCCGTCTTTCTCAAAATAATCCGGAATCAATTCCGCGAGAAATTGATCCCGCGCGTTTGGCTCGGCAATGACCGTGGTGTTCTTTTTTTGGAAATGCGTAATATACATCTCTTTCAAACGGTGATGCAGTATTTCCTCTTCCAAGACTCTCCCCGTCTCGCACGCATAAATAATCTCTTTTTTGGTTAAGTGCCCCGCAGAGCCGGACGGGAGCTGAAAATACCGTTCAAAGGCTCTATAAAATGGCGCGGCATTCATGAGTCCCCATTTATATCGGTCAATGCGTTCGGTGCGCAAAAAAACGTACATATGAATGGTGCGCGCCAGCTCGTACAACACCGGATCATCATGACGCAAGCGAGAAAAAATATGTTCTATTTTTTGACGCGTCTGTTCTCTCCCATCGCGCATCTCACGGAGCGCATCACGGGGATCGGCATATTCGGCAATAAGCCCCTCCAATTCTTTTTCGGTCCAGTATCGGTCATTCACAGAATACCCATTGAGGTGGCCAAACTGCTGTTGTAATTGTTGAAGCCTTTCTCTGTCTCCTCCCGTTATTTTCCATTCAAGAAGCCCTTCAATCAATTGGTGCATTTGTATGGATTCCGATGGCAACGCAAGTGTGTCGTATATAGCCTGCCAATCCGCATACCATTTTTGAAGGAGATCCCGCAATCGATCCTCAAGCACATAGGTAATAGACCAAGGAAACCATATATACGGCACATACCTGTCCCACACACGTGTAAACACTTCATAGAGGGGGAGGAGATTGTTTCCCCATCCATCCTCCGCGGCAGAACGCAATTCCAGGACAGCCCGCTCTATCACAGCCCAATCCTCTTCAAACGCCGACCGGTGCCGATCAATCGACCAGTCAGGGCGGTCAACAAGGCTTGCCCATGCATTCATCAGCCGTAAAAATTCCTTTTCCACATACCATGCTTCCCACTTTCCTCCCGTCCCAACATAAATTACTGTGCTTAATGGCGTTGGCGACATGCGCAGTGCGGGAGCAACCAAGGAAATTTCCATGTCTTGCGTTCTGGTGGGACGGGTATAAATGCGTATGAATCGTTTGTGTGTCATAGTTTTGAAATTTGTTTTTTAATACTGCCATTTTCAGCGTCGACAATAACGGATTCTCCGCTTGCAAAAATCTCCATTGCGTTTTTCACGCCCACGATGCACGGAATATTCAACTCCCGAGAAATCACTGCCGCGTGCGAGGTCATGCCTCCTTGTTCGGCGACAATCGCCGCCGCTTTTTTCATGAGGGGGAGAAAATCCGGCGTCGTCTGGTTGGTAACAAGGATATCACCCCTCTCAAAGGAGTCAAATTGATCGCTTCCCAAAACCACGCGAACCGTCCCCGCCGCGCGTCCTCGGGATGCCGGCGTTCCTTTGGCTTCTTGAAGCATATGATAATCCTGAAAAAAATGAGCGAGGTCAATACCCTCAAGATCTTTTCGCAACAGAAGCGCGCACCCCTGCCTGTCAAACAATGCCAAACAGCCCTCGCGCCGTTCTGCGGCAAGAGAACGGAATGCGTCTGGATCGCGCAACAAATCTTTCAGCTCAAAAAACATGATATAGCGTATAAGCTCGGGATCAAAACCAATCCGCCGCGCCAATTCATCAAGATAAAAAAATAAAAAATAATTTAACCGTAACACCACTTGCTTCCGACAATCTTGAATATGCGCGGCATTATCCAAAAAACGAATAAATGTGTGAAGCATTTGCGGTGACGACACGCGGGAAATAATAATATCTTTTTTTTCTTTCAGATCGTCGATCCTTTTTTGCTCCGTTATGTGTATTGCCCGCGGATCATGGATATCATCAATCTCGCGTAAAAAATCTTCAGCAGTCTTTGGCGTGCCCCGAAGATAATTATTTTCTATCCAATAAAAATCACGGGCCAAATCGTCTAATTTTTTTTCAATATGCTTCCCATCCTTTCGGAGTATTGCAATCTCAACCATGCGAAGGAATGCCTCATTGACAAAGGTTCGATGCGTCGGCTCTCGAAGCGCGGCCATATCCGCGTCGGAAAAATGTTGTCCGGCATACGCGGCGACCCTGTCTTCAAACCACGTGTCTTCCGCGCGGCCCAAAAAACAGTCAACCGCATACCCATGTCCCTGCCGTCCTGCGGCCTCAATAAGCGCGAGCACGCGATCCACCAGTTCTCTATTCGATAATTCCGTAAAGGCAATTTTTTCCTCAGCTTTCGCATCGCGGTCAAAATAACGAAAATCATCCATATATGCGTTATAAAACGCATCGCCAAAGGAGGCGTCGCGCTTGAGTGCGGCAAAAAAGGCGTGCCGGAGATTTTCCATTTCTTCAACGGACCAATTCCAATTGAATTCTTTGTCACGCGTAAAATTTTGAAAAAACAATCCAAAAGAAAACGCATACGGCGCGTGCCCTGCCGCCGCGGTCACGGCAAAATATCCTTGCGCAAAAATAGGCATGCAATAGGCGCCATAATATTTGCGAAAATGATCTTTTGAGGCAATGGAAGAAAAATGAGACAAAAGTCTTTGTTTGTCTTCTTGAGTATTGAACATATTATGTGTTCGGATTCACTTTTGACTTTTTTGATTGCGTTATGTTTGGCTCTCCGCTATATGTGGCCGATAGAAAGCGTCTTTTTTGTTGGGAAAAAAGAAGAGGAATAGTGTGTTGTATGTTCGGAAGATTTTTACATTCAAGCGCCAAAAGAGGAATGCGTTCTGCGAAACCCCAGGTATTGGCAACCGTCACAGCGATACGCGTACTCGTAAAACTTCCGGCGCCTACCACGACAATTATTCCTTGAATATCTTTTTTATCCAAAGAATGAAGGGCAAGAACATCCCAAATACACGACAAGAGTTCCCTGTTTGGCTCGGCATACGCATGCCAAGAAATGCCACCCCCAGTTTTGGCGCACAAACCAAGAGAGATGTGCTCTTTTTGCGAAGGGTTGATGATGAGAATCATATGAAAGGAGGAAACCCATGACAGACCTAAATCCGCAAACGGTTTGCAACCTTCACATGCTCGCCCTCGAATAAAGAAAAAAGAAATTTATCCATCATATGCCGCCGATCAAAAAATTCTTGTTCGCTCATGGTTGTATAGAGAATCTCGAAACCAAATTCCTTTTCATACCGCGCAATAATTTTTGCAATCGTTTGTTCTTTTAATTTCCCTACCAATAACATGTCGGTTTTTGCTCGTTTTTCATTGGTAAACTTCCCCGTCATAAGAAAAAAAACGATATCGCCGCCCTTTTCCTGAATTTCATTCACCAATTTTTGTTCTCCCAACACTTGCGCCTTGATAAGAAGCGCGTGCATTTCAGGATATAAAATAGATTCGGTATTTAATGCGTAATATTTTCGCAAATTCACGCCAGCCTTTCCGGAATCAACCGGATGCGCTTGTTCGATTTCTTTGACCAGCCCGGATTGGATCAACAGTTCCAACTCTCGGCGAACCGCGTTAATTTGGATATCCAAAAGGCGCGTCAATTCACGGACATAAAATGAAGCCAAAGGGTCGCGAAAGAAAAGCCGAAGCAACTTCAGCCTGGTTTTTGAACCAAACAAGTACTCAAGCATAGAATTTTCTATCATCTTTTCAAGAATGCGAGGCTATAGTATACTTCACTATAGCGGAGTGATGCCTTCATGTCAAAAGGATAATAAAGAAGGAAGGCATCTCAAACAAAACACGACATATGTCCACGGTTGTTGATATTCGTGAATGTTTTGTACAGGGCAAAGACCAACGGCAGTCCCACGTCCTCTTGCACATTACCGAACCGGAATCCTCTGAAGAACTCGACAAAGGATATTTTTTTGCATTGGCAGAAGTGGAAGGCGCCGCATTGGAAGACATTGAACACGTCCAGCAATTGATTGATGACCTCGAATCCGGATATTATGAAACGGCGGACGAAGAAGAAAGAGACGCATTTGAAATTACCCTTGAGTATATCAATCGCCGCGGCAACCATCTTCGTGATGCTTCTGACGCGACGCTCCACTGTTTTGCGGGAGTTCTTCGCGGAGACAAATTGTCATTTACCCATACCGGATCGCCCCACGCATTGCTTTTTTACACGGCAAAAGAAAAAACCGAACGGATGGAGCTTCTGGGAGGGGCGAACGACGAAAAAATTGATCATCTTTTTCCATCGGTTATGCAGGGAACGATGAACCCAAACGACCAACTCTTTGTGGGGACCCCGCATATCACGGAATATTTTTCTTATGATCGTCTTGAAAAAATTATCGGCTCCCGATCAAGCCGCCAAAGCATGGAGCATATCCAAAAAGTATTGGAAGACATGGCGGGAGACATATCCTTTGGCGGAATCTTGCTCTCGCTTCTCCCAAAAACCGCCGCTCCAAAGACGGGCCGACAGCCGCTTGCGACAAAACACAACTCCGCGGCATCCATTGATCATCTTATTTCCACGCAAAAACGAACCGCCGAAACGCTCTCTCCGCCGCTTTTGGGACATCTCAAAAAAAATATAGGCGATTATGTTCAAAAAAAGAAAGAACAAAAACCCAATGAAGAAAAACCGACGGAAGAAAACCTTGCCAAAACCGCACAAACAAGAAAGCACGGAACGATCGAGACAAACTACCGCTACCGAGAAGCCGGAACCGACCAATCGTTTGGCAACAAACTCCTTATTGGAGTTGGAAAATTGCTCATCACCGTGTTGATTGGCCTCGGGAAGGCGGCCAAAACAATCGGCATATCCATCGGAAAATTATTTCTCATTCTTCTGATTCTCCTCACCAACAAAAATAATGGACGCCGAGACATGGCGCAAAAGACGCGAGAATATATTGAGAGAAAACGGCGGATGTTTGGATCGCTTTCTCTGATTCATAAATTGCTCTTGATTGCAACCGTCATATTTGCGGCTCTCTTTATCGGCAGTCTCGTTTTTTTAAAAATAAAAGAACAGCGCGAGGTCAGAGAACAAGCATACCGCTCCACGGTTGAAACCATAGAACAAAAAATTGCTGAGGCCGAAAGCGGACTCATTTATAACGACACCGAGAAGGCGATGCAATTGCTCCACGACGCGCAAGCCTTGACCGCGGCGCTTCCGAATAATACCAAAGAGCAAAAAGAAAAAACAGGAGTCTTGAACGCGTCCATTGATGAAAAACTCATGACCCTTCGCAAAATCGCCATCGTCGAAACCGCTATCGTCCTTGATGCCACTACACTTTCGGCCAATGGAAAAATTGACAATCTCACCCAAATTGGATCACTCCTCATTGCCTTTGGCTCGGACGATCCCCTATTATATGGCATCGATCTGGATACCAACGAACAAAGCGCAAAAAGTCATGAGGCCATTCCGTCCCTCGTGCGAGCCGCAACGCCAAAGGAAGACGACGGCATCGTCTTTTTGACTCGCGACAAAACCATTGCCTTGTACCATAAGGACACCGGAGCGCTGTCGCCTGCCGATATCGCATACCCAAACACAAACGCAAACCCCTCCGACCTCTTTATATATAACCAGCGTCTGTATACGCTCGATCCTGTCAACAATCAAATTTATAAGCACGAAAAAACTCAAACCGGATACGACAAGGGAACGCCGTGGATTCAAGACACTGGTCACACAATTCAAAACGGCGTTTCTTTGGCGATTGACGGCGACCTCTTTGTGCTGACGGCCGATGGACAGATAGAAAAATTTTCAAAAGGGCGATCGGTGGCATTTCCTGACATATCCGTTGACCCTCGCCTCGAGGCCCCAACAAAAATTTGGACGTATAACGGCCTCAACAATTTGTATATTTTGGAACCAAAAAACAAACGCATTATTGTTCTTACCAAAGAAGGAAAGCTCGTCCAACAATACACGTCGCCAACGTGGAAGAATCCCACCGGGATGATTGCGGACGAAGCAAAACGCATGCTCTACGTGGTGGACGATAATAAAATTCTTTCATTTTCTTTTTAATCCATCAAATAAACAACCACCAGACTAAGGTCTGGTGGTTTTGTGTTAGCTGGCTTCGCCAGCAGGGCGGCTGTGGTGAATTAGGAGGTCAG
>MFQC01000004.1 GCA_001784285.1 Candidatus Magasanikbacteria bacterium RIFCSPHIGHO2_02_FULL_48_18
ACCGCATCTCGGAAAACAGATGCATGGACTGACACCCGAAGAAAAATATCTAACTTTTATTGAAAAGTGTCACCCTTGAAGGTGAACCGTACACAGCCTCTTGACACCACGAGACCCCCATGATATGATTGATCCACTTATGAAACAAGACATTCATCCACAACTCCACCCGGTCGTGTTTGTTGACACCTCATGCAACGCGGAATTTGTCACGACATCCACCATGACCTCTGAAGAAAAACGGGACATCAACGGAATTCCTCACTCGGTGATCCATCTTGAAATTTCTTCCGCGTCTCATCCATTTTATACCGGAAAACAAATCCTCGTGGATACGGCTCGCCGCGTTGAAAAATTTGAACAGCGCATGAAACAAAAAACAGAAACCGCATCCGTGCGAAAAGGAAAAAAAGCAAAACGCCTGGCAAAACAACAAAAAGCCGACACAGAGGCACAGCCAGATGCAAAAAAAGACGCATCAGACAACGCGTAGCAGAACTCCAACAGAGGCAGACTTTTTTGAAAGTCTGCTTTTTATTTGCTGTATTCGTATCTGCTATACTCTATCCATATCCCTATGATCCACTCTCCCGAATTGATCATACAACGAAAAAACGACATTGAACGCCTTCTCCAGGATCCGGCGACGCTTGGCGACCCTCAAAAAATAAAAGCGCTTTCGCAAGAATTGACCGAGCTTGAACCAAAGCTCGCGCTGATCCGAGAACTCACTTCCATCGAAAAAGAACTCGAAAGCATCAGCACACTTCTTGAAACCGAAGACGATTCTGACGTCCGTGATCTTGCGCTTGCGGAACAAAACGAACTGCAACAAAAACGAGAAACAACGCAACGCAACCTCTCGACGGCCCTGCGCCCGACCGACCCGATGGACAAAAAAAATGTTATTGTGGAAATCCGCGCAGGCGCCGGCGGCGATGAAGCCAGTTTATTTGCGGGCGATCTGTTGCGCATGTACATGAAATACGCCGAAAAAAAAGGCTGGAAAAATTCGCTCCTCAGTGAAAGTCGCATTGGCATCGGGGGCTACAAAGAAATTATTTTTTCCATTTCCGGAACCAGCGTGTACAAGGACATGAAATATGAAATGGGCGTTCACCGCGTGCAACGCATTCCGGAAACTGAAAAATCCGGGCGCATCCACACATCAACCGCCAGTGTCGCGATTTTGCCGGAAATTGAAGAACAGGAAATCCAGATCAATCCCAAAGATCTTCGCATTGATACATTTTGCGCCGGCGGCCATGGCGGCCAAAGCGTCAATACCACCTATAGCGCGGTCCGCATCACCCATATCCCGACCGGCATCGTCGCTCAATGCCAAGATGAAAAATCCCAGACGCAAAACAGGATAAAAGCAATGAACGTGCTCCGCGCGCGCATTTATGACATGGAACAAGAAAAAAAACGGGCCAATCTTGAAGCGGCGCGCCGGAAACAAATCGGCACCGGAGATCGAAGTGAAAAAATCCGCACGTACAATTTTCCGCAAGACCGCATTACGGACCACCGAATCAAAAAAAGTTGGCATAATATCCAAACCATCCTCAATGGAGACCTCGACGACCTCATTGCATCTCTCCGGCAGGAAGATTATGCGGCGCAAGATGAATTATAATATCCAATCGCCACAACAAAAATCCACATGGCCCGCGCATACAGACATTCTCTTTTTGGGTGTCCTCGCTTTTGGTGTTGCCATACGACTCTCTTTTCTTCTTCATCGCGGAACATTCTGGTTTGACGAATTTTTTAGCGTGCATTTTGCCGCGCTTCCTTGGAACGAATTTATCCGATACGCGATTCTTGAGACCAATCCGCCGCTGTTTGCCTTCCTTTTGCGGGCGTACCTCTCTTTGGCGCCGTCCATGACCGAATTGTGGGTTCGGCTTCCTTCTCTTTTTTTGAATGTGGGATCAATGGGGCTCTTGTATTGGTACGGCGTTACGTTTTTTTCAAAGCGAACCGCCCAATACAGTACGATTTTTTTTGCCCTCTCCGGAATCCAACTCTTTCTCGCGACCGAAGCGCGCGCGTATAGCCTGCTTCTTTTTTTAACGCTGTTTTCCATGGCGCTCTTTACCCAAGAATTCCTCTCTGGCAAACATAGCCGAAGAACACGAATCGGTTTTGGAATCGTGCAATTTTTACTTCTGTTTTCTCACCTCACCGCCATCCTTATTCCCCTTATACAATGGATGTGCCTCCGCACGACACAGAATGCCAAACAAAACACCAGGCGCTGGCTTGCAACCCACGCGGTGATCCTTCCCTTGTGGATCCTCTGGACAGGCATTTCCTTTTTTACAAAACCAAAATCAAGTGTGCTCCAATCCTGGTATCTTGATTCGCTCAATGACACCTCGCACACGTTCTTTGACCTTTTGCTGAGCGCGTTTATGAACATGCCAATCACACCGACCATTGCGACGTTGTTTGTCGCCGCAAGTATCGGCATGGGCATTCTCGGATGGCGTTGTATCAAAAAACAAACTGAAAAAAAATCTCTTTTTCTGTTCATTGCCCTCTCCGCGCTTCTGCCGCCTTTCATTGCGTCGTTCTTTGGCGTGGGAACAACAAAATATATCAGTATTGCGATTCCGGCGCTCTATCTTCTTGTCGGCGCCATCTTCGACGATCAGATACCCCGCGCAAAAACCGCTCTTTCTTTTGTTATGATTGGAGCGCTCTTGGGTCCTGCGGCGACAACGCTCGCCTCGCAGAAAATTTTCTCTTGGCGCGACTATACGCAATATATTGAAATACATGAAACACCGCACAGTGTAACGCTCATTGACCCGTTCCAAGAAACACTGCCCTTCAACGCATATTACACCGGAACGCAACCGGTCGTTGGGGTGTATCTCAGAGACGACACACTCTCACTTGAGGAACGCATTGTCCGATATAATTGGAATACCCACCCCGTCGCGAATACAGAACTCAAGTCATGGATCAACGCCGCGATTCCTTCCGACGCCGATACAATATTTTTAATCCAATACGGAGAAGAACATTCCCGCATCCACGATATTCTTTTTGAAAACGGATGGGCAATTCGCGCCATAGTGCCATCCCATGGTATTATAAATATCTCTCTTTTTGAATGGTATGCCTCAAACCGTGAAACAACTGCTGAAGCAGGCAAAAAAACACAATCATACTGACGCGCTCGACGCAGAATATCTTTTGGCGCACGTTCTTCGCGCGACGAGAGAAGCGGTGCTCGCTCACCCCGAACGGCGCGTCTCGGCTTTTCAGACATGGCAATACCGCCGCATGATACAAAAACGCGCCACAGGAATTCCGGTTCATTATCTCGTGAAAAAAGCGGAATTTTATGGCCTTTCTTTTTTCGTTAATGCGCACGTCCTCATCCCTCGGCCATCGACAGAAACACTGGCCGAAGCCGCAACGGCATTGATAAGCGAGTATGCCGCCCATCCGGATCACATGCTTTTTATGGATATTGGAACCGGTTCTGGCGCTATTCCCATTGCCGTTCTCCGCTCGTTGCCGCCAAAAATCAGCCATCCCGCTACCATCGCAACCGATATTTCTCGAAACGCTCTTGCGGTCGCCAAAAAAAATGCAAAGATGCACGGACTTGCAATCACATTCCTTCACGGACACCTGCTAAGGCCGGTGATGCGCGACTGGCACAAAACATACGGCCACATACGGCATATTATTCTCACCGCAAATCTCCCCTACCTCACCAAAGAAGAAATCAAAGAATCAAACACGATCCGCCACGAACCCCTCATTTCATTGTGGGGGCCGGAAAATGGATTGGGGTGGTATCGCGCACTGCTTGAGCAAATGACGGACGTATGGAGCATGCCAATCGAATCTTTCACCGCTTTTTTTGAGATGAATCCGCACCAAATGGCGGAAGCGAGCGCCATGGTCCTCGCGCATTTTCCTTCTGCGCATATTGCCATTGAAAAAGATTTGGGCGGTCTCGACCGCATGCTTCGCGTAGAAATCGCCAAACCGTAACCGCCGCGTTTTCTACTCTTCATTTTTCCCAAAAGAAAGACTCCCGTGCTGATTCAACACTTCAATCCAAATTTTTCCTGGATTGAGCGGAATGACATCTCCATTCGTGTCTCGCCACTCGGTCCGGTCTGACGCGCTTTGTTTTTTCCATACGCCCTCAATCATGCGCCCATCGCGAAACACCACGGCACGGCCCTCTCCAACCGTCTCCATGCCGAGCCGCCCGATGGCGTCGAGAACCGTGGTTGTCACAAATTGCACAACGACCGTATCCGCGAGTATAGGGTTTCCTCCTTCATCGGTCTGTTTTCCTTCGACTTGGTATCGTTCATATTGGTTGGTTGAAGTCGCATATCGCCAGATTGCTTCATACACCGACCCGTTGAATGTTGTCGTAAAGACATCCGCGCAAGAAGCGAGTGAATCGGTCAATTCGTCGCACGGACTCATTGCGCCAAACGACCATCCATCAAAGGTGCTTGTTGCGGCAAATGCGTCATAATCGGCAAATGCGGTATTCCATAGTTTGCTCGAGGTGTACACATTGTGGGGCGCAAAACGGCCGTCATCGCGCCAATAATACCACCCGCGATAAAACTCATTGAGGTCATGGACGCCCCACGCTTCGATGCGATCCAAAGCGTCCTGAGAGCCGCCAACATGCATATAGAGCGGTGTCCCATATTCGCGCAACCAATCCACATAATATGGCCGCGCGCTTCGGACAGGCCCTACCTTTTCGCTCTCCGCATTTGCTGGAAATATGGCGAGAAACCGAGAAAAATTTGCTTCAACCGGCGCTTCGTAGACAACCGATGCTTCGTGGATGCCGGACAAAGGCCGCGCGTCCCAATGATTTTCAATCATGACTGCCACCAAAAGCGGGTATGCATCTTCTTGTGAAGAAACGCACACGCCATCGAGCGCGCGGCGAAACGGACAAACCCCCTCGGTATTTTCAAGAACAATATTTTCTGAGGATACAACCGCCGACTCACGGCTGGTCAGCCCGCGTGCAAAAAACCATACGCTGAGCGCCGCCGCAACACAAACAAAAAATGCCAGGCCGGCAAGGAGATATGTATTTTTCTGAAAAAGATGGGAAAGAGAAATGAACAATTTTTTTTTGGACGGCATACAAAAAATCAAATGTCAAACGTTGTGTCCCCATACTACCAAAAAAGAAGCCGCGTGAAAAGCGGCTTCTTTGGTAAGATGAAATGACAAGAGAAACGCTATTCGTTTGCTTTTTTGGCCTCGGCCTCGGCTTCGCCTGCCTCTTCTTCCTTCTTCTTTGCTTCCACTTCAACCGTATCAATGCTTCCAATTTGCGATTCCTCCATCGCTTTCAACTGTTCTTCCGAGAGCGGCGCAGAAACCTTGACCACCAATTCATCGAGAGAACTGGTAATTTCAATCCCGGGGGGAACGACCAAATCTTTTACATACAGAAAATCAGTAAATGTTTTGAGCACGCTCACATCAACCACAAGAGACGAGACCAAATCTTTTGGCAAGCATTTGACATCGACGGACGCGACGCCCTTTTGGAGGGTGCCGCCAAGCGCTTTCACAGCCATGGATTCTCCGACAAATTCCAATTCAATCGTGGCATGCATTTGCTCTCGCATGTTGATTCGGCGAAAATCAACATGAATAATGGATTGCTTCACCGGATCGTACTGCACATCCTGGATCAATACTTTGGAGGGCTCCCCTTCCCCTTCCACCGACAAATCAACCAAACTCGATTCGCCCGCTTCATGATACAATTTTTCAAACGGCACGCGCTCGACCGATAAAACAACCGGCTCTGTTCCCGGCCCGTACAATACGGACGGCACCCGTCCGGAAGCGCGAAGGGCTACCGCGTCTCCTTTGTTTCTTTTTTTGGTCTGAAGTTCAAACGTCATAACAATGCGGATAAACGAAAAAGACAAAATTAGTGGGCGCGCGAACGCGCGCGGCATACCGAATGGCCAAACTGTTTTCCCTGCTTATGCAATACCGTATGAAAGGACAACACATCATCTTCGGCCAACGATTCGGCGCTGTAAAAGCGCACGACATCTTCTGCGGTTAAATCGGTGTACAATCCTACCGAACTGACGCCGAGTTCCGAAACGGCCAAAATCGCAAGCACGGCATTGCGGCACTGAGAACAGGTAATATGCACCAGCTCAATCGGCCGCTCTTCATACAAGACGTGAACCCGCGCTTCGCGTTCGTATTCTTTTTTGCACAACGGACAATGGCGCATAAACAGAAGCTTCTCTTGCAGTCGGCGCAACAAAGAAGAATCTGGCGGTACTTTCTTTTCATGTGACTTCATATACCATCAAAAACGTGCCACATGCTCGAAAACTCTCTCGAGAAATGTGACGCAAACTATATCAAAAGTATATCAGACTGTCAAGATCACGGCAACCCCTCGCCGATAACGGCGCATTATGCTCTGCCAAACCGAAAGACGCTTTCCGCAACGCCGATCAAGAGACAATTGATGAGAAGCGACGACCCACCATAACTCAAAAACGGCAACGGAATGCCAGTCACCGGAAACAATCCGATGGCCGCGCACATATTAATAACCGTCTGAACAAAAAACAGAACGCTCACGCCAAGAACCGTGTACGTGGCAAAATCATCCCTTCCGTGAAGGGCAATCTGAATCAACCGAAAAAATAAAACCAAATACAAAAGCAACACAATGCCAACCCCCACAAAACCAAGCTCTTCTCCGATGACAGAAAAAATGAAATCGGTTTGCGCTTCCGGCAAAAAATGCAACTGGCTCTGCGACCCAAATCCCAACCCCCGGCCAAAAAAATTCCCCGAGCCAATCGCAATGAGCGACTGCATCACATTATATCCCGAACCCAAAGGGTCGCGCTCCGGGTGAAGAAACGTAAAAATCCGTTCCTTCTGGTACGGGGCGAAAAAAAAGAACCACGCAAGAATCGCCGCTCCAACGCCAAGCGCAATCAGCGTGCCGATATAGCGCCATTTTGTCTTGCTTAAGAGAAGCAGACCGAACCAAATGCTTCCAATGATAAGCGCGGACCCGAGATCCGGCTGAAACAACACAGGAACAATCAAGAGCGCCGTCACCATGCCGGTCGAAACCACGAACTGCCAGGCATAAAACTGGCGTTTAAACCGCGCAATGCGGTAGGCGAGAAAAAGAATCAATCCCAATTTTGCAAATTCCACCGGCTGAAAAGAAAAACCAGCGACACGAAACCACCCTGTTGTCCCCCGGATCGTCGTGCCAAAAAACAATACCAACACCAACAGAACGAGTGCTCCGGCATACACGACAGGCGCAAACGACTGATACGCGCGGACATGAATGAGCGATCCGCCAAAAATGCACAGGAGCCCAAGAAAGAGCGCCACGGCTTGTTTTGGAAAAAATTGTAGCGTTTCGCCACGAGACAAGTCAACGCTATACATTGCGGCAAGACCGATCATGCTCAATACAAACACCACCAGGACAAGCACCCAATCAAAATGGCGAGACGAAAAACCATCAAGGAAAGAAAAGCGCATGGAACAAAAAATTGCGCCTACACGGATGGCACCATAAATTCTTCCTCATGGAAGGGATTCATGAGCGGCGTAACGCGCACATCGGTTACCGTAACAGGATCTTGAAAAAGACGCAAGCTCACGGACGCAGTGTGTTGGGCGGGAAACGGATTGAGAAACACTGTCGTCACGCCGACAGGAGTATCCTGGTCCAAAAATTCAACTGCAAACACGCCATTCCAATACCCATACGCTGTATCATTGGCAATGTCAAAGGAAACAATATGCGCGGGGATATCCGCAACCATGCTCTTCCGCACAAAAGAGACCTGGCTCACGGACACCTGCAGTCGGTCCTGAATATATCGAGGCACATCCACAATATCATGCGGCGAAACACGGTCCCAATGGATCGAGACGAGAGAAAGGCGAGCCGAAGAAATCGGCCCTTCAAGCGCATATCCGAGAAAAAAAATAGGTTGTTCTTGCCCGGGGAGAATCGTCGCGGTTTTTGGCTCGGTCGCACCCGAACCAAAGACAAACTGATACTCAATCGTTGCAACATGACGCACATTCGGGTTGAACACATGGGCGGAAAAATCAATCTTGCCTTCGGTGCTCGGAAAAGAAGACACGCGAGAAATCTGAAGGCTCTTTGCCTGGTAAAAGGGCTTGGTTTGTTCAAAATTAGGAAATGACCGAACCCTCGCGAAGACAAGCGACACCTCCTCGCCATACCCCACCAACAGATATTCGGCCCAGGCGTATACGCCATAGGCATTCAATCCAATGCCAACAAACAACAAAAACCCAATGAATGCGTTCCTCAACCATACTTTGTGGCGCACATACCACTCTGCAAGCCAAAAATCTCGAGGACCCAAATCGGCCAGCGGACTTTGATATCGGAGTATTTTTGATTTTTCTTTTTTGGTATTTCCAAACAGTCCCATACCGCAAAAAAACATTTTTGTTGGAGTATAGTATAGCGCACATCGCCTGCTTTTACCAAAAAAAGACAGCTATTTTTCGCTTGCGATTGTCGCGTCGGTGTGATACACTCATCCTGTTTTTCATTGCACTCAACGCACCTCTCTCCTATGCCAAAACAGCGAACCACAAAAGGAAGAATTCCCATTGTCAAAACGCAAGCGCCAAAACAAACCGGCGAATACAGCGCAAAAAATATTACCGTCCTTGAAGGATTGGATGCCGTTCGAAAACGACCGGGCATGTATATCGGTTCGACCGGAAGCCGCGGATTGCATCACATGATTTGGGAAGTGGTGGACAATGCCTTCGACGAGGCCATGGCCGGCTATTGCACGCATATTACCCTGCGGCTCCTTCCCGGCCATTGGATTTCCGTTGCCGATAACGGGCGCGGCATCCCCGTTGATATGCACCCAAAAAAAAAGGTGAGCGCGCTTGAAGTGGTCATGACGCAACTCCACGCGGGAGGAAAATTTGGCGATGGCGGCTATAAAGTTTCCGGCGGACTCCATGGGGTTGGCGTGTCCGTCGTGAACGCGCTTTCAACCGACGTGCGCGCGGAAGTGCATCGAGAAGGAAAAATCTGGGTGCAAGAATACAAAAATGGCGGAAAACCAAAAACAAAAATAAAAGCCATCGGCAAAACCAAAACAACAGGGACGACGATTTCTTTCCATGCCGATCCTGCCGTATTTGAAAATCTCAATTTTCACTGGAAAACCATTATTGACCACCTCCGACAGCAAGCCTACCTCACCAAAGGCGTCCATATCGCCATTATTGACGAACGGCCCGAAGAAGAAAAAGCATCCGACGATTCGGCGGTGCCTTTCCCAAACGCGGCCTACCAATTCTATTTTGAAGGAGGCATCGCAAGCTACGTCAAACACATCAACAAAAATAAAGAAATGAAACATGACACCGTGTTTTACGCGGAAAAAGAAAGCGACGGCGTTTTGGTGGAAGTGGCGCTCCAGTATACCAATGATTACTCTGAATCCTTATTTGCGTTTGCAAACAACATTATCAATCCGGACGGGGGCATGCATGTGGCAGGGTTTCGCGCCGCGCTCACGAGAACCCTCAATGCCTATGCCCGAAACAAAAACATTCTCAAAGAAAAAGATGCCAACCTTTCCGGAGAAGACGTCCGCGAAGGGCTGACCGCCATCATTTCAGTCAAAATTCCAGATCCGCAATTTGAAGGACAAACCAAATCCAAATTGGGAAATCCGGAAGTCAAAACCGCAGTCGAAGCGGTGTTTGGCGATTCGTTCATGATCTTTCTGGAAGAGCACCCCCGAGACGCGGAAGGCATTATCGGCAAATGTTTGCTGGCGGCAAAAGCGCGCCAAGCGGCAAAAATCGCGCGAGACACGGTTCTTAGAAAAAGCGCGCTCGAAGGATTTACGCTTCCCGGAAAACTGGCCGATTGCTCCAGTAAAAACACCGAAGAATGCGAGCTCTATATTGTCGAGGGAGACTCGGCCGGAGGCTCGGCAAAACAAGGACGCGATCGAAACACGCAAGCCATCCTTCCTCTGCGCGGAAAAGTCCTCAATGTGGAACGCG
Organism: Candidatus Magasanikbacteria bacterium RIFCSPHIGHO2_02_FULL_48_18; assembly: GCA_001784285.1. Classification (GTDB taxonomy): domain Bacteria; phylum Patescibacteriota; class Patescibacteriia; order Magasanikbacterales; family UBA922; genus UBA10181. The sequence continues at coordinate 10,120 of MFQC01000004.1, forward strand.
CGCGGCTTGATAAAATTTTGACAAACAATGAATTGAAATCACTCATCATTGCGCTTGGCACGAACGTGGGAGAAATGTTTGACGCAAGCAAGCTCCGGTATGACCGCATCATCATTATGACCGATGCGGACGTTGACGGATCACACATCCGGACCCTGCTTCTCACATTATTTTTCCGCTATTTTCCCTCACTGATCTACGAAGGGCACATTTATATTGCTCAGCCGCCCTTGTTTAGCATCAAATCAGGCAAAGACATCGCCTGGCTCTACAATGAAGAAGCGCTCGACGCGTACAAAAAGAAACACGGGGTGACTGATGAAGATATCATTGTAACCGAACAAGATGCCGAAGAAGAAACAGAGAATGAAAAAAGTCAAAAGTCAAAGACCAAAGGCCTGCCTGCCGGCAAGGCAAGTCAAAAATTAAAATTGAACATTCAGCGCTACAAAGGTTTGGGAGAAATGAATCCCGAACAATTGTGGGAAACCACTATGAACCCAAAAACCCGCGTCATGAAAAAAGTGACCATAGAAGACGGAGAAAAAGCAAGCGAAATTTTTGATATCCTCATGGGAAGCGAAGTTGCGCCGCGAAAAAAATTTATTCAAACTCACGCCAAAAGCGTCAAAAATCTTGATATTTAATCGCCCTCTCCGTATGTCCGAAACCGGCCCCCAACCACATCGGTACGAATGTTCCGCCGGTGATGCTGTCCAAACCAAATACGACTGGACGCGCGCGCATCTTGAGGCGTGGCTTGAGACACAACAAGGCTGGAAGAACTCGGACGGAATCACCACCCGGCGCGCATTATTGGAACAGCTCGCAAAAAAAACCAATGGCGACCGGAATCGCCTTTCTCGCAGACAAATGCGGACGCTTGAACAATTTCACGATTTGGCAAGAAAAATTCGAGAAACAGAGCAGGCCGCCGGCGTAACCGAAGCCGCGTGCGTAGATTTTGCCGATCTCAATGTGCTGTTGCCAAGCGACCTCAGAGGCCCGCGCGGCGGACAGGATTATCCACCGAGAGATGCTTGACAAACAGACTCAAAGACCATATACTATTTTTATTGAATCGGCCAAAGGCCGTTTTTAAATACAAAATTTTGTCATCAAACGTCAGATATCCTGTCGGTCCGAACCAAAAAAGCCGCTTATCTGACAGAGCGCCAGTATGAAAAAATTAATTATCTATATCAAAGAATCTCTTGCGGAACTCAAAAAAGTGACTTGGCCCTCAAAAAAGCAGGTGACCAATTATTCAATCGTTGTCGTTGCCATGAGCATCGGGGTCGCGCTCTTTTTCGGCATTCTCGACTACTTCCTCAATAAGGGGCTCACCTGGCTTATTTAATCATCTATGGCAAAACAAACCCTTGACCTGGGACGGCGGTGGTATGTTCTCCACACCTACAGCGGATACGAAGAAAACGTCAAACGCAATTTGGAACAGCGCATTGACACCTTTGACATGGGAAACAAAATTTTTTTTGTTTTGGTCCCAAAAGAAAAAAAGATAAAAATAAAAAACGGAAAACGAACCGTTATTGAAGAAAAAATCTTCCCCGGCTATGTCCTGGTGGAAATGGTGGTGACCGATGATTCCTGGTATGTCGTTCGCAATACGCCAAATGTGACGGGATTTGTCGGCTCCGGGACAACGCCAACGCCCATTGATCAAAAAGAAATCGAATCCTTGCAAAAACGCATGGGTGTCGAAGAGCCAACCCACAAAATTGATGTCCAAATAGACGATCCGGTGCGCATTATTGACGGCCCGTTCAAAAATTTTGAAGGAAAAGTAAGCAATGTTGATGAAAATCGAGGAAAAATAAAAATACTGGTCAATATGTTCGGACGAGAAACTCCAATCGAACTCGACGCATTGCAGGTGAAAAAATTATAACCTCGAACTAATCCATTCCTATGGCCAAAAAACTCGTGACACAAATCAAACTCCAAGTAGTTGGCGGCGCGGCAAATCCTGCCCCTCCCATCGGTCCGGCGCTTGGACAGCATGGACTCAACATCCAGGATTTTTGCATGCAATTCAATAACGCCACCGCGGACAAAAAGGGAGAAGTGGTTCCGGTTGTTATCAATGTGTATGAAGATCGCACCTTTGACTTTATCACCAAAGTCGCGCCGGCAAGCGAACTCATCAAAAAAGCGGCCGGCATTCCCAAAGGATCCGGCAATCCGCTCAAAGATAAAGTAGGAAAAATCACCAAAGCGCAGGTGCGAGAAATCGCGGAAAAGAAAATGCCGGACTTGAATGCAAACGACATTGACGCGGCAATGAACATCATTGAAGGAACCGCTCGGCAAATGGGCGTCACAGTTGAAGGATAACAGTCGAAGAAAAACCATACGTCTCACATATCACTCGCCTTTCCGGGCGAGTTTTGGTATACTGAACTCCATTCCATTCATTCCGTATCAACACCCCTTATGATTGGGCAAAGACCCCCCTCCTTCTCCCCCCGCGTCGCCATTATCGGCGCAGGATCTGTCGGTTCAACTGCCGCGTATGCTACTGCCATTCGCAACATCGTCTCCGATATTGTGCTCATTGATATCAATGAACAAAAAGAAGCGGGCGAAGTCATGGATATCGCGGACGGCCTGTGTTTTATGGAAACCGGCGGCATGAAAGGCGGAGATTTTACCGACGCACAAAATGCGGACGTCATTGTCCTCACTGCCGGCGCTCCACAAAAACCAGGAGAAACGCGCCTTGAATTGGTGGATAAAAATGTTGCGATCGTCAAAACAATTTTTAAAAAAATCGGCAGGGTGAGCCGGTCTGCCATGGTCTTGGTTGTTGCCAATCCTGTTGACGTCCTTACCGCTCTCGTCCAAAATATCACCGGCCTCCCCCACGCCCAGGTCTTTGGATCCGGCACGACGCTTGACACGGCGCGGCTCAAAACGCATGTCGCGCGGCTTGCGCGGGTGAGCCCCCACGATGTGCACGGCTATGTGCTCGGAGAACACGGAGATACCGAATTTGTCGCATGGAGCACGGTCACGGTTGGCGGCGTCCCCATCCAAAAATTACCATTTTTCTCGGCATCGAGAGCAAAAAAAATTGAAGACAGCATCCGGAAAGAAGCCTACGAAATTATTCAGTGCAAAGGCGCGACATTTTTTGGAATTGGCCTCGTGATTGCGGATATTCTCGAGGCGATATTTTACAACCAGCACAAAATTCTTCCCCTCTCAACGCAAAGCATGCACTGCGAGACGGCATCGCATGTGTGCCTCGGCACGCCGGTTGTGCTTGGACGCCGCGGCATTGAACGGCAGTGGCCGCTGTCCTTGACCGCAAAAGAAAAAAAACACATTCGCCAGTCGGCAAAAGTGCTCAGCCAGTATCTTGCCCGCATATGACGCGCCGTCTGACCATTGTCCTCTTTGTCTTTGCTGTGCTTTTGATTGGCGCGGGGTGTAACAATGGCGCGCGTCCTGATGGCGCCGAGCCGTCGCAAACACAAAATACATCTACCCAAAAAATTGTCAAAAAACCGGCAGAGCCATCTTTCACAGAACAAGCGTACGCGTTCTGCGAACAGCAAGGAAACACGGTCGTGATTTATTTTGATTCCAAAACGCGGCAAAATAATGTCTTTTGCGTTTTTCCAAACCAGACGGCATGCGATATTTTTGCGTTTGCCCATGGAGCATGCGCCGAAGAAAACGCGATTGCATTCCAAAAAGAAGACGAACTCCTGCTCCAGCAGATTCGCACGTGCACCATAGACGACCCGCCGGTGTGCGGGGTGGACGGACACAACTACGCCAATCACTGCATTGCCGAATTGCAACAAATCGGCATTCTTCATGAAGGACTCTGCACGCCAAACGAACAAAGCACGCCCGCTCTTGTCCCCAAACCGTCGTCTCCCATAGCGCTTGCGCCAAAAAAATCAATACAAACAAGTACGTCCGGACTCACAGAGGAAGAAGAACAGGAAATCATCGAAGAACAAAATATCGCATGGCTGTCGTTTGTGATGACGCTCCTTCAATCCGAACCGCCAAAAACGCCGCGAGCATCTCTCGAAGAATGCACCTATGCAACCTCGACGGTCTATTACCAATCCGGCGGCTGTGCCACATGTCTCAACACGCTGTATAATGCAAAAGGACAAATTGAGTGCTACCCGAACCATGAAATGGGCGGCGCTTGCCCCGCGTTCTTCAGCCTCGCCGCCCGAGGACCGCACTGCTCTCTCTTGTGGAAGGACCCCCGCTGAGTGAACTCAGCGAACAGGAAAAACACGAACAGGGAAAAACCTTGACAAAACCCAAATAATTTCGTATCCTCGTGTCACATTATTATTCTCTGTGGGACCCCGATATCTATCAGGGGCTTGTACCACGTCACCTATTCTCTATGGGAAAACGCATGCAGGAGCTCAAAACCAAAGTAGACAAAAAGAAAATCTACGCCCTTTCCGAAGCAATCCAGCTCGTCAAAGCAACGAGCACCGTCAAATTTGACGCATCTGTCGAGGTCCACGCGCGCCTTGGTATTGATCCCAAAAAATCGGACCAGCAAATCCGCGCGACTGCGGCCTTGCCGCATGGCACCGGAAAAACAAAAACAGTGGCCGCGTTTGTAGGGCCAAATGATGAAAAATCAGCAAAACAAGCCGGCGCTGATTTTATTTTTGGCGAAGAAGATATTAAAAAAATCAAAGACACGGGAAAAATTGAATTTGACATCGCGGTCGCAACACCGGAAATGATGCCGAAGATGGCGGTTGCCGCGCGCGTGCTTGGGCCAAAAGGACTTATGCCCAACCCCAAAACCGGGACCGTGGACGCCAATGTGGAAAAAATGATCCGAGAACTGAAAAAAGGGAAAGTGGCATTTAAAAATGATGATACCAGCAATGTGCATTTGTCTATCGGAAAAGTGAGCTTCAGCGACGCACAACTTGCAGAAAATTTCACCGCGTTTCTTGATGTCTTAAAGAAGGCAAAGCCAACGACCGCAAAAGGAACCTATATCAAACACCTTTTCCTCACAACCAGCATGGGGCCAAGCATCCGGGTGGAAATCGCGTAAAAAATCAATACATCAATAATCACCGGCTTCATACCGGTGATTATTTTGTTATGAAATATTCTTCCAATACCGCCGCAAGACTTGCGTCATCATGATACATCCGCAAAGTCAGATTGGTATTGCCCGAAATCATGCCGGACACTCGATAATCATCATCGCCATAGTGAAGACAAAGAATCTTTTTTCCCAGCCGCGATGCTTGGCCCACAAGATACCCGACGCCCAAGCTGGGCGTTGTCACGTCGGCCACGATAACGTCGCTCTTTTCCATTCGCTCCAATTCACGAGCATGAACCTCTTCAACGGAAATGGCTGTCTCCCCATGCCGAGGCATATCGTTTGCGACGTGGTCTGAAAACACCGTGCCATGGGTTTTCAGAAGCGATACAATCGTCTGGTAATTCCGCTGATGTTCTCGCCCCCCTCGAATCGCGGCGGTAAAAAAAATATTCATAATATATGTGCGAACATACGAAAGGTACGAAAATACGAAATATCTGCTACCCTTTTCGTACTTTCGTATATTTCGTATTTTCGTACATATCTTTTTTCGTACTGTTCGTCGTTTCGTACATAACAGTAAATAATGCTTTTTGCGCTTCGTAGAACGTTTGGTTTTCAATAATCGTGACAATCGGCTGGTGCTCGTCACCTGACGTATGAAAGACTTTTCCATTATACAATCGCATCTCCATATCAGGAAAAGACAGCGTGTCCGGAAGGATGCGCACCGTGGTCACATGTGCCGCTTTTTTTTCGGATGACGCATATATCTCAGCGCCTGCCGTGTCGTGCGCCAAAATCTGCATGGAAATACCGCGTTCAATACGCCGCTCATTCCACGCCCGGCGATCATCGAGTCCGGGATAATGATATGTTCCGGATGGTACATACAGATACATCATATCTGCTCCTGTGGAAAACACATCATCAAGAGCAGACCGGTAATGACGCAGTCCTTCAAACATCCGAATGGTCGGACGAATGTTGGACAGCCGATAGGTTTCGCGAAGCTCCGGAATGAGCGAGCGGACTTCCTGTTTTTTTGCGTCAAATTCTTGTTGGCGCGCTTCCAAGATATCATACAACCGTTCCGGGTCTTCAGCAATATAAACGGTCCGCCACTTTTCTTTGACCGACGTGACGAGGCCTGCCGCGATCAAATTCTTCAATACATAATACAGCATGGTCCGGGGAAACGGGCTTCTTTCTTGAAGCTCCTGGACCGTTGCCTTCGGATGTTCCAGCATAAGTGTATACAGCATCGCCTCATTGTCCCCAAGTCCCAAATGCGATAACGCCACAAGAGTGGTTTTTTTTGTTTTGGTCCGTGCCATAAAAATATCGCTATAGAGAGAAAAAACAGTATGTGTCAGTAGTTTATTGACAATCTGGACATATTTCTCTTGACAAAGCATAGAAAAATTGCTTTATTATGTCAATATCCTTGTTGTGGATAATTGTAAATTATATATTGACATTTGTATCTGCTGTGATTCCTACCCCCCAAACACACGACTTTCTTACTTTTTTTGAGCGGGCAAACCAGCTCAAATCAGTCCCCCGTTTTAGCGCGTCGCTCCTCAAAGAGGCGGACACGGTCCCGGAACACTCGTGGCGACTCGCGCTTATGACGTCTCTTATCGGAAACGAATTCAAACATAAAATGGACATTCAGCACGCGGTCGCGATTGCTCTTGTCCATGACCTTGCCGAGTCCTTGACCGGGGACATTGATGTGTACGATGCGATTACAAAAAAATTATCCCGAGAAGAAAAAAAAGAAAGTGAAGAGCACGCAATGGCACAAATAACCAGTGGCATTTCATTTGGCAAAACCATTTATGATTTGTGGCAAGAATACGAAGAACAAAAAACCCTTGAAGCAAAGTTTGTGAAAGCGCTTGATAAAATTGAAGCATTCCTCCACCTCTCCCAATGCGCGCCAGGCGCATACGGTCCAAAAGAATTCCACGCCAACTATGGCGACAAAGCGGTCCGGGCGTTTGACGACGCGATGGGAGAACATCCCAAACTGTTTGCCATGCTTGAGAGCGTGAAGCACACATTGCGGGAGCGGTTTGAAAAAGAAGGAGTGGCGTGGGTGGAGGATTGACCGCTCTTTTAAAAATATCACCTGTCATCGCGAGGCCTGCTCTTTTGGCACGTCTGCATTTTCTTTTTTTTGCATAACATCCGCCTCTGGCGGAAAAGAAAGAAGAACGGACGTGCCAAAAATTATTCCCGCAGGTGCGGGGGTGGTTTGAGGCCGATGTTGGAGGAACAAAAAAGTGGAACAGAGAAAAATCAAAATCGAAGACGGTTCTCTTCTGGCCATGATCATGGCCATTTATGAACTCTGGAAACACTACACCGGCAACAGGGACCCCGACGCCGTGATCGCCGAGGCGATCCGGGCTGGGGCAGAACTTGAGGAGATGATCACGAGGAATGATTCCGGTTTCCACCAGGTCGTGGATGCGTTCACGCCGGGGATCGACGACCTGGTCGCGATCTTCCGCGAGTGCGCCCCTCACATGCCGGAGTTCGACGCGGACAGTCGCTTTTGGAAGATCGTCGAGGACTACCACCACGCCGTGGACCTGGCGACGAGCGCCGTGCCCAGCGTCAGCCAGACGGCCTTCATCCGGCGCGAGGCCATCAGCCGTGCGGCCGGGTGCATGGCCGACCTGATGCTCAGCGTGTTGACCGACGAGGACACGCCCGAACACCTGCGCACGGCGCAGATCAACGTCCAGGTGTTCATGCGCCGGGTGACGCGCTGGGGCGACCCGACGACGGTCAACCAGGAAGTCCTCGATCAGATGAACGTTCTGTTTGGGCAGGTCTACCTGCTCAAACTCTTTGCGATCTTCGCAGTCAACGAGAGCCTACCCCAGACGCAGCGGGTCCCGTTGCACATTCTGGTCCTCTGCGGCTCGTTTAAGTACGGGCCGTATGCCGAGATCGTCGAGGCGTACGACGAGCAGATCATGCTGTTCGTCTGCCTCTACTGCATGTTCGGTCCCTGCGGATGTGCGAATCGGCCTCCGGTCGCTGGCGTGACCAAGATGAAGCAGCGTCAGCTCAAGTACCCGGAAGACGTCGGCGCCCAGATGGCCGCGGCGTCGGAGTTGACCACGGACCAGTTGGACTGGTTCATGTCGGTCGTGTATCTCATCCGCAACCTGAGCCAGGGGCTCACCCGCAGCGTCGACCGCGCCCGCTGGGAGTTTGACTCCGAGTTCCTGACCGGCGTCCGCATCGCGCGGACCGGCAGCATCGGTGCGGCCGCCCGCGCCGAGGGCCAGTTCGCGACGATTCGTCGCCGTCGCTGGGGCAAGGCCTTCATGCACGCCTGGCCGGGCGGTGCGAAGGATCCGCAGCGGCCCACTGCGGACGAGCACATCCAGGAGCTGCTCTACGCCGAGGACAGCCCCTACGATCAGCCCTTGTCGGACGCGGCGATCCAGCAGATCTTCCGCCACGCCGCGGCCGACCCGATCGTCTGGGGGCCCTTGCCCCCAATCAACTACGGACTGCGGTTTTTGGACACGACGGTCGCGGCAATGGAGCAGTTCGTCTGCATGACGAACCGCAACCCGAACCGTACAGTCGATCTCGTTCTCGAGCTGCCCGCCGACTAACCCCACCCCACCCGGCAGGTGTGGCCAAAGGCGCAATCCGCGCCGCCAACTCAATATCAAGGAGACGGTCCACCATGTAGGAGGCATGCGTGGACCGAACAAATGAGGTCATAAAATTTGTGCATTCATTTGTTCTCAAAACGAAAATCCTAACCAAAGTCAGGATTTTAGGTGGTGGACCGAGGGGGGATCGAACCCCAAAAACTGAGATAGCAAGCCCAGTCGTGGACCAACCACTCTCGGCCCTTAGTCCACCAATAAAAGTATACTATATAGTTGACCTTTTGGCACTAGAAAAACCAAAAACCCCCTTGCGGGAGTTCTGGAATACGGAGTGGAACAGGTTCCACACTGGAGCTTGCTATAAAAATAATTATATCACACAAAAATAGGATGTCAAACGGTGGCGGCTCAAATTGTAAACAAACCAAATTCACAGTATACTGAATCCACTCTTAATAATATGTCCGCTATGTCCTCCATCCCCAACATCCTCACCTTTCTCCACCGCGCCAACCAGCTCAAAACCATTATCCGGTACAAATCATCGCTGTCCAAAAACGGAGACACGGTTGCCGACCACTCCTGGCGCTTGGCGCTCATGGTTTTTGTAATCGGTGGTGAGCTACAAATCCCGGTCAACATTTCTCATGCGATGAAATTGGCACTGCTACATGATTTGGCAGAGTTGGAAACAGACGATGTTGACGCCGTTGATGTTATAAAAAAGAAAGTGAAACTGGAAGACAAACAAAAAAACGAAGCGGCAGCGATGAAACATATTGTAAAAGACATTTCCTTTGGGGGTGAAATTTTTGCCCTTTGGAACGAATACGAAAAACAACAAACCCTTGAAGCAAAGTTTGTGAAAGCGCTTGATAAAATTGAAGCGTTTCTTCACCTCGACGAAACCGGCACGAGCGTCTATATCCCAAAAGAATTTTATGCCGACTACGCGGACGCCGCGGTCAATAGTTTTGATATTGCCTCAAAACATTTCCCGCCGCTCAAAGGCATCCTTGATCCAATCAAAACAGAGTTAAAACGAAAATTTGAAGAAAATGGTGTGATGTGGGTGGAAAAAACGGCCTAAACCAATTTTTTTTACTATAGCAAAAGAACGGCGTCGGCCGTTTTTTGTTTTTTCCCCTTTATCTATGGAAAAGCAACCTTGTGCCCCCTCCAGGATTTTGGTACACTGCCCAAAGAATCCTAACCTCTTTGTTGTATGCTCAAACCTCGCGACAACGCCATTTCTTGGGATGAGTGCTTTATGCGCATGTCCTATGTCATTGCCGACCGATCCAAAGACCCGAATACCCAGGTTGGCGCCGTGATTACGACACAAAACAACGTTGCTGTTGGGATGGGATACAATGGCTTTCCAAAAAACGTGGACAACGACAAATTTCCCTGGGATCGCGACGGTGAATCGCTCAACACCAAATACCCCTATATAGTGCACGCCGAAGCAAACGCGATTTATAACGCAAACGCCAACACCGAAGGATGCAGACTGTATGTGAAACTCTTTCCTTGCAATGAGTGCGCAAAAGCGATTATCCAAAACGGCATCGTGGAAGTGGTGTACGAAAGCGACAAATACCGCGAACAGCCAAACTTTATCGCCGCGCGGCGCATGTTTGAAGCGGCCGGTGTCGAGTGCCGGCAATATATTTCCGAGTGGAGCAAAGAGAACGTATGAAAAAAATAATCTTTGGGTTTGCGGGACAAATGGCGAGCGGCAAAGGTACCGCTACGGCATATTTCAACACACGTCATGGCGCGAGTACCTATCGATTTTCCACCATGCTCCGCGACCTGTTGGATCGGCTTTACCTCCCCCAAAGCAGAGAAAACATGCAAGATATTTCGCGCATTATCCGAGAACAGTTTGGCGAAGAAACCTTGGCGCGCGTGATGGCCAAAGACGTTACAAACGACCCCGGTAATCTCATTGTCATTGACGGCATCCGCAGGTCGGACGATGTGGCGCATCTTGTGGCACTTCCCGAATTTGTATTGGTTCACATTGTTGCGGATATTAAAACACGATACGAGCGGATTACCCATCGCGGTGAAAACAGCGATGATCAACAAAAAACCTTCGACGCATTCAAACACGATCACGAACAGGAAGCAGAACTCAAAATTGCGAACGTGGCCCGTAGCGCACGGGAGACGGTTGACAATAACGGCACGTTTGAAGAGCTTTATGCGCAACTCGACCTGTTGCTTGAAAAATATTCATAAGCTCCATGCGCATACACATAAAAAAACTGAAATCCGACGCCATTATCCCCTCCTATGGCCACCCGGGCGACATCGGCCTTGATTTGTATTCTTTGGAAGATTACACCCTCCAACCCGGAGAACGCCATGTGTTTTTTCATGGATTTGCCATGGAATTCCCGGAAGGATACGGCGCGATTGTCAAAGACAAAGGCGGCCCATCCGGAAAATTTGGCGTTGCCACGATTGGCGGCGTCTTTGACGCCGGTTACCGCGGCGAATACAACTCGTGTCTTATCAATCTTGGAGACGAACCGTTCCCTGTCAAAAAAGGACAAAAAATCGCCCAACTCATCGTGATCCCCGTCGTTATTGCGACGTTTGAAGAAGTGGACGAATTATCCGACAGCGCGCGCGGCGACGGCAAATACGGCAGTACCGGCATTTTCCACAATTCCTCTGTAGGGTATGAAGCACTGTCGTAAAAAAATCCTGTCAAGCCTCTATGCAATCATATTTACAGATCGTCAAAAAAATTCTTGATGAAGGAGAACAAAAATCCGACCGTACCGGCACGGGAACGCGGAGCATTTCCGGCGTTCTGTTTGAGCATGACATGAAAAACGGCTTCCCGCTTCTTATCACAAAAAAAATGCCATTCAAATTGATCGCGACAGAATTGGAATTTTTTCTGAAAGGCAAAACCGACAAACAGTGGCTCCAGGAGCGGAACAACCATATTTGGGACGAATGGTGCAACCCAAAAAAAGTGCCATACGCCCATGATGAAGAGACAAAACAACGCATGGCCAAAGAGAGAGATCTCGGCGCGGTCTATGGATTTCAATGGCGGCACTTTAACGCTCCCTACGATAGTTTTGATACGGATTATGCCGACAAAGGCGTTGACCAATTAAAAAGACTCGTGGATACCCTCAAAACCAACCCATCCGATCGTCGCATGCTGGTCTCCGCGTGGAATCCGTGTATGCTGAACCAAATGGCACTGCCGCCGTGCCATTATTGCTTCCAGGTGACCGTGACGAATAACCGGCTCAATCTTCTATGGAATCAGCGTTCGGTTGACGTCATGCTTGGATTGCCGTTTAATATCGCAAGTTACGCGCTACTCCTGCACCTTCTTGCAAAAAAATCCGGATTTGAGGAAGGCCGTCTGGTAGGTTTTTTGGGCGACACGCATATATACGATAACCACATTAATGGCGCCAAAGAGCAGCTCACGCGCAATCCTCATACCTATCCGTTGCCAAAAATTCAAACCGAACCGTTTACCTCAATCTTTGATTGGGAAGCCCCCCAAAGCACCATTATAAACTACCAAAGCTACCCGCGCATTGTGTTGCCCATTGCGGTATAAAAATAAAAACGCGTATGATTACTCTCGTCGCCGCCATCGCTCAAAATAATTGCATTGGCAAAAATGGAGAAATCCCCTGGCATATTCCGGAGGATTTTAAACGCATGCAAGAAATAACAAAAGGGAAAGTTCTTATTATGGGCAGAAAAACGTGGGAGTCAATACCGGAAAAACGCCGGCCACTTCCGGAACGAAAAAATATCGTCATTACTCGGGACGTCAATTATCCACTTCCACCCAACGTGGAACACTATGCCACGATTGAAAAAGCGCTGGAGGCGCACCCCGGTGAAGATATTGTCGGCTTTGGCGGACAAAAAATTTATGAAGAGATGATGCCGATGGCTGATGTATTAGACATCACTCATGTCAACCAAACTATTGAAAACGGCGCCGCATTTTTTCCTGCTATTGATCCTGCTGTCTGGAAAGAATCCTGGCGAGAGGACCACGAGGGATTTTCTTTTGTACGCTATGCACGGTAAACTCATTGTCATCTACGGCATCAACAACCTCGGCAAAAGCACCCAGGCGAGACTATTGGTCGAGCGTTTACAGCGAGAAGGGCACAAAACCCAATATCTGAAATACCCCATTTACGATCTCGCGCCGTCCGGCCACATGCTCAATCAATATCTGCGCGAAGATAATCCGTTTGGGCTCTCGGCACGCGAAGCCCAACTTTTGTATGTGCTCAATCGGACACAGGCAGAGCCGGCAATCAAAAAGAAACTCAAAGAAGGAATCCATATTGTCGCGGAAGACTATATCGGCACCGGACTCGCGTGGGGAATCGGCGCGGGCGTTGACGAAGCATTCATGAAAGACATCAATAGCCATCTTCTCAAAGAAGACCTAGTCTTTTTATTTAAGGGAGAACGATTTGTAAGCGCAACCGAAACGAATCATAAACACGAAAGCGATCAAGCGCTTCTTGAATGTGTTGCCGGTGTGCACGAGAGGCTTGGCAAAGAATATGGATGGATCGAAATAGCGGCCAATGACCCGATTGAAACCATCGCAGAAACGCTATGGGCGACCGTACGCAAAACATTGGAACAGGCCGTTCACGGACAGGTAATGTTGTAACAAACGTGTTTTATTGCTATACTTTCCGTGCAATAAGCTATTATTTCATCTTTAATAAATATCCGTATGCTCATCTCCACCAAAGATATCATCGTGCAAAGCATCCATCTCTACCAAAAAAATTATAAACTCTTTTTTCGATACTTGGGCCTTTTGGCCATACCCACGGTGTTTCTCACGCTTCTTGGTTTTCTGTTCAAATTGAGTTCTCCAGAACGATTTTGGACCAACATCATTATTTTTCTTGCACTTTCGATCGCCGTCTATATCGTGAGCTTATGGTTGAGCTTGGCCTTAACCCGGGTTATTGCGCTTCGACAAGAGCAAAAACAGCCGCAAGATATTCCTTCCGAACTGAAATTTGCATCCTCCATTTTGGGAACCGCGATTGCGGTGTCGCTGTTGATTGGTATTATTGTTCTTGGCGGCATTATCCTCTTTCTTATTCCGGGTATTATTTTTGCCATTTGGTTTGCCTTTTCTCTCTACGCAGTTATCCTCGACAACCAAAAAGCAATCCCCGCGCTCAAAACCAGCAAACATCTGGTTTCAGGACGGTTGGGAGCGGTGTTTGTCCGTCTGCTTGTCCCCAACCTTCTTTTTGGCATTGTGCTTCTCGCTTTTCAATATATTATCCAGCTTCCGCTCACATCTCTCTCAGAAGCAATATTTTCTTCCCAAACCGGCATCTTCGCAGGGACATTGGCCGCGGCCGCTCTTGGGTCAGTCGCTGGCTTGTTTCTTACCCCGCTCAGCATTGCGGCGCCCGTCATACTGTATATGAATCTTCAAAAAAATCCTATCGAAAAAACCAATGCATAATGTCTATACCCCTATCATCGGCATGGAAGTACATGTTGAGCTCAAAACCAAGAGCAAAATGTTTTGTTCGTGCGTCAACGACCCCGAAGCCAAAGAGCCAAATACAACCATATGCCCCATATGTCTTGCACATCCCGGGACGCTCCCCGTTCCCAATCGCGACGCGATTGTCCGGACGGTATTGATTGGCAAAGCGCTTTCATGCGATATCCGATCGCTGTCAAAATTTGACCGCAAGCATTATTTTTATCCCGACCTTCCGAAGGCGTACCAAATTTCACAATACGACGAACCCATTGCCGAGCACGGAACCATCCTCCTCAAATTTCCTTTGGAAGACAACGCGCGGGATGAGGCGAAGATTGGAATATGCCGCGTTCATCTCGAAGAAGACACGGCAAAACTGCTTCACGGGACAGATGGCATGACACTGGTTGATTTCAATCGCGCCGGCGTCCCGCTCGTGGAAATTGTCACGGATCCTGATTTTCAATCCGCAACAGAAGCCAAAATCTATTGTCAGGAACTGCGTCTCCTTTTCCGTGCGCTTGGCGTGAGCGACGCGGATATGGAAAAAGGACACATGCGATGCGAAGCCAATGTCTCTGTCCAAAAGGCAGGAACGTTTGACATAGTGGATGGAGCAGTCAAACCCCGACGGGCATGCATCCTCAACAACAAAGTCGAACTCAAAAATCTGAATTCTTTCCGCGCGGTTGAAAAAGCCATTCTCTATGAAATAGAACGCCAAACCGCGCTCGCTGAATCCGGAGAAACATGGGAACAGCAAACGCGCGGCTGGGACGACGCGAAAGGAGAAACCGTGCTCCAGCGGCTGAAAGAAAATGCGAATGATTACCGATATTTCCCCGAACCAGACATTCCCCCGTTTGAACCGCTTCAGATCGCAGGACACTGCAATCTCCCCGAATTACCCCAGGCAAAACGGGAACGCTTTCATGAGGAATACGGCTTTTCCTATGCAGACGCGATGATATTGACCCAAGACGCTGTCTGGGCCGATTTTACAGAAGCCGTTATGAGTGAACTCGTTGATTGGCTTCATAGCCTTCCGGGAGATACGCAAGAAATGGACAGTATTCAAGAACAAAAGAAAAACAAAATTGCGCGCCTCGCGGCCGGATGGCTCACGACCAAACTGATGGGATTTTTGAACGAACAGGGAAAAACCATTTCTGATGTCCGCTGCAGTCCTGAAAATTTTGCCGAACTGATTGCGCTCCTCTATTCCGGGCGAGTCAACGCAACCAATGGATACAAAATTCTTGTGATCATGGCCTCGTCCGGCACTGATAAAGACCCAACGCACATTATGGAAGAAAAAGGATACGGACAAATTTCTGATATAGAAGCGCTGGGCTCGGTCATCGATGAAGTCATCCAAAATCATCCAGTCCAGGTTCAGCAATGGAAGGACGGAAAAGAGCCGATCCTGAAATTTTTGATTGGGATGGTGATGAAAGCGACCGAGGGCGGCGCGGATCCAACAGCGGTGGAAAAAATATTGAGAGAAACATTGTCTGAAAAGCCATAGAGAAGTTTGTCCACAGCCTGCCAAAAAATACGATTTGCGGGCCAATGATATGTATGGTACACTCCCACACAATATGCGTGTTGCAAAACCAAAAACAATCACACCATTTTGTATACAACGGCCACTCCGATGAGGAGTGGTGTTTTTTTCTATGTCAAATTTTAAAAACCGTGACATTATTTCAATCAAAGAGTTAGATGAAACCGACATACTTCACGTGCTCAAACACGCTGAATCGCTGAAAAAAAATCCCAAACATGATCTCTTGGGTGGGCAGGTGATGGGCAGTTGTTTTTTTGAACCTTCGACGCGCACACGATTGTCATTTGAAACCGCCATGCAACGTCTCGGCGGCAGGGTCGTAGGATTTGCCGACCCAAATATGACTTCAACATCCAAAGGAGAGACCGTCTATGATAGTATAAAAATCATTGGCCAATACGTGGATGTGATCGCCATGCGCCATCCGCTCGAAGGCGCGGCCCGACGCGCGGCTGAAGCCACGGACAAACCTATTTTGAATGGCGGCGACGGCGCCAATCAGCATCCTACTCAAACCTTGCTTGATCTGTTTACGATTAAAGAATGTCAAAAAAAACTGAACAATCTCACCATTGCCATGGTCGGTGATCTGAAATATGGCCGCACGGTCCACTCTCTTGCGCAGGCCATGGTTCACTTCAGCCCCACCTTTTATTTTGTCGCCCCTGATTTCCTTCAAATGCCTCCCTCTATTTTAGATGAACTCCGAGACGCTGGCATAAAATTTTTTCTTAAAAACACTCTTCAAGAAGTGATCAGCAAAGTTGACGTCCTTTATATGACTCGCATTCAAAAAGAGCGTTTTTCAGACATTTCCGAATACGAAAAAGCAAAAAATCTCTATATCCTTGATACGCCGCTTTTAAAAAAAGTAAAGCCGAACATGCGTATTCTTCACCCTCTGCCCCGCGTCAATGAAATCGCTCCATGCGTTGATGACACTCCTTATGCGTATTATTTTCAGCAGGCCAAAAATGGGCTCTATGTGCGCCAAGCGCTCCTCGGCCTGGTGTTAGGAAAATTAGCCAGTTAACTCTTGTTTCTATGCGTGCGTACAAAGTATTCGCAATCAAAGACGGTACGGTCATTGACCATATTCCAAGCGGGAAAGCATTTGCGTTAATCGAACTTCTTGGATTGCATAAGAGTGACAGCATTGTCACCATGGGTACTCATTTCAGGAGCAAAAAAATAGGAAAAAAAGACATCGTCAAAATCGAACATAAGGAACTCAGTCCAGAAGAAGTCAATCAAGTATCGTTGATTGCACCTTCGGCTTCCATCAACATCATTCGAAATTTTAAAGTAGCAAAAAAATTTATTATTACCATTCCTCCCGTGTTTAAAGATATCATCACCTGCCCCAATCCCAAATGTATTACCAATAGCGAATCTGCGCCATCCAAATTTTATTCCAAAATGAAAAATGGGCATCTCGCTCTCCGGTGTCACTATTGTGAAAAAATATATATGCAAGAAGAACTCCACCGTTAGCCACTATGCCTCGTTTTGTCACGATTCCAGCGCTCATTGATCCACATGTCCATTTTCGCACGCCTGGTTTTGAACACAAAGAAGACTGGGGAACTGCGGGCCACGCGGCACTTATGGGCGGCGTCACGATGGTGTTTGACATGCCGAATACCACCCCCGCGACAACAACTCTAGAACTGGTGCAACAAAAAAAATCCATTATTAACCAAACGCTTGAGAAATATAAACGCACTCTGCGCTACCATGTCTACTTAGGAGCGAGTACGGATAATATCCAAGAAATCAGCCGCGCCAAAAAAGAGATTGTTGGAGTGAAATTATTCATGGGGGCAAGCACGGGTAGCCTGCTCGTAGACGATGAGAATAATCAGGCAGAAATTTTTCAGGAATGCGCACGCCTCAAAATCCCCTTGGCCGTTCACGCCGAAGACGAAGCCACACTGCAAAAAGCCAAAACCGCGTTTACGGGCGCTCCAACGATCTTTAATCATGGAACACTTCGGCCGCGCGATGCCGCGATCGTTGCAACCGAACGAGCAATCCGAATGGCGGAAAAATACGGAACCACGCTCTACGTACTGCACGTGAGCACAAAAGAAGAAATAGAATTGGTTCGCTCGGCCAAAAAACAAGGCATTGCCGTGTATGCCGAAGTGACGCCTCACCATTTGTTTTTAACTGAAGATGATCTCCATAACCTAGGCAATCTTGGAAAGATGAACCCGCCACTCCGAACAGGGGCCGACCAAACGGCTCTCTGGGCAGGAATCCATGACGGCACTGTAGACACCATCGGCACCGACCACGCGCCACACACGCTCGAAGAAAAAGCCCTGCCCTATACCGAAGCGCCCTCAGGTGTGCCAGGCATTGAAACGTATTTGGCACTACTCCTTGACGCGCATAATAAACGGCAGATTTCTTTAGAGCAAATTACCCGTCTCTGCCGAACGAACATCCAAAAGATATTCAAGATTCTCGATAACAATGATACGGTAACCATAGATGTCGATGCAGTAAAAACCATACGAAACGAAGACATGACGACCAAATGCACATGGTCTCCCTTTGCCGGCACAACACTCAAGGGCTGGCCTATTATTACTCAGATTAAAAATTAAAAAGTTTTATGCGCCACATAATCTCTCTCAAAGAACAAAGCCGGGAAGATATTCTCGATATGATTCGTTTGGCACAAGATATCAAAGCCAAACGACAGACAGGAGAACTGACCAATTACCTCCCGAACAAAACACTCATCATGCTGTTTCAAAAAACATCCACACGCACCCGTCTTTCCTTTGAAGCGGCGATGACGGAGCTCGGCGGACATGCAATTTTTCTTGATGCGCGCACAACCCAGTTCGCGCTCACCGATTTTCGAGATGAAATCCAGGCCGTGATGCGGTTTGGCCATGTCCTCATGTTTCGCGCGCAAAAAGCAGAAGACGTCATTGCCTCCGCTTCATTCAGCCGCATTCCCGTCATTGACGCGTGCAGTGAAAAATATCATCCGGCCCAGGCCTTGAGCGATCTCTTGACCATGGCCGAACATGCTGGCGGCATTGAAAAAGTCAAAAAAATCGCGTGGCTTGGAATTGAAAACAATGTGTCAAACACGCTCATGCTTGCCGCGGTGAAACTCGGCATTACAGTTGCAATCGCCGCTCCGGAAAAAGATCCGGGCAGTATTGACGAAGAACTCTTGGCGCAGGCCGACGCCACAGGGCTTGTGACGCGAACCCGTGATGTGGCCGAAGCTGTGCGCGATGCCGATTTTGTTCATACCGATACATGGATGAACATGGAATTCTTCGACAATGGAAACGTAAAACCGGCGTTTCAAGAAGAGTATGAACGAAGAAAAACTCTTTTTCTTCCCTACCAGCTCAACGCGAATATCATCAACACCTACGCGCCCCAAGCAAAAATTATGCACTGCATGCCGTGTCATATTGGTTATGAAATCAGCCGAGACGCGGTTGACCATCCCAACAGCATTATTTTTGACCAAGCGGAAAACCGAATGCACATGCAAAAAGCGATACTGCTCTGGCTCTTGGGAAAAGAACATGCCATGAGTGCCTAAATATGCTCGACGTCACATTGTGTGGAGTACAATTTCAAAATCCGCTTGTTCTTGCGTCCGGTATTTTGGGGCTAACCGGCGCCGGCATGTATCGCGTCATTGAAAGCGGCGCGGGCGCCGTTACCATGAAATCCGTCTCCGAACAAGAAAGGCCGGGCCATCCAAACCCAACCATGGTTGGAAACCAAACCTATTTTCTCAATGCGGTTGGTCTTTCCAATCCAGGAATTGAAGAAGCGAAAAAAGAAATAGAGCATTTTAAACAGCTCTCTCACGCGCCGCTCATTGGCAGTATTTTTGCCGGCACGCGTGATGGATTTGTGCGTCTGGCAGAACACATTGACGAAATGCCAATTGATCTGTTGGAAGTGAACCTGTCATGTCCAAACGTAGGACAAGAATTTGCCGAACCATTTGCATATTCAAAAGAAGCCGTCAAACAAATTACAAAAGACATAAAAGAAAAAACCAAAAAACCTATATCAATAAAATTGTCGCCCAATGTTTGGAATATCGCGGAATTGGCAAAAGCGGCAGAAGCGGCCGGCGCCGACGCCATCACAGCGGTCAATACGGTGAGCGGCATGGCGATTGACGTCCGCGCGCGCCGCCCCATTCTCCACAATACGCACGGCGGCGTCTCCGGACCGGCCCTTTTCCCCATTGCCTTGAAATGCGTCTATGATATGTACGAAGCGGTAAAAATTCCAATTATTGGCACCGGCGGCGTTACAACCGGAGAAGACGCGCTTGCCATGATTATGGCCGGGGCAACCTTGGTCGGCGTGGGGTCGGCTGTATATTATCGAGGAGAGGATTGTTTCCAAAAAATAACCAATGAAATAAAAGACACCATGAATAGCGAAGGAATAAAAAATCTCGATGAAATTCGCGGTATTGCCCATGAAACAATGAACAATAAACAAATAACAATTCGCTAGGAAATTTTTTGTTAATTGTTAATTGTTCGTTGTTAATTGATCTATGCGCCACGACTCACCGCTAATGCTTCCCATTGCCAAGGTGACACAGGAAAATTCCTCCGTCAAAACATTTTGGTTTGATTTTGCTCTGCAGAGTCATCCTGGCCAATTTGTGATGCTCTGGATTCCAGGAGTTGACCAAAAACCATTTTCCATTGCCTACGACGACGGAAGGCGATTTGGCCTGAGCATTTTTGCCGTTGGACCTCATTCCAAAAAACTTTTTGATCATGCTGTGGGCGAACGCGTGGGCGTTACCGGGCCATATGGAAATCCATTTTCCGTCCAAAAAAATCGCCACTATATCACCGTGGCCGGCGGATATGGCGCGGGGCCTCTTGGCTTTCTTGCCGAACGCCTTGAAGAGACCTGCTCAACTGTGGATTTTTGCATCGGGGCGCGCACGAGCGATCTTTTACTCTTTGAAAAACTGGCAAAAAAACTCTCACATGTTACGGTCCATGTGGCTACTGATGACGGTAGCCGAGGGCATCACGGATATGTCACGGACATCGTGCGAGAACTGCTTGAAAAAAAGAACAAACAAAAAAAAGATACTATTCTCTCTGCCTGCGGGCCAGAACTCATGGAAAAAGCCGTGCTCAATCTTGCAAATGAATTCAATGTGGACTGTGACATCAGTATTGAACGGTATATGAAGTGCGGCGTCGGCATCTGCGGCCAATGCTGTGTCGACGATTCCGGCATCCGCCTTTGCACAGAGGGGCCGGTGGTCAATCGGAAAACCGCAAATACCATTGTTGAATTTGGAAAATACCACCGCGATAAAACCGGAAAAAAAATTGACTATTAAATATACCCTATGTCCCAGGAAGTTATATCCCTTTTGCAAACCGTCGATGCCATTTTTCTCAACGACCATTTTGTCGGCACATCTGGCCGTCATCTTGAAGGATATATCAACAAAGATGCCCTTTTCCCTCACACAAAAGCCACGTCTCGAATTGGCGAAATTTTTGCTGAGACGTTCAAAGCGTACGATATTGATACCGTGGCCGCGCCAGCCATGGGCGGGATTATTTTATCCCAATGGACCGCATATCATTTATCCAAAATAAAAGGCAAAGAGATTTATGGCGTTTATGCGGAAAAAAAAGATGATACGCTTCTGTTTACCCGAGGGTATGATGCGTTTATCAAAGACAAAAATGTTCTCGTCATTGAAGACCTCACCACCACCGGCGGATCGCTGAAAAAAGTGGTTGACGCGGTACGGACAGCCGGAGGAAATGTTGCGGCAGTCAGTGTTATGGTCAATCGAGACCCGGAATTGGTAACAGAATCACTTTTTGGCGCGCCGTTCATTCCTCTGGCCGAACTTCGCATCCGCTCATTTGAGGAACAAGAATGTCCATTGTGCAAAAATAATGTTCCGATTAACACGATGGTCGGGCATGGGAAACAATATTTAGAGGAGAAAGAGAAAAAATATCTAATATCTAATTCCTAATTTCTAAATTTTTTGACATTTGAATTTTGGACTTTGTTTAGATATTAGAAATTTCAACCTATGCTTCCTTACACCGATCGCATCTCCTACACCACCAACCCCACCACCCAAAGGCTGTTTGCTCTCATGGATGAAAAGCAGACTAACCTGTGCGTGGCGGCAGATGTTACCACTCGCGCTGAGTTACTCCTTCTCGCTGACATTCTTGGGCCGGAAATATGCGTACTAAAAACCCACATCGATATTATCGAAGATTTTGATGATGATTTGATCATTCAATTGCAACGGCTATCCGAAGAACACAACTTTCTTATTTTTGAAGACCGCAAATTTGCGGACATTGGCAATACGGTTAAATACCAGTACCAAAATGGCATCTACCACATTGCCGACTGGGCGCATATCACCAATGCGCATACGGTCCCGGGTCCGGGTATTATTGAAGGATTGAAAAAAATTGGCCTGCCAAAAGGACGCGGACTGCTTCTCCTTGCCGAAATGAGTTCAAAAGGAACGCTGGCAAAAGATTCCTACACGCAAGAAACATTGGAAATGGCAAAACAACACCGTGATTTTGTTATCGGATTTATTACCACAAAAAAATTATTGGATGACCCCATGTTTATCAACTTCACACCAGGAGTCCAGCTCACTGAGGGAGAAGACACCCTCGGACAGCAATACCTCACGCCAAAAAAAGTGATCGGCGAATATCATTCCGATATTATTATTGTCGGACGAGGCATTTACGGATCCTCAAACCCTCTCGAGGAAGCAAAAAAGTATCGCGAGAGAGGCTGGAGCGCGTATCAAAAAACGATTGCCTCCGCGTAACTTCTTCAATAAATATCAGACCAGTTGGCAAATTAAGACCAATATGGTATGCTACATTCAGCATATTTTAGCAAAATTTTTTCTTTTTCATCACAAAAAGACAGAAAAATCGTTTTGTATGATAGAACATCAGGCACAAGAAAACATGGACCACATGAGAGAACGCATTGAAAAAGCGAAACAGGGCGATTCGGAGGCTTTTGCGTATCTCTACAATACCTACCTCACCCCCTTATATCGATTTATTTATTTTCGGGTCAAAAACACGCAGGACGCGGAAGATTTGACCCAAACGGTTTTCATCAAAGCATGGGAGGCTATTGGATCATACGAAGATAAAGGATATTCCTTTTCTTCCTGGCTCTACACCATTGCGAGAAACACCGTTACCGACTATTGGAAAAAGAAAAAACCGATCCTTGTCGCTGACCCCAAAGAAACGTTTGGGCATATTGCCGACACAAAAGAAAACTCACATGAAAAGATGGCCAATCGCGAACTTCAAGAAGAAATCATTCACCATATCCAAACGTTAAGCGAGGAACAGCAAACCATTCTCATCCTCAAATTTATGAGCGAGCGCACCAATGAAGAAATTGAGGAAATAACCGGAAAACGCCAGGACGCGATCCGCGCCCTGCAATATCGCGCGCTCAAAACGCTCAAAAAACGTATGAAAGGCTTACCAACTGTATGACACAACACGCTCACACCACAAATCCAGAAACACCGGAAAAAATGAACGACGTTCTTTTGGCGTTGCGCCAAGAAGGATATACGGAAGAAGAAATGCAATCGCTGTTTCGGATTGCGGAGACATTGAAAAAAAATGCGGCAGAGATTGTCCCGAGGAAAGACCTTCTCACCGCCATTCTTCACCACATTGATACCGCGCAACCCGTCACAAAGTCGGATCAGTCTCGTTTTCTATTTATAGAAAAAGGTCGATCCTTTGTACAATCCATCTTTACATTTAATCATACCGAGCGTATGCATACGTATTTCAAAGTACTCGTCCCCATTGGCGCCGCGGCGTTCATTGTGGTCGTTGGAGCATTTCTCTTGTCTTCGCCAAAAAGCCCCTTGCAAAACAATATCCCATTCATGGCGCAAAACGAAACCATATCCAAAGAAGAAGCGCTGTCTTCCAAAAGTATTGATGCCGATCTTGACGCCCTTCTCGCTTTCGACACAAACACCGAAGAAGACGTATCTCTGGAATTGGCGCTTGCAGAAATCGATATCGCGCTCGATCTCTTGCTCCAAAATAATGCGGAAACCGCCCTTGGCGAGAACACAGCAACGACCGGCAAGCCTGCCAACACCCAAAAAAATCTTGATGCGAACGCGATTGACGCCGAATATCAAGATATTGAAAACGCGAATGATTTTGATTCATTTATGGAAGAGTCCAATAATCTCGAAGAAGTAGACCAAACACTCAATGCCATGTCCTAATTAACAGTATCTCTTAAAATCTTATAAAGTCCTATGAAAAAAACAACCCTTTCTCTTATCTCTCTTGCCATGCTGGGCTCCCTCATTGCTCCTTTTGCGACAAGCGCGGCCACAGAGCCGGAAATATCGGATGCCCGACGCGCATACAACGCAGAGTTGAAAGCCCGCGCCGACAAACTCAAAGACATGCGTCATGAATTTCTACTGCAACAGCAGGAGCGCTATAAACAAATGCAGCTTGATCGCCGCGAGGATGCGGCGGAAAAACAAGAACGACAGGAAAATATGATACAAGAACGCCGTGAAACGGCAGTGGAAAAACAGGCGAGAGAAGAAAAATACGTGACAACTCAAAAAACGCTCCTTCTCCAAACCGTTGACACGCTGGTGTCGTATCTTGAACAAATGACCGCGCGCGCAAACGAATTGGACAATGGCGAAATCAAAACCAGAATACTGAATAAAATTCAATCTCATACCAGCACTCTCGCCGCCATTCGTTTGAGAATTGCAAACGCGAGTTCCTTGGAAGACATTCGAGCAATCGCATTGGAATTAAAAAATTTCCGCGCAGAAATGCAACGGGTAAGCGTGGAAGAGACCGCGTCTCTCCGGCAATTGACCGTTCTTGGGTACATTGACCGATTCGAACAAAAATTCATTGGAAAGGCCGATGTGCGAGCCGACCTCATCGCCGATGCCCTTGCCGATTTGAAACAAAACGGAAAAAATGTTGACGTCGCCCAAGAACTGTTGGCGGCCGGACAGGAACGCCTCAGCGTGGCGCGAGCCAAAGTCGCCGATCTCCGAAATCGGGTGAACGGAATGGATAATCTCGAGGGTGCAAACATTGTCTCCATCCGCGCATCGCTCAGCGACATCCACAATGAATTAAAAAATGTCTATGACATTTTCCGGCAGATTGCCGAACATGTGAATGCGCTTGAGTAAAACAAAAACAGTCATTCTCAAAAATCATCCCGACCGTTTTGTCGGGGTGATTTTTTTTATCCTCACATCTGATCAATCAATTTTTTAAAATCCCGCGCGTCTTCATAGCTAATCTCTCCTTTTCGCCGCGCGCGCTCCACGTCCATCCGCATGGCCATGCGATTGATGCGAGACATGCCGTGGCCGACGCTTTTATTTTTTGCATATCGCTCCACGAGTCCAATGAAAAAATTCCTATCTTTCATCGAAATATTCTTATACTGCGCCCGTTTATCCAAAAACATCTTGCGCACAGCCTTGGTATAGAGCATTTTTCGAAATCCGGCGCCTGTTTTGACCGTCGTCACTCGTTGCTGTATTTTGGATACGCCCCCGGGAACATGCGAAACGGCACCGCGTTCTCCTGCAATACCATGACCAGAGCGCCGCTCGGCCTCCTTTTCATTTGCTTGCCGTTCTTTGATGAGACGGCGAATATAGGTATATCGCCGTTCATCAGCAGTATCTTCTCCTCTTCTTCGGCTAGGATCTGTTTGTTCATAGACGGAGTGCAACCTGCCGTTTGACGCGTCATTGACATGGTGAATGGACGAAAGCGCCTTGTCGTTGCTTTTGCGGAAAATGCTGGTAGACGGGCCCATACTAGCTGTCTCCTCGACGGATTGCCCGGCCTGCGCATTGGCGGAATGAAGCATGTCGGATTGCCCGAGAGACGACGGCGTATTGGGACGAAGTGCCGGAGGCAAACTGTTTCCTTGGGTGGTGGGGAGCATAAAAAAAAATTACGAAGACAAAAATTCTTGTACTTTTTTTTCGGCGTCCTCATACGACGCGCACCATGCAATGCGTTTGTCTCTCCGAAACCAGGTCAATTGCCGTCTGGCATAATGTTTGGTGTCGCTTTTTAATATATGAATCACGTCGTCGAGCGAACATTGTTTTTCAAAATACGGACGAAACTGGCGATACCCGATGCCGTTCATGCTGGGCAAATTCCATCCATATCGCTGTCGTGTCAACGCCTCGACTTCTTTGAAGAGCCCCAATTTCATCATCATATCAATGCGATCATCAATGCGCGCGTACAGCTCGTGCCGATCCACCTGAATGCCAATTTGGATGGTGTGAAACAGCGCCTCTCCCCGTTTTTTTTGCGCTGAAAATGGCTCACCCGTAAAAATACATACTTCAAGAGCCCGAATAACCCGCCGCTTATTCTGCTGATCAATGGAAAATCCGGTGACCGGATCAAGGCGTCTCAATAATTCAAGCAATTCTTCGTTTTTTTTTCCTTCGAGACTTTTGCGCAATTTGGGATTTGCCGGCACGCGGGGAATATTGAGATTGTCCACAATGGAAGAAATATACAGTCCGGTGCCGCCCACGATGAAAGGCACTTTTCCATCCATATGCGCGAGCTTGGCATATTTCAATGCTTTGTCGCGAAACTCCGCCACGCTGAACGATTTTCCCGGATCCAAAAAATCAATCAAATGATGCGGAACATCTTCCACAAAAAATGTTCTCCTCAGGCCATTGCGCCTCCATTCTCCGTGCGGCTTTGCAGTGCCAATATCCATTTTTTTATAAATCTGCCGCGAGTCCGCGGAGATCACTTCCCCGCGTATCTTTTTTGCCAAAGGAATGCTCCACTCGGTTTTGCCGCACGCGGTCGGGCCGAGCAACACAACCAATTTCGGGAGACGTTTGGTTTCTTCGTGACTGCCAAAAAAATGAATCACACAATGGAAATAAAAAAATTATTTCTTTTGCCTTCCATGGAGAATCCACTCCTCGGCCTGAAAAATTTCAACCGGCTGGATCGTGCCAACCTGCGATGCCTCTCCGTGAAAACGGACACGCTTCATTTCGCTTGAATTGCCAAGACAAAATCCATGCGCGTGTTGGTCCACAAGGACAGAGACAGTCTGCCCAACGTATGCCTGATTTTTCTTCAAGACGGTCTGTTCCATCATTGTCTGGAGCGTCTCCCACCGCCGTTTTTTTTCTTCTTTCGAAACCGAATCCGAAAACGCTTTTGCCGCAACGGTATGGCTTCTTTCGGAATACTGGGCCGTATAAGAAATATCGAAATCACAGGCCCTATACAGGGTCACTGTATCATAAAATTGGGCGTCTGTCTCCCCGCTAAATCCCACGATGATGTCGGTGCCAATCGCGATTCTTGGGTAAGCGATACGAATGTTGTTGATTGTGTCAAGATAGAACGCGCGGGTATGGCGGCGATTCATCCGTTTCAATATCTCATCGTTGCCGGACTGAACCGGAAGATGAAGATACTGCACCTGATTTGGCAAACCAAGCGCGTCAATCACCTCCTCATCCATATACAACGGATGCGGAGCTGTCCAATGGACTCGTTGTATTCCTGAAATACGCCCCACTTCCCACAACAATTTTGCAAAATCATTATGATGATACGGATTATTGGACGAAAAATAGTGCGGATCCGGCGCCCGATAATGATTGACAATCTGGCCAAGAAGCGTGATCTCGATACACCCGCGGGTAGAGAGGGCCTCGACCTCATGAATAATATCTTTGAGCGGCCTGTTCACTTCCATGCCTCTTGAAAACGGCACGACGCAGTACGTGCAAAAATGATTACAGCCGGTTTGAATGGTGACAAACGCTTGAAATGTTTTTTGATAACTGGGCCGAAGCGCCAAATAATCAGCCGCCATATTGTCCATGGGGCGAAACGCAGGATTCAATTCCGAGAGCCTCTGCGGAAGCAAAATCATGTCTTTGGTGGAAAAAAACAAATCAACGTGGGGTAATTTTTTTCGCAATGACCCGTCTCGATCTCGGCCGGGCATACAGCCGGTGACACAAATAAGAAGTTCCGGTTTTGTTTTTTTAAGCCGCGCAAACTCCCGAGAAAGCCCAAAAATGCGATCCTCAGCGGATTTTCTGACCGAACAGCTGTTCAAAACAATGACATCTGCGTCTTTTGGATCCTCCGTACCAGAAAATCCCATGCCTTTCAGCACGGATTCGAGCCGTTCGGAGTCGTTTTTGTTCATTTGGCACCCCAAAGTAACAACACAATAGCGATACGCCGACAAAGACTGAGATGGCAAAAAGGAAGAGTGCATATAGGGAAGGGTAGTATACAAAAAAAATGAAAAAAAACAACTCTTATCCGCTTCATGTGCTTTTTTATATTTTGCTAAGAAAAAAACTCTATTTTTAGTGAAAAAATTGACAAAAGGCATAAAAAATGCTATAATATTATTATTTAGTATTCATTTATTGATTATCGCATATATGCGAGGTGAACCTACTCGCCGTGGAATATTTTTCCGAAGAGGAGAACCAACAGATACCCACCTAGACGAATGGGCGGAAAGAAGTCCGCATTCCGGCGATCATCCAACGAAACAAGACCCTGATACCATTCCGGACGTTTTGATGCGCGGTGCGCCTCCGGCAATGGAATACCCATGGGAAAATGATAGCCGACAAAATTTTCAAAATCCGAAATATTTCCCTGCGAAATATTCGGACACTCGCCCTGAGCTTGCTCCCATAGCCAATGACCTCAATTTTTTTGCTCAGCTTCAAAAAAAATCAAATGACATATTTCCTCTATGGAGTGAATTTGAGTACCTGGCCGGTGCTGTGCATGGAAAAGATGCACCCTCGATCCTTTACCCGGCAAAAGCAGAGATTGGACATCTATACGGAGGAGATGAAAAAAATATTCCCGCAGTTATCGAGGCATTAAAAGAAAAAATCCGCAATACCAAAAAAGAACAAAAACAGCAAAGAGAAGAGACAAAAATACCCTTGTACATCAATCATTTAATACAAAGCGCCGACCAATATATTGCGACCAAACGCACAGGCGGAGCGGAGAGCGCATCCACGCTCGATCAGGCAATCGCCGGCCTTACCAATAACCCGGAAACGAGACAAAAAGCGCACGCATGGCTGAATGAGCATGAAGATAAAAAAACACAGCTAGATAACATTGCCCGTCGCACGAGAGCGCTCATGAGAACGTCTGATGGAGACATTGAACTCCAAACACTGATCGAAGGAACCATGCTCCTTTTGCAAGGCGACTCAAAACAGATAGACTCCCCCGCGTCAGAGCAAACGATGCCACCTCAGACTGCGGAAGACAAAAAAACACCTTTGGCAATAAAAAAAGAACAAATTCAAACCGCGTATACCCAATATAAAGCGGAAAAAAATCCGGAACAGCGCGCGGCGCGTATTGCTCAATTGCCAAAAAGCCTCCAGCCGCTTGCCAGCCAACTGGAAAAATATCTTCATGAGATTGCGGAAGCCGAGGCAGATGCTGACGCGTCGTTTTTCTCCATGAGAAAACTCAAATCATTTTTCAAACCCAGAAAAAATCCGGAAATGCTCACTCTTGCGGCCAACAACGTGCGCCAAGAGTTGCGACAAAAAATGCAAGCCATTCTGTCTGCAAAAACCACCGAGGAACTGGAAAAATAATTTTCGCAACCGTTCAATTTATTCTTAATCTGTATATGCTATGGGAATTTTTGACGTATTTCGCAATTCTGAGGCGCGGCGAGCCGCGGCATTGGCAACAGGGATAAAAGCCGCGACAGGAGCCCCTTCCGAAAGCGAAGCAAAAGAACCGCCAACCATTATTGCCGAAGCCTCAAAGGAAGACGCTTCTCCATCGCGGGAACGCCTGTCTTCGCAAGAAGAACAACAACAATTGATGGACCGGTACGAAGCAATTAACCAAGAACTAGGAACACTCCAAGACCAAAGCACGCCCGAGGCGCGCACATTGATTGAGGAAAGACAAACGATTCTCGAGATGCCAGGCATGGTTGAAGCGCTGGCCGCAAGAACGCAGGAAAGAGTAACAAAACCAAAGGGAGATGCCCCCAGCCAACCATTTGAACTCAAATACCGCGGAGACCGCCCGCTGGTTGAACACCCGCTCAATGCTCTTATACGCCAAGATGATCCGAATCTGAACCCATCGAGACGGAGAGAACAGCCAAGAGAATCACATCCAGGTCTGTCCCGAGAAAAACCGGATAGCACCGCGGGCGGCGTACCACAGACGACAAAAGGCGGGAAATGATTAGAATATTCGTTTTGTCGCGATGTCATGAAGAACGCGCGCAATAAAGGCTTCTTTTTGTATCACTTCTTGTTTCTCTTGTCCGCGAATCCGAATGACCCAATCTTCCCCGGCCGCTTCTTTGTCGCCAAAAACGACAATGTAGGGAATTTTTTGACTTACGGATTTACGAATTTTATTGCCAACGGTTTCATCCGTTTCATCGACAACGACGCGGATGCCGTTTGCATGAAAATCAACGGCCTGCGTTTTGACCGCCTCGCGATGCTTTTCCGAGACCGGTACGAATTGAACCTGGACCGGAGCAAGCCAAAGAGGAAACGCACCCGCATAGTGTTCAATCAAAAATGCAAATGTTCTTTCGATCGCGCCAATTGACGAACGATGAATCACAATCGGCTGTTTTTCGGTCCCGTCTTTATCAATATATCGCAAATCAAACCGCTCTGGCATGCAAAAATCATATTGGACAGTAAACGCGGTGTCTTCTTTGCCAAGCACATTTCGCATCTGAATATCAATCTTCGGACCATAAAATGCGGCTTCATTTTGCGCCTCTGCGAATGGCGCGCCGCGTTCCTGCAAGATGGCGCGGAGCGTCTCTTCTCCCTCATCCCAGGCCGCATCATTCTTATAATATTTTTCTGTATTCTCTCTGTCCCCCAAAGAAAGCCGATAGGAAAAATCCTTTCCTTTCACCAGTCCAAACACACTGCACATATATTCCACGAGGTCCAACACGTCCGTCAGTTCGCCCTTCACCTGTTCGGGCATGCAAATAATATGCGCGTCGGCCAAACAAAAACTTCGGACACGCATCATCCCAGTCAGTTCTCCTGATTTTTCATACCGAAAAAGCCTGGCAAGTTCCGCAATGCGCATTGGTAATTCTCGATACGATCGCTTCTTGTCCTGATACAGCATAAAGTGATGCGGGCAGGTCATGGGACGTAATATGAGTTCTTCTTCATCAATCTGCATGGGCGGATACATGGTATTTTTGTAATACGGAAAATGACCGGACTTGCGATATAAATCCACTTTAGCAAGTTCTGGGGTGATAACATGCAAGTATCCACGACGGAGTTCTTCTGCAACAACAAAATTTTCAAGCTCGCGACGAATGGTTGCGCCGCGATGCGTCCAAAGCGGCAACCCTTTTCCAATAAGATCTGAAAACGTGAAAAGATCAAGCTCTTTCCCAAGTTTTCTGTGGTCGCGCTTTTTTGCTTCTTCAAGCATGACAAGATAGTTGTCTAATTCTTTTTGCGCAGGAAAACAGGTTCCATAGATGCGCGTGAGCATCTGCCGTTTTTCGTCGCCACGCCAATACGCGCCGGCAATTTTCAAAAGTTTAAAATGTTGTAATTCTTTTTGTGGGTCATCTGAATGTCCGCCTTTGCACAAATCTAAAAAATTTCCCGGATTATTTTCCGTGATGGTTTTTCCTTCTTTTCCAAAATCCTGAATCAGTTCTAATTTGTAGGGATTATCGGCAAAATCTTTTTGTGCTTGCTCAAGCGACACTTCTTTCACTTCAAACTGACCCCAAGTCTTCAGGATCTCTCGCATCTTTTTTTCTATTTGTTCAAAATCACTTTCAGAAATTTTGACCTCTCCCATATCAAAATCCTGATAAAATCCGTCCTCAATAGCCGGCCCAATCGCATTTTTTGCGCCTGGCCAAAGCTGTTTCACTGCCGCGGCCAAAAGATGGGCGCAGGAATGGCGCGCCTGACTCAATTGTTCTTTTTGTTCATGCATAAAAAAAATCAAGAGTTTGCCTCCTCATTCAGCACTTTTTTGATCAGCACATTGACATGCTCAGGCACAAACGGAATGGTGCGCACCCAGAGCGGAGAAAATTCCACGTCCACACGATAAACATGATCAAGAGAAAGCAAATAACGGCGAACTTCATCTCTATTTTTTCCGAAAAACATGGTCTTGGCCAATTGCGGACTTTCCGGATTCAGAGAAATAAGACCGTTTTGCGATGCCTCAAGGGTGGCTGTTTTCTTTTCAGGGTCATAGTCAGTCAATATCACAGACAATTCTCCTTCGGAGGACCGAAACATTTCATTTTCACTCATCAATCGTTTGAGAAATTCCTTGCGCATGATCGCCTCCATGTCGTCGGCGGAATACAATATCCCCACCACTTCCGCGGCGCCGAACATGGTAAAGGCTTTGCTCTCAGTTCCAATTGGGACGGTTGTTGACGCGGTTTGATTCATAGCAGAAAATACCACGCCCTTTGCCGCGTCCGGATATTGCGCCCGCAATTGCGCCTGTCCTTCTTCTTTCATAAGAAGCGCCAATTGTTTTTCCGCCTTTTCAATATCATCTTTGCCAACAACGCCAACGAGTTGCACCCCTCCGGAAATAGGACTGTCGCTCGTCCCATAAATCACTTTTTGCTTTTCTTCGCTCAAGCCTGGAATGGTAAACCGATTGACCGGCCCGATATTGCCCTGCGCGCCCTCCTGGTCCGCATACACAGCCGCCTCAATCGTTCCATTGGCGGGAACGGTGACACGATTTTTGAGCCGGTACAGCGCCTGATTGGGAGCCAAAAGCCTGGTTGTTGCAATCAATGGCTGGGGTGCTGACGATTCATTGTGCAGAACGACCATGCCGGTTGCAACCGCAATTTCTTCTTTGGTGGCGCCCGGCGTAAATTCCTTTGACAGAGAAACCGTAACGCTTGCAATCTGCCCCGGTATTGTCGCTTGGATGCCCTCCGGCGCAATCGTCACTGTTGTTTTTGCCTCAATAGGATCATCCTTGGTAATAATGGTAATGGTTGCCCGCTTGCTTGACATAAATATGATCACGCCAAGGAGGACAACCGTCAAAAAAAGAAATGATAATGCAACAAATTTGTACAACCGAACCGGTTGATTGGAGATTGCGGAAGAAGATTGACGAGGACTCATAGAAAAAAAAGAAAATAGTCATGCCACTATTTATTCTATCACGCGAAATACTTCATGAATAGAGGTGGTGCCATCAATCGCTTTTACAATGCCATCCTGGGCCATAGTCACCATGCCCTGCTCTCGAAGAAGGGCGGCCATATCGTGTTCGGAAAATGAACCCTCATGAATCATGTCGGCAACTTCCGCGGTAATGGGAAAAATTTCATACACGCCAATGCGTCCTTTATACCCAATATTGTTGCATTGAGTGCATCCTTTTGGCTCAGGGAAAACCAATGGTTTGCCGGCAATTTCTTTTTTTGCATCTTCCGGCATGGCATCAATAAGCTCATGAATCTGGTCTTGGATGCTTTGCTGATACGCGTCAATCGGTTGCATGGTGTGACATGCGACGCAGATGCGGCGAACCAAGCGCTGACCCAAAACTGCATTCAGCGCATGATCAAGCAAAAACGATTTTACTCCCATCGATAAAAAACGAGAGACAGCCCCAATCGCATTGTTGGTATGAAGCGTCGAAAGCATCATATGCCCGGTCAAGGCGGCGTCAATAGCGATATTTGCCGTTTCCAAATCGCGAATTTCCCCAACCATAACAATGTCCGGGTCCTGACGCAAGAGAGACCTCAGGCCTTTGGCAAACGTATAGTCTTTTGAGTGCTCAATCTGGCTCTGGTTCACTCCCTCAATACGGTACTCAACAGGATCCTCAAGCGTAATGATTTTGACCCCTGGTTTGTTGAGAATTTTTAAAATGGCATACAGCGTGGTTGTCTTTCCGCTTCCGGTTGGACCGGTGGTAATAATC
Organism: Candidatus Magasanikbacteria bacterium RIFCSPHIGHO2_02_FULL_48_18; assembly: GCA_001784285.1. Classification (GTDB taxonomy): domain Bacteria; phylum Patescibacteriota; class Patescibacteriia; order Magasanikbacterales; family UBA922; genus UBA10181. Next base: position 44,099 of record MFQC01000004.1, read on the forward strand.
ATGCCATTTGGCCGGCGAATTTCTCGAGCAAGAATGTCGTACGCCCGCTCGCGAAGCCCCAAGCCCTCAAGCGTGATCCCCTCTTGGTTTTGACGCAACAGGCGCAAAACGACGGATTCGCCATACACGGTCGGCATAGTGGACACGCGGACATCCACGTCTCCGTTCGAGAGACGAATGGTGAATCGCCCGTCTTGGGGCTTGTCGGTAATATTGATTTTTAATCCCGAAACCAGCTTGATTCTTGAGACCAATCGCTGAAATATCTCTTTTGGCAGGCGCGCCGCGTCATGCAAAATACCATCGAGCCGGAGACGGACCACAATGCCATTTTCTTCCGTTTCAATATGGACGTCAGACGCATCCAATTTGAGACCCGCTCCCAATAAGACCGTCACCAAATCCGACATTCCCTTATCTTGCACCAATTCCTGAAACGATGCAAAATCGTTCACAGTTGCCTGAACATTCGCCAAATCGCTCTCATGAATTTCGACATCTTTGGTAATGGGCTTAATTATGGGAAGCGTGTTGTACAAATCAAGCACGCGTTCCAGACTTTTTTCTGAAATGGTGTATAATTTGCCGTTCACATGGTCGCGCTTTTCCAGTGTGGCAAGAAGCGCCGCGACTTCTGCATTGGTGGGGTCGAGCGCGCCGATTCTGATTTCATCCTGATCCACAAAAAAACAGACAGCACCGAGCCGCGTGGCGTCGTCTCTCGGAATTTGTTTGAGCGCCAATTGACTCACCGGAAATTTGTCCAAATCAATATGCGGCACTCCTGCTTTATCCGCAAACCGCATGGCTTTCACTTCAAATTCTTTCTTTTCAACCTCTCCCATTTTTTTTGCGAACTGTTTGGCGACATTGGAAGAAAAGAGAGACAAACTCGGATGGCGTCCGGGATCTTGAGATCCTTTGGTGTTGTCGTCACCGTGCGGCGTATCGTGCATACCGGTCGTTTATCCTTTTTTTAAAAATTGGAAAAAACCAATGACACGGCTCCGCACGCCCTCTTTATGCATTTTCATGAAAAGATACGTCCAAACCGAAACGGTGAACACTTGAAAAAAGGACCAGAGCAAAAAGACAAAAAGAAGAAAAAACGCCCCGCCAATTACCATTCCGAGCGTAAAGAGAACCGCCTTGCCAGTCAGAACCGCAATGAACCATAAAAGCAGGGTGGGGAAAAAGAACACCACAAGCCCCACAAAAGAAACGAGCCCGGTCAAAAGTGTCGCAAAAAACAAGAGCAATCCAATTTCCAAAGACACCAGCCAGTGGTCAACAAACAATCGCCACCCTGCGGCAATCGCCTTTCCCAATGGATATTCTTCGACAACGATATAGCATGCGGCATAAATAACCAAAAATGAGACAACCATGCCAAGCATCATAACCACAAAAAAGAATACAGAGAACAAAAGAGAATCAGCGGTGTTCATCCCGGTTGCCATATATGATGCGACAACCGCCATAAGAAGAACCAAAAAAGCAAAGATGGTTTTTTTCGCCAAAAAAATAAAAAAGAGCCGCCAAAAGTGTTTGACCCCCGTATGCCATGCTTTGCCCATATGCACGGACGCGGTTTTCTTTTTCACGGATGAGGCAACCACAGCAATCATGGCGCCGTATGATACCACCGCTATAAAGGTCCCAATCACCAAAAAACTTGTAACGAAAACAAACGACCACAAAAGCCACACCCAGATATCGAATGACAGGCTGTTGATACCCGTCAAAAGGAGAGAACCGATGAGGCCTGGCAAACCAATCCACAGCCCAAATTGACTCGTGACCGATACATCCGAAAGCCCTGCGCTCGCAAAAAATTCAAACATGCCCATCTGCCCAAGAAGGGCGGAAAAAAAACCAAAGACCCACAAGAGTTTATATTTCCATGCAAGGCCGAGCCCGTGTTGAAGTGCATCCCGATACAGTGGTGTTTTCATAAAAAATAAATCAAAAGTCAAATACCATGTACATTTTGAATGTGAATTTTAAATCTTGAATTATAGTATTATAGAGTATACCACAATTCAGCGAGAAGCAGGAATACAAAAACCCTGTGTTCTTTGCACAGGGCATGTATTCGTCTCAACTATTCATTTATACGGTTATGGTTCCAGTGACCGTTTCTTCTTTGATTTTTTCTTCCTTTTGGGCGCCAGGCGTTCCCATGACGACGAGAAATTCCTCTTGCTCGACGGTTTCTTTTTCCAACAGCACACTGACGAGAGCGTCAACCTCTTTGCGATGATCATGAAAAATTTTTTCCGCGCGCTTTTTTGCGGTACTCAGCACGCGGTCAATTTCTTCGTCAATAAGTTCAGCGGTTTTTTCACTGTAATTTTTCTTCGCGTGAATCTCCTGCGCCAAAAAGATAAGCTCCTCATTGTCTCCATACTGGCGCGGCCCGAGTTTTTCACTCATGCCATGCCGCATAATCATGGCCGTCGCCATATGCGTGGCTTGTTTCAAATCGCTTGCGGGGCCGGTGGTCATATTCTCGTGGCCATACACCGTCTCTTCGGCGACCAAGCCGCCCATTGCCATAGCCAGTTCGTCTTGAAATTTGCCAAGGGTTTTATAATGGATATCTTGCTCCGGCATGGACAGCGTGTACCCGCCGGCCATGCCGCGGCCGATAATGGATACTTTGCGCACAGGATCGCAATTGGGAAGAAAGTGGGCGACGACCGCATGCCCGGCCTCATGGTAGGCAGTCATTTTTCTGTCTTTTTCTGTCATAACGCGAGACTTGCGTTGCGGGCCAAGCATGACTTTTTCAATGCTTTCCAAAATTTCTTCTTCCGTAATAGTTTTTTTATTTCGCCGAACGGTCAAAATGGCCGCCTCATTCAGCAAATTCTCAAGGTCAGCGCCGGAAAACCCGGGCGTGCGTTCGGCCAGCTTTTTTAAAGATACGTCTTCCGAGAGCGGCTTTCCTTTTGCGTGAACGAGCAAAATTTCCTCTCGTTCTTTAATGTCCGGCATAGAAATAACCACGCGGCGATCAAATCGCCCGGGACGCAACAAGGCCTGGTCCAGAACATCCGGACGGTTGGTTGCGGCAATGACAATCACGCCAAGATGCGGATCAAACCCATCCATTTCAACCAAAATTTGATTGAGCGTTTGCTCTCGTTCATCATGCGATCCGCCAAGACCGGCCCCTCGTTTTCGGCCCACTGCGTCGATTTCGTCAATAAAGACAATGGCCGGAGCCGCTTTTTTTGCTTTTTGAAACAAATCACGAACACGGCTGGCGCCCACGCCTACAAACATTTCGACAAATTCCGAACCGGAAATATGAAAAAATGGCACGTTTGCTTCTCCCGCGACCGCTTTGGCGAGAAGCGTTTTTCCGGTTCCCGGAGAACCCATAAGCAAAACCCCTTTCGGAATTTTTGCTCCCATGTCCGTAAAGCGTTTCGGATTTTTCAAAAAATCAACCACTTCTTCCAGCTCTTCCTTGGCTTCATGCGCGCCGGCAACGTCTTGAAACGTTTTTTTGTCCTTATCGTCCTGTTTTGCCTGGCGGGCCGCGCTCTGGCCAAACCCCATGGCGCGATTATTGACGCCCTGCACCTGGCGACTCATGAAAAAAATAATCAATCCAATCAAAAGAAATGGAAAAAGATACGGCGCAATAACGCGAAGGGCCACCTTCCATCCTTCTTCTTCTTTGACCTGTATCTGTCCAATGGCAAGCCGCTTTTCTTGGGACACTCCATATTCGTCCAAAAGTTCGGAAAGCGTTTGACCGATTTCTTTTTTTACTTCCTGCTGTTTTTTGTCTTGATCCCGCAATACCACCTGAATGGTGTCGCCTTCAATGGAAAGACTCTCCACTTGGCCATTATTGATTTGCTCTATCAATGTCGATATGCCGATCTTCTCAGGCTTGTCTTCCGGAGAACGAAACGTGCTAAAGACGAGCGCAATCAAAAGAAGCGTGAGGATGACAATGCCAAAATTTTTCAAAAGATTTTTCATACAACCTGTTCATCTTTTGATTCCAATTCTTGAGAAACATCTTGCGCCGGCGCGCTGTCTTCTTTGGCGGCGGCCTCGGATTCGGCGGCCTTCTGCTTTTTGGGAGAAGACCCATCTCCCAATTTCAGACCCAACCGATGTTCCGCAGGTTCGATGGTAATAATTTCAAAGCGATGGGTGTCGCCGACAACAAACTTTTCTTTAATATCTTTTTCTGTCATGGGTTTGGGAGACAATTCTGAGATATGAGCCAAACCGTGGATGTCTTCATCGAGACGGATCATAAGGCCAAACGGCTCCACTTTGTGAATCTGTCCCTCAACCACTGTGCCAACCGCATATTTTTCTTTGACTCGCTTCCACGGATCTTCCATGAGCCGTTTGATGGAAAGATAAATTTTTGATTTGTTCAAGTCGATAATCTGCGCCTCAACGCTTTGGCCGATTTTCAATACATCGCGCGGGTGGTCAATGCGTTGCCACGCAATTTCGGAAATATGAATCAGGCCTTCCAGGCCTTCGCCAAATTTCATGAACGCGCCAAACGATGTCAAGGCGCTAATTTCACCTTTGACAACATCCCCAATTTTATAAGATTCCAAAACACTCTTTTGGTCGTCTTCCCACACCGCTTTTTCTGAGACGATCAGCTTCTCCTCTTTTTGATTCACGTCGATTATTTGGACATCAATTTCCTTACCAATCATAATTTTGAGATGTTCCAAAATTTTATTTTTGTCCCCTCCGGGAACCCGGGGATAATTCTCGGGACTCAATTGCGACACCGGCATAAATCCGGTCAGGGCGTCCACCTTCATCATAAGTCCTCCCTTATTGGCTTGAATAATTTTCCCTTTAAGAGTGATATGATCCGTCATATATTGACGCATCCTGTCCCATACGCGCTCATGGCCGGCAATGCGAAACGAAAGCTCCATTTCTCCATCTTCATTTTCCTGGTCAATAACGGTCGCTTCCACCTCGTCTCCAAGAGCAATGTCGCTGAATTCTTTGGATTCGCTAAAAAGTTCCGGACCGCGGATAACACCGGTCGTCAGCCCTTCAACATCAATGCGTATTTCTCCATTTTCGACAGCAATAACTTTCCCGACCACCGTGTCCCCGATGTTTGGAACTTTGGTAAAAAATTTTTTTATGAGATCGCCAAATGGCGAACCGTTTTTTCCCTCTATAGTGTCATGTTCGTTTGACATAAAAACTTCCTCCTGATTAACGTGCCACCATAATAAAGCGGACACGCTCCGGACGTTCCGGATACGTTAAAGCGAAAGCCATCATACCATACATTTTTTTCTTTTGCAAGAGGATGTACAGTTCACCATATGAGGTGACACTCTGCTAAACTAGAGGTGACAAAGGTAAAC
>MFQC01000005.1 GCA_001784285.1 Candidatus Magasanikbacteria bacterium RIFCSPHIGHO2_02_FULL_48_18
CGTGAGACAGTTCGGTCTCCTATCTGCTGTGGGCGACGAATGGTGAGGGATCTCTTTCCTAGTACGAGAGGACCGGAAAGAACGAACCTCTTGTGTATCGGCTGTCCTGCCAAGGGCATTGCCGAGTAGCGAAGTTCGGTTTGGATAAGCGCTGAAAGCATCTAAGCGCGAAGCCGTTCCCAAGATTACCATTCATTTGAGACACGTTCGAGACGAGGACGTTGATAGGCGCTCGGTGGAAGACCCGCAAGGGTTGGAGCCAAGGCGTACTAATATGTCGAGCGTACTACGGAAACACAGAGTTGTGCTTGAAATTAACAATTGACTTTGGAATTTTGAATGTACAATTTTACTTTGAAAAAAGAAACTGAGTATAGAATCTAGGTGGTTTTTGCGGTGGGGGTACACCTGTTCCCATCCCGAACACAGCAGTTAAGCCCACCAGCGCCGATGGTAGTCGCAAGGCAAGAGTAGGTCGCCGCCTAGATTCTGTACTCAGTTTTTTTGTACAAAAAAATTTCATATGGAGTTATATGGATAGAATAATCCCGACAGGGCAGTGGTCTGATCCTGTTATGTTTGGGAGAATAAACGCGTCCTTTACATTTTTTTTAAATTGTTGAGATATGAGAAAATAGTCAATTCGCCAGCCGACATTTCTGGCTCGTGCATTAGCCCAGTGGGTCCACCATGTATAGTGTCCCGCTTCATTCGGATGAAGATGCCGGAAGATGTCAATAAATCCGGCTGTAATGATATGATCAAAGCCTTCTCGTTCTTCATCGGTGAATCCATGTTTTCCGACATTATCTTTCGGCCGCGCAAGATCAATGTCTTCGTGCGCAACATTGAGATCTCCGCAAAAAATAACCGGTTTGATTTTTTCTAGTTGCCGCACATATGCGAGGAAAAGCGGGTCCCACTGTTTGTGTCGAAAGGTGAGGCGCGAAAGATCATCTTTGGCGTTTGGCGTATACACGGTAACGACAAAAAATTTTTCATATTCGGCGGTGATAATGCGCCCTTCGTCCGCCGCATTCCTCCCTTGCTTGTCAACACATATATATGTTTTTAATAACTCTTTCGGAAATCCGTTTCGAACGGTCAGCGGAATTGTTTTGGTAAATATGGCAGTGCCCGAATATCCTTTTTTTCCTGCCGAAAACCAGTATTCTTCGTATTGGGGCAAATCAATTTCTGTTTGGTGCCGTTCGGCTTTGGTTTCTTGCAAGCATAATATATCCGGATTGTATTCGGATACAAAATCAAGAAATCCTTTTTTGAGCGCCGAACGGATGCCGTTGACGTTCCACGAAATAAGTGTTATTTTTTTTGGCATACATTTTTGGCTGAGCAAACTCAGATACCAGTATCATGGTACCTGAACTTGTCAAGAAAATGAAGTCTGCCGTTTTTTATCTTGTCCCTGGGGATAGTTTGTGATATAGTCCTGCTTGACAAAATGAGATTATCGCATACAATAGACCCCACAAATTATTTTATCCTATGACCGAGGAACTCTTTGAAGAAAGCAAACACGCTCTTCTCTCTCATATCCAAAATATTTTTGAGGAAATGGAGGAGGACATGGTCGTGTCTCATCAAGAAAAGTTTGCGCTTTTGGAAGACATGTTCGATCAAGCGACCGACATTGACGAACTCAAGGTTGCCTTTGAGCAATGGTATACCGAACACGCCGATGATCTTAATTTGGAAACAGATTCCGACGAATTGTGGCTCCAAGCGATGATTTCGGTTGAAGACGATGAAGATGAAGAAGAATGGTAATTTGTGTTATGTCGACCCCATCTCTCACACTCACACAATATCTTCTCACGCTTTTGGCGGCGCATCCTGAACAGGAGGCGCTTGCGCGCATCATGAACGACCTTGCTCTTATTGGAAAACAAATTTCCACGAAAACCAATAAAGCAGGCCTGGTTGATGTGCTTGGCGGAACGGATAGCCGCAATATCCATGGTGAACACGTGCAAAAGCTGGATGTGTTCGCCAACGAATTGTGCAAATCGATTTTCAAACGCAACCCGCATATTGCGGCAATGGCGAGTGAAGAAGAGGAAATGGTTGTCAACATGGAAGAGGGGCCTTCTGTCGGAGAGTATATTATTGCGTTTGATCCTCTCGATGGGAGCAGTAATATCGATGTCAATGTGAGCATCGGCACGATTTTTTCCGTACACAAAAAAAGAGAGGACGTCTCCTCTTCGGATGAGCGGCAGTTTTTTCAAAAAGGGAGCGCGCAGGTATTGGCAGGATATATATTATACGGGTCAAGCACGGTGCTTATTTTTTCGTTTGGAAACGGGGTGCACGAATGCACGCTCGATCATGAGCTCGGTGAATGGTATGTGTCAAATGAGCAAATTCAGATTCCAAAACAGTGCACATATTATAGCGTCAATGAAACATATACGCCGATAACCAGCGCAAAAGACCGGGCATTTTTACAGTATGTGAAAGAAGAAAAAAAATGCGATGCGCGCCATATCGGTTCACTGGTTGCCGATGTCCATCGCAACCTTATCAAAGGAGGTGTTCATATGTCGTTTGGACGAGATAAAGAAGGGGCCGGTATGTACAAAGCAAAATTGAGGCTCAATTATGAATTGAAGCCTTTGGCATTTGTTCTCAAAAACGCCGGCGGCTCTGCGACCAATGGATATGAGGATATTTTGGACATTCTTCCGTCCCAACTGCATGAACGGCAACCGGTTGTGATGGGGAATTCCGATATGGTGGCGTATTATAATACGCTTTCCGTTTAAGTCTTAATGATACACCTGTATGGATGATTCACTCACGCGCATTGCACAGATGCTGGTGGCGCCTCACAAAGGCATTTTGGCGGCGGATGAAAGCACGGGCACCATAAAAAAACGTTTTGATTCGATTGGCGTCGCATCCACCGAGGAGACACGACAGGCATATCGGCAACTCCTATTTCAGGCGCCAGGAATGGAACAGTATGTGAGCGGTGTGATTCTCTATGACGAAACCATCCGTGAGACAACGGACGCGGGCGTTCCTTTCCCAAAATTTTTGAGCGAGAAGGGAGTCTTCCCGGGCATTAAAGTGGATATGGGAGCGAAGCCGTTGGCGCTGTTTCCAGGTGAGACCGTGACGGAAGGATTGGACGGACTGCGGGAACGTCTTCAGGAGTACAAGGCATTGGGCGCTGTATTTGCAAAATGGCGCGCAGTTATTGCGATTGATGATCAAAAACATATTCCCACGGATTTTTGCATTGAAGCAAATGCCCATGCGCTTGCCCGATATGCCGCCCTCTGTCAAGAAGCGGGTCTTGTTCCGATTGTGGAACCCGAAGTCTTGATGGATGGAACGCATTCAATTGACGTGTGTTTTGAGGTAACAAAAAAAACACTGCAACGCGTGTTCGTTCAGCTGAACGCGCATCGCGTTCAATTGGGCGGTATGTTGCTCAAGCCAAACATGGTGATCTCCGCAAAAAATGCGGCAATTCAAGTCGGCGCGGAAGAAATCGCTCAAAAGACGCTTGCCTGCTTTCGAGAAACTGTTCCGGCCGAGATTCCCGGTATTGTCTTTTTGTCCGGCGGTCAAAGTGAACGGCAGGCGTGTGAAACGCTCTCTGAAATCAATAAACAGAAGGGCGGCGCGCCATGGGAGCTCAGTTTTTCCTATGGCCGCGCGCTTCAGGCGTCTGCCCTGGTAGCATGGGGAGGAAAATCAGAAAATATTTCTGCCGCGCAGGAGGCGTTTTTGGCGCAGGCTTGCGCGGTTGGTGCCGCGCGTGAAGGGGCGTATGTCGCGATCGGCTCGTAATCTTTTTGTATGAAAAAAATACGTATTGGTATTAATGGCTTTGGCCGCATTGGTCGTATTTTGACGCGCGTCGCGTGGAATAATCCTGCGCTTGAGATTGCCGCGATCAACAGCCGATCGGACGCGGATATTTATGCGCATTTACTGAAATATGATTCTATTTACGGCAGATGGGGACACGAAGTGGATTGTGATGGCAACGACGCGCTCGTGATCGATGGAACGCGCGTGCCGCTTCTTCATAATGGAGATATTACGAACGCACCGTGGAAGGGTCGCGACGTCGACGTGGTCATAGAATCAACCGGCGTGTTTCGCGATCGGGCATCGTCCGAGGCGCATATTCGTGGTGGGGCAAAATATGTTGTTGTGAGCGCTCCTGCCAAAGAAGAAGACAAAACCATGATTTATGGCATTAATCATGAAGAATTTGATCCGGAAAAACATAAAATTATTTCGGCCGCTTCGTGCACCACCACCTGTCTTGCGCCCATCGTAAAAGTGTTGCATACCGCGTATGGCATCAAGCACGGCACGGTGATTACGACCCATGCCTATACCAATGATCAACATTTAGTGGATCATCCTCACAAAGATAAAAGTTTTCGCCGTTCCCGCGCGTCCGCGATTTCCATTATTCCGACCTCAACCGGCGCGGCAAAAGCTATCGGCAAAGTGATTCCGGAATTGAATGGAAAATTGGATGGCAACGCCCTTCGCGTTCCCGTGCCGGTATCGTCCATTGTTTCGTTTGTCGCTGAAGTAAGCCGCCCGGTGACGCGCGACGAAGTAAACGCGGAGTTTCACCGAGCGGCAAAAGAAGATTTTCCCGGCAATTTGGCCGTGAGTGATATTGGCCTTGTCTCTGCCGACTACATTGGCGATCCTCATGGGTCAACCATTGATACGCTATCGACGCTCGTCACAAACGACACCCAGGTCTTTATCCAGGCGTGGTATGATAATGAGTGGGGGTATGTGACGCAGATGGCGAAATTGGTGGAGTACATGGGAGAGAAGATTCAGTAAGAGGAATAGTGTATATATGTATTCCGCCGGGCGTTGCCACACCGTCTTTCAAGAGCGGATGAAAGGTTCCTTCTTGATTGGGAATAGTGTTTGAAAGGACCACAATGGTTGCTCCTGGCTTTGCCTCTTTTTGTATTTTTTTCCACATTTTTTCTACCACAGACTGCACGAGAAAAAGATAGATAATATCTGCCTCGCCGATATTGGCCGTAAAAAAATTTTGTCGGTACACGCGCACGTTGGATTGTCGCATCCAAGCCTTGAATCTGGTATACCACACATGGAGAGGAGAAAGTTCGTAGCCGATCAGTTTTTTTGGATGAAATTGTTCCGCGGCAAAGAGAACATCTCCTTTTCCAGAACCCAGGTCATAGATAATAGTTTCTTTTGTTATAGCCATGTGCTCCATAAGTGAAACAAGGCGTTTTTTTGGCGTGGCAACGTAAGGAACATGGGTAAAAAAATATAAAAAAATGAGATAAAAAAGATACGCGGGCGGGAGAAGAAACAGAGCGATAAGAAGAATGCGGGACATACTACCACTTTGTATACCACAGAATGGAGCCGGTGTCATTGTGAAAAAACAAAAAACCGTCCCTATCTCTCTGTATACACAGATCCTCCTCCCTGAACAGTGAAGTGAGTTCACGGCTTAGGGGGGTGGGGGACGGTTTTAAGGGTTTGTTCAATCCACGTCCGGGTAGGGGTCGGGGAGGGAGTCCAACCATCCGGAGAACAGGATGGCGATCGTAAAAAAGAACGACATGATCCCCCAGAGAATCAAGAGCACCCAGCCGGGCACGGTTGAATCTCTGAGGTACCAAATGAAGGGATAAAGAGGGGCGATGATGAGAAAAATAATGATGAGGAGCCTTGGCCTCTCACGGCAAAGCCGGAGGGCCGAGTAGATGGGCCGCCACTCTCGCAACAGCCCGATGGCTGTGAGCACCGTCGCCAGGGGGCCCAGCCAAAATCCCCAGTCGTCGGCTACGAGTCCCCCGAGTAAACCCAGGGGGGTGCCGACAAACGCGGCCATAATCAGGATGAAAAATCCCTGGACCACTCTTTTTTTCATTTTTCTCGAGTTCATCTTCATCTTTTCTCCTTTGGGGCCGGCTCTCGTCGGGTGTTGACTTTGGTGTCCCCCCGGCCACCTTTACATGCGGTATCGTTTTTCTGGTTGAACCGCGCGTGCGATGCCGGCCATAAGAAGGAGTCCGGTCACCCCAACCCAGGTGGCGATCAGGCCACTGCGCCAAGCCTCCCAGGGTGGTTGCCCGGCCCGGGAGAAGAACTCCTTGAACATCCAGCTGGCGATGATTCCGTTGAGAGCCAGGCGCTCCCAGGTCGTGATCGGGGCGCGAAAGAGCTGCCCCAGCTCCTGGCAGACTCCGGCGATGATGCCGGCCACAAAGATAATGGCGGCAACGACGGCCACGATTGCCGCTGGAATCAGGAACGCCATTTGTGCGAGCGAGACGGTTGTGTGTCCGGGTGGTATCGGCAGCCCGGTCCAAGACCAACCCCCGAGGAGAATGGCCTCCCGGAGGACGATGCCGACGAAAAAGGTCCAAAACATTTTTTTGACGAACGGAATCATTTTTCTCCTCCACAGCCGGCCCGACAGCGGTCGGGCCGGCTGGTGTTGGGTGCCATTGGTAATGTGGCGTTGGGCCACCCCTGGTACACTATGGTCGTCGTCTGTATTTGTGCCAAAGGTAGCCCTCTCCCGTGGGCCAGGCCGACAGCAGAGCTGCACCGCCGACCTTTTGCAGGATGGTGAGTGGCGTTCCCCCCCATCCGCATCCCTCCAGCAACAACAAGAGTCCAACGAGTATAGTGATGTTCACGGCTCCCACACAGAGAGCGAATGTCGGCGATTTCATTTTTCCTCTTCTCCACTGTTTGTTTTGTCAGACTGCCCGCGGTTTTGCGGGCACGGCTTTGATTATTTTGTTTAAAATAAGCAAAATCGTGCCCACTTTGGGTGTTTTTTGTCAAAGAGCAAAAGTCAAAGGATAATAGACAAATTTCCAATGAACAGCTTACTATAGCACAAAAATGCGCTTTGTCAAGCATATTTTTGTTATTTTTGTGCATAAAAATGTTCTGTTATCCACAGAACTGTCATAAAAAAATTGACAGTTTTTTTTAGTATGATATATTTAAAATTAGCAAAAATATGGATATTAGTATATTTAAAAAATTAGGATTTTCTGACAGATCGGCCAAGGTCTATCTTGCGTTGCTCCAGCTGGGACCAAGTTCGGTCCGGTCTTTGGCATTGTTTTGTGGATTAAATCGAGGGACGCTCTATGAAGCATTGAAGTGGCTCCAAGAGCAAGAAGTGGTCTCATTTTATAAAAAAGACTCAAAACAGCTCTTTGTTGCCGAAGATCCGGAGGTACTCCACACGCTCATTCGTCGTCAGGAAGAAGAACTCTCTCTTGTCGATCGTCAGTTGGAAAAAGTTATTTCCGAACTCCAGGCCGTACACGATCGCGGGGGTGAACGGCCGGTCGCGCGGTATTTTTCCAAAAAAGAAATAGCTAAAATTTTGGAAGATGTATTGGAAACCTGTGAAAAAGATGAAGACCGGCTGTATCGAATTTATTCCACCGAAGGACTTCGCGAATGCTTGTATCGGGATTTTTCCACTTTTAGTGATGTGCGGATTGCCAAAAATATCCGTGTGAACGTTATCGCGATTGGCGGCGGCGGCGAGCTCCGCGGTTTGGATGAGCGCAAGTGGCTTTCTCTTAAAGATACCATGCCCTCGACCTCTATTCTCATCTATCCCGGCAAGACTGCGTATATTTCTTTGGACGCAAAACAAGAACCGGTGGGTGTTGTTATTGAAAATGAAGGAGTATCCCAAACGCAAAAAAATATCTTTGACTCATTGTGGATGTGTTTGTAAGGTATGGTGATTATTGATTTTGATGATACATTGTTTGACACAGAACAATTTAAAGAAGCCCGGCTTGAAGCGGTGGAGCATCTTGGCGTTTCAGAACAAGAATTTTGGGAAACCTATCGCATTGCCCGCAATAGTCCGGATGGCGCGTTTACGTATTCCAATGAGCGCCATGCCGCCGTGTTGGCTGAGAGAGGGTACAGCGAAAAAGAAGTGCTCTTTGTTTTGGAACAAACGACAGGGGAGCACGTGTACGAATTTCTTTTTTCCGATACGATCCCTTTTTTGGATTTTTTGAAACACACGCGCGAGCGCATGATATTGTTGAGTCTTGGCAATCCGGGATTTCAAAAATTGAAGACGGACGGTTCCGGGGTGAGCGCATATTTTGACACGGTGATCATGGTTCATGACACCAAGCGCCATGTTCTTCGGGAGCTCTTGCGTGCTGTTCCCGCATCGGATTCGGTGTGGTTTATTAACGACAAAGTGGACGAAACAAAACAGCTCCTTTCTTTATTTCCGGAATTGCGTCCCATATTAAAACAATCTCGCCGGTTTCCCGAGTCGGACTATGCGGAGAGCGGGCTACCCTATTTTGAAACCCTTACGGAAATACAAGAATTTTTAACACCATATGTCACTCCTTGATCATGTCGGCATGGTTCTCTTGGCGGCCGGCAAAGGCACGCGTCTTGGCTGTACGGATAAACCCAAGGTCATGCTTGATATTGGCGGAAAACCCATGATGAGTTATATTGTTTCCAGCCTTGAGTCGCTTGGCGTTTCATCGGAGCGGATTATGGCCGTGGTCGGATTTCAGCGAGAAACAATCATTAACTATTTTGGTTCTCGCGTGAATTACGCGGTTCAAGAGGAACAGCTGGGCACGGCGCACGCCGCAATGGTTGGCGCCGCGGCGCTTCCGGAAACGATTGAAACCGTGTGCGTTCTTCAAGGGGATGACAGCGCGTTTTTGTCTCCCCAAACACTGAATAATTTTTTGGAAACGCACATTTCATCAGGAGCAGATTTGACGCTTATGACCGTCGTATCGGACGATGAAACGCTCGGCAGGGTTATTCGTGACAAAGATGGAGCGCTTCTTGACGTCCTTGAGAAAGAAGAAGTGACCAAAGACCAAGAGTCGATTCCGGAACGCAATACGAACATTTTTTGCGCGCGCAAAGCGTGGATCCTCAGCGCCTTTCTCCGGATGCAAGAAATTGATGCGATTCATGAGTTTGGCATTCCGCAGTTTATTCCTTTGGCGAGAGAAGATTTGTTGCGTGTGCAAACCTATCGTCTTCCAGATCCGGAAGAATATATGGGTATCAACACCAAAGAGCAATGTGCGCATGCGGACCAAAAAATGCACGCGTTGGTTCAATCGCGTCATTCACATGCGACACAGTCTTATTCTTAAATTATTTTGTATGCCTCAGATGATTTCCGCGCTCACGCTCGACATTGCACAGGACGGGTGGAATTCCTCCCGCGGTTTTATCAAACGGGAAATCTCCATGCCGACTTTGGATGAAAAAAATCATCCGGAAGACGCCCTTTCGGTTATTGTCCGTGTGCGATATGCGGGCATGTGCGGTTCCGACCGAGGCATCTGGAATCGGGTTGCGTTTACCGATCTTTTTCATTCTGCGCTGGCCAAGGAAGGCAAGACGCTCCGCATTTTGGGGCATGAATTTGTGGGCGAAGTGGTCGAGACCGGGTCGCTCGTGCCGCATCTTTATTATGAAATAAAAAAAGGAGCGATGGTGTCTGGTGATTCTCATGTGACCTGCGGCAAGTGCTATCAGTGCCGGCTGGGTGAGGCTGAGGTCTGCCAGGATCAAGCGATTTTTGGGATTTCCATTGATGGTATTTTTGCGGAATATGTCAAAATTCCGGCAAAAAATTTATGGGCCATTGATTTGAATCGCGTTCGCGGAGAAATTGCCGCCCTCTATGATCCGTTTGGCAACGCGATTCACACCCTGAGCCGGGTGGACGTGCGCGGCGCTCGAGTTGCCATTTTTGGGTGCGGCCAGATTGGACTGTTTTCGGTTCTTTTGGCTCGGAAATTTGGCGCGGCAAAAGTGATTGGCATTGATGTAAACGAACACAATCTCGAGCTGGCCAAACAGCTGGGCGCGCATGAAACCATTCATATCGAGCCGAAGGAGAAAAAAGACCCTGCGGCGCACGATGAGGCGGTTGTTGCAAAAATTATGGAGCTGACCTATGGAAAGGGAGTGGATGTGAGCTTGGAAATGGCCGGGTTTAATTCATCGGTCAATAATTGTTTGGAAGCCGCGCGGCCGGGCGGGCATGTGGTGTTTTTTGGCATCAAAGATGGGGATTTTGTCATTCCTCATTTTTCTCGGCTCATTGTGAAAGGATTGACCATTCACAGTATTATTGGCCGCCAAATTTTTAAAAGTTGGCAAATTGCGCAACGCATTTTATCCGACCGGACCAATGGCATACAGGATGCCATGTGGCAGGTCATCATGAATGAAGGCAAAGGAACGGTTATTCCTTTTTCCGAGTATTCGATTGCATTGCTCGAGGAACGAATGGCAGAATATCCAAAATTAATTTTTGACATGCAATCATAATTTTTTTATTGTATGAATCAGACGCTTTTGGTGGAAGCCGCCCGTCTTCTTGAGGAAATTCGCGCCGCCGGTTTATATAAAGAACAGCGGCATATTGAAACACGGCAGGGAACGAACATTGTCGCGGATGGAAAATCACTCATCAATTTTTGCGCGAATAATTATTTGGGATTGTCCGGCAGTCAGGAATTGGTTGACGCGGCCAAAGACGTTCTGGATCGGTATGGCTACGGATTGTCATCCGTGCGGTTTATTTGCGGAACCCAAACCATACACAAAGAATTGGAAAAACAAATGGCGGCGTATCTTCAAAAAGAAGATTGCATTCTCTTTACCTCGTGTTGGGACGCGAACGAAGCCGTATTTGCCACACTGCTTACGGATCAAGACGCGGTCATTTCCGATGCCCTCAATCACGCGAGCCTTATTGACGGCATTCGTCTCTGCAAAGCGGAACGCCACGTCTTTCAGCACATGGACATGGCGGACCTCGAACAGAAATTGAAAGCAACGCAAGGGAAACGACTTCGCTGTGTGGCGACCGATGGGGTTTTTAGCATGGATGGCGACATTGCGCCCATGAAGGACATCTGTGATCTCGCCGAACGCTATAACGCATTTGTTGTTCTTGATGATTCCCACGCGACAGGATTTTTGGGACCGACCGGCCGCGGTGCGGCGGAACATCACGGCGTTCTTGACAAGGTTGACCTTATCACCACCACGTTTGGGAAAGCATTGGGCGGCGCAAATGGGGGGTGTGTCGCCGGATCGAAAAAAGTCATTGAACTCCTTCACCAGCGCGCGCGAACGACATTATTCACCAATAGCCTCCCGCCGGTTATTGCGGGGGTGACGCTTTTTGTCCTTTCATATAGCGAGTCTCATCCGGAGTTGCGGGAAAAATTATGGCAGAATACACGATATTTTCGAGAAAAAATGGCGCACGCGGGGTTTGCGGTTCCCGTGTCAGAACACCCTATTGTGCCCATCATGATTGGCGACGGCAAAACCGCAAACGATATGGCGCAGGACATGCTTCACGAGGGTATCTATGTCATTGGATTTAGTTATCCGGTGGTGCCCATGGGCAAGGCCCGTATTCGTGTGCAGATTTCCGCGGCGCATACGCCGGAACAGATTGATCAGTTGGTAGATGCGTTTGAAAAATTAGGAAAAAAATATTTGAACATGTCCAATTCTTCTCGTTGATCTCCCACATGTTTAGGCATGGGGTGGATGAGACATAAGATTAATTTCAAAACTATGTGTGGTATTGTTGGTTATATTGGAGAAAAACAGGCGGCACCGATTCTTCTTCAGGGATTGCGGCGTTTGGAATATCGGGGTTATGATAGCGCCGGAATCGCGATATTGGATCAAGGTTGTATCCACCGCGCACGTTCGGTGGGGAGAATTGATAATCTTATTGACGCGATTGGCGGGAAACAATTTCCCGGAACTATGGGCATCGCGCATACTCGTTGGGCCACGCACGGCGGCGTCACGGAAGAAAATGCGCATCCCCACAGCTCGTGCGACGGATCTCTCATGCTCATGCACAATGGGATTATTGAAAATTATCGGGACATAAAAGAAAAGCTTGGGGGAGAGCATGTCTTTCGCTCGGAAACCGATTCCGAAGTGCTGGCCCACCTCATTGAACATCATTATCAACTGCTCACGGGCAAAGAAGGGGACGCGCGGCTTCGTCTCTCAGTTGAGGCCGCGCTCTCTCATGTTCGCGGAACGTATGGATTGTTGGTGATTCATAAAGATCACCCCAATTGTATCATTGCCGCGCGATTGGGGAGTCCGATTGCGATTGGTATTAATCTGGGGGAATATTTTATCGCGAGCGATCCTACACCAATGCTGGCACACACAAAAAATGTGGTTTTTTTGGATGACGGAGAAATTGCGGCCGTAACGCGTTCGAGCTTGGATACGTTTACCTTGAAAGACGAACACATTGTGAAATGTGTTGAACAGATTGATTGGAATGATGAGCAGGCGGAAAAGCAGGGGTATCCGCATTTTATGCTGAAAGAAATTTTTGATCAGCCAACCGTATTTGAAGATGCCATCCGGGGTCGATATAATTTGGCGGAAGGGACGGCCAATTTGGGAGGCCTCAATATGACGCCCACTGAAATGCAACGCGTTTCGCGGATTGTCCTTATTGCCTGCGGCACTGCGTCGTATGCCGCCATGGTTGGTAAATACGCATTTGAGCGGCTTGCCGGCATTCCGACCGAAGTGGATGTGGGTAGCGAATTTCGTTATCGCGATCCCATTATTGACGATCGCACGCTCGTTTTTGCCATTTCCCAATCGGGAGAAACCGCAGATACCCTGGCCGCGCTCCGAGAAGCAAAACGAAAAGGCGCGTTTGTTCGGGGCATTGTCAATGTGATTGGTTCCACTATCGCTCGCGAAACTGATGGGGGCACCTATATGCACGCCGGTCCGGAGTTGGCTGTTGCCTCAACCAAGGCATACACCAATATGCTGGCAATTCTCTTATTATACGCGCTCCAGTTTGGAAGACAGCGGCGAGTGTCTCTTGCAACCGGGCAGAGATTGCTCGGGGCTCTTCGAGAAATTCCACGGAAAATGCAGGCACTTTTTGAACAGGCGCCGGCCATTGAAGCATTGGCAAAAAAATATGCGTCCTACGAACATTTTTTGTATCTTGGCCGCGGCATCAATGTGCCGGTTGCCCTTGAAGGATCGCACAAATTGAAAGAAATTTCGTATATTCACAGTGAGGCGTACGCGGCCGGAGAAATGAAACACGGCGTCAACGCGCTGTTGTGTCCGGAATTTCCGGTATTGGCCATTATGACAAAGAATCAGCTCTATGATAAAATGCGAAGCAATGTCGAAGAAGTGCGTGCAAGAAAAAGCAAAGTCATTTTGTTGGTGAATGAGGGCGACGAACAGGCAAAAGAACTCGCCGACGACGTGTTGATGGTTCCGCCAACCATGGAATTATTGGAACCGCTCTTGAATACCATTCCCTTACAGCTGTTTGCCTATTATATTGCGGTTGCGTTAGACCGTGATGTGGATCGGCCGCGCAATTTGGCAAAAAGTGTGACGGTCGAATAAAATTTTTTATGGACTCATTCATCCTGTTTATTGGTTTGGTTGCCGCGGGGACAACGTCCGCTTCTTTTTTTCCGCAGGTCGTCAAGGTGATGAAGACGAAGTCAACGAAGGACATATCGCTTGGGATGTTTAGTCTTATGACCTTTGGCGTGCTTTGCTGGCTTATTTATGGCATATTGCGCAAGGACCCCGCGGTTATCGCCGCAAATGTTGTGACGATTGTGCTTTCCGGAATTATTTTGTTCTACAAAATTCGATATTCATAATTTGCCATGTATGGCCGAAAGAACAAAAAAAAATGTCGTGGTGATCGGCGGTGGAAACGGTGCGGCCATTTCTTTGTGTGCCCTTAAAGAATTTCGGGAAGAGGTAAACATGTCCGCGGTCATTTCGATGAGTGATTCGGGCGGATCAAGCGGACTCTTGCGGAAAGAGTTCGGCGCGCTTCCGGTTGGCGACATTATGCGCGCCATTCTTGCGATGTCTCCATACGACCACGTGGTTCTCAAAAAAATATTTTATCGGAATCGATTTTCTGGCGCGGGAAAATTGGATGGGCATAATATAGGCAATCTTTTTTTGGTTTTATCCGAACAGTATGGCCACGATTTTGACGCTTCTCTTCGCGCCCTCCATCAGGCGGTTGAGGCGTTGGGAGTTGTTCATCCAGTTACTTTTGAATCATCAGATTTGTGCGTCGAGCTGTCGAACGGCGAAATTATTATTAACGAACACGAGATCGACCGGCCAACTCACAGCCGCGAACATCATATTGTGCGCGCGTGGCTCCAGCCGACGCCTTCGCTTTCTCAAGGCGCAAAACAGGCGATCGAAGAAGCGGATGTTCTTATTTTTGGGCCGGGCAGTTTGTATTGCAGTATTATTGCGTCTCTCGTTGTGGAGGGCTTGTCGGACGCCATTGCCAAAAATACGGACGCGACGCTCATGTATGTGGTCGGGAATGCATACGAAAAAATAGGAGAAGCAGGGCCATCAAAATTATGTGATTTTATCAAAACACTGCAATCATATCTCCCCCGTCCGCTTGACCGTATTATCTATAACAATCACCAGCTCACACACAGAGAGCTTCTTCATTATGAGGAGAAAGGATGGGAACCTATTTCCTATAACGCAACCCGTTGTGAGGGGTATCCGGTTATTGCGGGTGATTTTGAGAAAAGCGCTGGCGGGCTATGCCCCCAAAAATTGGCGCCGCTGTTTTATTCCTGTATTTTTTCTTAATTGGTTTATTTGGTGTATATGGATATTCGCACTACCGTGGAAAAACGCTCTTCCGCGATTAAAATTACTGTTGAAGAAGACGGAAAAACAGTGGGACGCGTGTATTTGTATTTTATTTTTAATGATCTCCATGAAAAACCATACGGATTAATGGAAGATTTGTTTGTGGATGAAGCACGCCGCGGGCAGGGTATTGGCACAAAACTGATTACGACGCTCATTGAAGAGGCCAAACGGCTGGGGTGCTACAAATTGGTGGGGCAAAGCCGCCATTCCAGGCCGGAGGTCCACGCGCTGTATGAGCGATATGGCTTTCAAAATCATGGGCTGAATTTTCGGATGGATTTTTGATTGTGTATGCTTGAGCAAGTTCTTGATCTGCATATCCATTCCAAATATTCCCGGGCATGTTCCAAAAAATTGATTTTGGAGAACATTGCTAGAGCGTGCTCTATTCGGGGCATTGATATTGTGGCGACCGGTGATTTTACCCATCCGGCGTGGTTTGCCATGATGAAAGAATCGTTGGTAGAAGATGCGCCTGGCTTGTACCGCCTAAAAGATATGGCGCCATCCACAGAACACACGCGTTTTCTTATTGGCACCGAAATCGCGTCCATTCGAAAACATAAAGGAAAAACGCGGCGAGTGCATCTGCTTATCTTTGCCCCGGATATGGCGGCGGCAGAACGATTCAATACGATGCTGAAACAAGAAGGATTCAATCTTACCGCTGACGGGCGTCCAATTTTGGGGCGAACCTGCAAAGAAATTTTGGAAATGATGCTTGCGACGGACGAACGAATGGTGATGATTCCCGCGCACGCGTGGACGCCATGGTTTGGCATTTTTGGGTCAAAGGGCGGGTATGATTCTTTGGAAGAGGCATTCGATGAATTGCGGGATTATATTTTTGCGATTGAGACCGGTCTTTCGAGCGACCCGCTTATGAATTGGCGGTGTTCGTGGCTTGATTCCGTCTGTCTTATCTCCAATTCCGACGCGCATAGCTGTGAGAAGCTGGGACGAGAAGCAAATGTGTTTCAATTTGATACCCGAGAAGAAATCACCTACGAAGAGGTTATGCGCATTCTTCGCGCGCAGGACCAGAAAAAATTTTTATACACGATTGAATTTTATCCCGAAGAAGGCAAATATCACCTGGATGGCCATCGTGATTGCCGATTTGTGTGTTCTCCGGAAGACACAAAAAAATATGGAGGGCTGTGCCCAACATGCAAACGGCCGCTCGTCATTGGCGTGTTGCATCGTGTCGTGGATTTGTCCGATCGGTCATCCGCCGAGGCCGCACTGTGTGCAAAGAAAAATCGTCGTATCCCATATAAAAGTATTGTCCCTTTGCCGGAGGTTATTGCGGATGCATACGGCGTTGGCGCCGGATCCAAACGCGTCCATGCC
Source organism: Candidatus Magasanikbacteria bacterium RIFCSPHIGHO2_02_FULL_48_18 (assembly GCA_001784285.1). Taxonomy (GTDB): domain Bacteria; phylum Patescibacteriota; class Patescibacteriia; order Magasanikbacterales; family UBA922; genus UBA10181. The sequence continues at coordinate 16,162 of MFQC01000005.1, forward strand.
ATGTATATGGCGCTTACGAGCCGCGTCGGGAGCGAATTTTATGTGTTGCTTCAAGCGCCGCTTGAGAGTATCGCCAAGGCGGCCGATGGGGTTATTGCCGATGCGATCCATCGGGTGCGCCTTGGCAGTGTTGCGATTGTTCCCGGATACGATGGCGTGTTTGGCACAGTGAGCGTCTTTGGCGACGACGCGGCACAACACGGATCTCACCAGCTTGGTTTTGACCTTGATTAAAAATCGGCGGATAAAACAAAAACAATCCCGATATAATCGGGATTGTTTGCATCATGTTTTGATGCAAGAAGAAGACTCGCTTATTTTTTCTTTGCCGCTTTTCTGCGTCGTGGGGCTTTTTTCTTTGCCACCTTCTTCTTTCCTTTTTTTGCGGCTACTTTGCGCTTTGGCGCTTTGCGCACTTTGCGCTTTGGCGCTTTGCGCACTTTCTTTTTTGCCGGTTTGCGTTTTTTTGCGACTGCCATAGGGTACACCCCCTCTCTATAAAATGATTCGCATGTGCTACATGTATTTTGATGTAACCATGGTATACACCAAATGGTTCCTCACACATGCTAAAAGTTTTTACATGACAAGCATGGACGTAAAAACTTTATTGAAAAAATAAAAAATTTTTTCTCATCGACCATTGGTATCAGTATAGTTTGTTTTTTTTGTTTTTAAAATACGTGCAAGCATTCGTCTGTTGATAACTTTTGTTTTTTATACATGATTTTTTGAAAAAAATATTGAGCGTCTTCTCCATATTTTATTTTTTGCGGCGCAGTTTCCAATTGTCTGTGGAAAAAATATAATTTTTTCAACAATACATATATCTGCTCTCGCCTTGTCCTTTCGGGTGGAATCGAACCACCATTTCAGGCTTCGGAGGCCTGCGTCCTATCCATTGAACGACGAAAGGGTTTGGGTTCATGTTTGGTGCGTCTGGATGGAATCGAACCATCGACAGCGACTTTATAAGAGTCGTGCTCTACCACTGAGCTACAGACGCGCGAACGGCAGGCGGGCTTGTCTCTATACTTGCGTGCCTTATACTTGCGCGCCTTCCATTTGAAACGGTCTCAGTATAACAGGGACATAGTGAATGGGCAAGGGAGCCATGTTCCTGGACAAAAAGTGTTTTTTTGCCTATACTCCGCCAATATGAACGATGCATCCGTTGTGGAAGTTCCTGAAGGCGGCGGCGGGCGGCTTGATATTTTTTTATCCCAAACAATGGGAAAAAGCCGGACCGCGATTCAAAAAATGATCAAAGATGGCCGCATGTATATTGATGAAAAAAAAATCATGAGAGGATCTTTTCCTGTCGTTTCGGGCATGACGATTCATGTGCGGTCGTCCTTTGACACTCCCGGGCAATCAACCAAAAAACATGGCACCCATTTTTCTGATCAACTTATTTCTTCCAAAGAGCCTATTCGCATTCTTGCGGAAACAGATGCGTATATGGTTGTTTCAAAACCAGCCGGCATGTTGGTTCACGCGACGGACGCGGAAGAAACGGGGACGCTTGCCGAATGGCTTCTCAAAATGTATCCTGCTCTCGAGTCGGTTGGCGATCATCCAAAGCGCCCGGGAATTGTCCATCGTCTTGACAAAGACGCATCCGGCGTCCTCATCATTGCCAAAACACAACCCATGTACGAGCACCTCAAAAAACAATTTCAAAGGCGAACCGTGGAAAAACAGTATGTGGTGTTGGCGCATGGCGTCATTCCGGCAGATCACGATACCATATCATTTCCGATTGATCGGGGAAAAGAGGGGCGGATGGTCTCTCGCCCGGAGCTTGATCCGCTCAAATTGAAGCATGTGCGATACAGACAGCCGGGGAAAGACGCGAACACAGAATTTTGGGTCACGCGGCGGTTTCAGCACTATACCTTGCTTGAGGTGCGTATTCATTCGGGAAGGACCCACCAGATTCGCGTGCATTTGTTTGCATATAATCATCCGGTGGTGGGGGATGCTCTGTATGGACAAAAAAAGAATGTCCGAAAACGCGCGGTGCCGCTCAATCGGCTCTTTCTTCACGCTCAAACATTGTGTTTTTTGGATTTCGATGGAAAAAAACAATGTGTCACCGACCCTCTTCCCTCATCCTTGATAGAGTATCTTGCGTATCTTGAGTAAAAAATACTATGAAAACAACAACGAATGGCCTGTTTGTCATTATTTCTTCTCCTTCCGGGGGAGGAAAAAATTCGGTCATCGAAGCACTTCTGCCGCGCGTTTCTTGCGCAACGCGTCTCGTCACGACCACGTCACGGCCTCCGCGTCCCGGCGATCGGCCTGGAGTGGATTATCATTTCATTTCCAAAACAGCATTTGAAGAAGGGATGCGTGGAGGGCATTTTTTGGAATATAATTTTTATGCGGGTCATTATTATGGCACGCAAAAAGGAACGCTTGATGCGCTTTTGCATACGCACGATGTGGTCTTTTCTCAAATTGAAGTCAATGGCAAACACGCGCTTGATCGTGCTGGCATCGCCAATCTTTCCATTTTTTTGGTTCCAGAGAGTTTGGATATTCTTGAAGCGCGCATTCGCAAACGAGGGGGTTTGGGCGCGGACGATATTGAACGGCGTTTGGCCCAGGCAAGGGTGGAATTGGAAGAATCCTCAGATTATGATTACCGCATCGTCAATAAAGAAGGAAAAATGGAGGAAACCGTGGACGCGATCGCAGATATTATAACATCACGCATTTCATCACACCTTTCCACTTGACACGGCCGGTGATTTGTAGTACACTTGTGCCACATCCTGCGGGATTTCGACGTTGGCCCGGTTTGATCCAACCTCTCGTTAATTGTTTTTTTATGTCAGAAGATATTCGTTTTGGGCTTCTTCCGGGCATGATTGTCAAAGTCCACCAGAAGATTAAAGAAAAAAACGCAAAAGGAGAAGAAAAAGAACGCATTCAATTGTTTGAAGGAACGGTGATTGCCGTGAAGCACGGCAAAGAATCCGGCGCGACAGTGACTATTCGAAAAATTTCCGGCGGCGTGGGCGTGGAAAAAATTTTTCCCATTCATTCTCCTGTTGTCGCAAAAATAGAAAAAGTGCGGCAAATGAAGGTCCGCCAGGCTCGGCCGTATTATCTCCGCACGCACAAAAAACGATTGAAAGAAGTGAAAGAATAACAGCATGCAAAAACCCGCTTTTACGAGCGGGTTTTTTTTTGTTCCTGGAGAACGCGTTTCAAATATTTCCCCGTAAAGCTTTCTTGACACGCGGCTATGTCCGTCGGGGTGCCGGAGGCGATAATTTCCCCCCCATGCTTGCCTCCGCCCGGTCCGAGATCAATAATCCAATCCGCGCATTTGATGACGTCGAGATTATGTTCGATAATCAAAACAGTATTGCCTTTTTCCACCAATTGATCGAGCACAAGGAGTAATTTTTTAATATCTTCAAAATGAAGTCCTGACGTTGGTTCGTCAAGAATGTACAATGTTTTGCCCGTGGCTTTTCGTGACAATTCGGTCGCCAATTTTACCCGCTGAGCTTCTCCGCCGGAGAGTGTTGTCGCCGGCTGACCAAGATGGAGGTACCCCAAGCCCACATTCCTGAGGACGCTCAGTTTTTCGGCTATGGCCGGCACATCGCGGAAAAATTCATACGCTTCTTCGATAGTCATTTCGAGGATGTCCGCGATATTTTTGGCGCGGTAATGAATTTCAAGCGTTTCTTTGGTGTATCGTTTTCCTTCGCATTCGTTGCATTCCACAAAAACGTCGTTGAGAAATTGCATTGGGATGCGCGCATACCCTTCTCCGGAACATGCTTCGCATCGCCCGCCCCCTTTGACATTGAAGCTGAATTTTCCGGCGTCATAGCCGCGCATTTTCGCTTCGGGTTGCGCGGTAAACAAGTCACGGATGCCGGTAAAGAGCCCGGTATATGTCGCCGGATTGCTTCGCGGCGTTCTACCAATCGGCGTCTGGTCAATCGCAATCACTTTATTGATGTGGCTTAGCCCCTGTATTTTTTTGTGCGCGCCCGGCTCGGCTTTTGCCTGGTAAAAATGTTTGCTGAGCGCTTTGCCGAGAATATCGTGGATCAGCGTCGTTTTTCCGGACCCGGACACGCCGGTGACACAGATAAGACGCCCCAGCGGAATGGCGACGTCGATATTTTTTAAGTTGAATGCCTTTGCGCCAACGATGCCAAGTGTGTCCCCGTCTTTCGTTCTTATTTTTTTGGGAATGGGGATCATTTCTTTTTGCGCCAAGTATTGTCCGGTTAAGGATTTTTTATTTTTTTTGATTTCTGCGGGAGTGCCGGTTGCCACAATTTCTCCGCCATACATGCCGGCGCCCGGGCCGACATCCACAATATAATCAGCGGCTTCCATCATGGCTTTATCATGCTCCACAATAATGACGGTGTTATCATTGTCCCGAAGTTCTTTGAGCGTTTCAATGAGTTTTTGCTGGTCTTTTGCGTGGAGGCCGATTGAGGGTTCGTCAAGAATATAGATGACTCCGGTCAAGCCGGTCGAGAGCTGTGTTGAGAGCCGCACGCGCTGATATTCTCCGCCGGAAAGGGTCGTGACCGCCCGATCGAGCGACAGATATTCCAGGCCGACCTTGACCAAATTATTGAGTCGGGTGTTGATTTCTTTTGCGATCGGAACAATGATCGCAAGATTGTTTTTCGCGCGGCGGGCGGGTTCTTTTTTTGGTTTTTTATTTTCTCTCTCCGGTACAAACGTTTGAAACGTCTGTTGCAGATCTCCGACATTCAATTCCAAAAAATCCGCAATGCTGTATTCGCCAATTTTGACATGCAACGATTCTTGTTTGAGGCGCTCTCCTTTGCACATCGGGCAGATTTTTTCTCGCATGTATTGTTCGATTTCTTTGCGCACATACTCGGATTTTGTTTCCGCGTGGCGCTGGGTCAGGTTGGGGGCAATTCCCTCAAAACGGACCCGTTTGCTGTCAATGACATATTCTTTTCCATCGGTTCCGTACATGAGAATATCAATGTGCGGCTGGGGAAGCGCGTGGAGGGGGGTGTGCACCGAAAAATTGTGCGTTTCAGCGACAGCGGCGAGGAGTTTTTGATAATACTGCTGGTTGCCCACAATGCGCGTCCATGGCTGGATGGCGCCTTCCGCAAGCGTGAGCCGAGGATTGGGAATAACGAGTTCCGGATCGATTTCAAGTGTTTTGCCGATACCCGTGCACCGGATACATGCGCCATATGGGCTATTAAAACTAAATGATCGCGGTTCAATAGGTTCAAATGTGCGCTGGCAGGAAGGGCATATCGGAAATGTGGAATAGGGATATTCCTCTCCAGTTTCCGTATCGAAAAAAATGACACTGCCATTCGAAAGATCCGCCGCCTTCTCCACCATGAGCGCGATGTTCTGTTTCTTGGGATCGGTGACGTTGCCGGTTATTGCGTCAATATCATATGTTTTTTGGCTGTCGAATTTCCATTTTGACAGTTCGGTAATGTTCATGATGGTACCATTCATGCGGAAGGCGCTGTATCCGGTCTGTTCCAATCGGTGAAGGAGTTCTTTTTGTTTGACGCGTGCTTCAGCAATCAGAGGAGACAGCACGAGAAGAGGATGTTGGCGCGCCATGTCCCTTCCGATTTCAGTCATTTGCCCCACACTTTGTTTTGCCACAGGGGTCCGGCATTTTGGACAATATTGCACGCCGATTCTCGCGAACAAAAGACGCAGATAATCGTGAATTTCGGTCACCGTTCCTACGGTCGAGCGGGGATTGTGCGTATGAATTTTTTGGTCAATCGCGATCGTCGGCGAAAGGCCGGCGATATCGTCCACATCGGGCTTGTCCTGCATGTCCATAAATTGCCGCGCGTACGCGTTGAGGCTTTCGGCGTATCGGCGCTGTCCTTCGGCGTAGATGGTGTCAAACGCCAAAGAGGACTTTCCTGATCCGGAAAGTCCTGTGATGACGATAAGTTTGTTTTTGGGAATCTCGAGAGAAACATTTTTGAGATTGTTGACTCGAGCATTGGTTATTGCAATACACCCTTCTTTCATATTAATCTGGTGGAAAATGATCATTATTCACATCAATATCAAGGGCTGTCCCGTAGATAAGGTCATCATGGGAAAATAAATAATTTTTTGGAAGGTTTTTTAGTTTCGGGTATATTTGATCCATCGTGGACATAAAACATTCATTATATGATTTTTGAGCCATGAAACCACATTCTGGGAAGTCCTTTTTTTCCATCCCTGCGACATTGATGCCAACATCAAGCCCTAAGCCTCCCGGGCCTATGCCGATAAACCGCATGCTTTCATCGGCATCATCATTTTCATCCAAGAATCCAATCAATACAAAACCATTGATTTGGCCATGGTAACTGCATTCGACAATAGCGTCTTTTTCATCGATAATATCTTTGTAGGTATCATTCAGCGCTTTGGCGATAGCGCCGCTTTGTTCAACTTCAATGGTATAGGAGTATTGCTGGTCCGAAATTTTTGTGATATTTCCGCTTCCGGAGGTATCAACTTGGATCATATATCCATCATTGCATAATACGGCGAGATGAAGTTCGTCAATAAACGGATCGGTCCATCCTTCTTCTTCCAGACTTTTGGAACTTTTTGTCTGGTATATTTTTCCTGAGATGCTTCCGGTCTCGCACACAAATTTGGCAAGATCCATTGGTTCGCTTCCGCTATTGTTGTCTTTGCACACTTTTGGAAGCCCGGCGCCCGCTTCTTTACAATACGACCCAAGACAAGAACTCCCGTTCGTATTTTCAATCCAATATTCTTTTCCGCATAATGCGGTTTTGTCCGGATCGCCGGTCTTGATAAATTCTCCATAAAAGGAATATTCCGCGTCGACGTAGCCGTTGGGATCGCTGGTTTTGAGCGACAACTGATTGGATTGGAAACGGCACCATTTTGATCCCAAATCCTGCTGTTTAATCATCCATACTTGCGGCAAGCGCAAATTGACCAAGAATGGATTGATCGTATTTAAGAGAAAATAGGAAAGGAGCGCCAACGCCATACCGGTCAAGGCGCCGGCAATCCTTTTTTTTGCGCTAGTAATAACGGCGCTGTTTCCTGCGGCGGCCATCCATTGAATGCCGGCAAAGATAATAACAATCACCGCGAGAATGGAAATCACCATGACTCCATAGCGGTAGATATATCGGATAAAATCGGGCAGATTGAGGAACGTGTTTTTTTGTCCAAACGATATTTCCGTCGTGACCGCCGTGAGCGACGGACAAAAACCGAGTTTTTTTTCTTTTGCCAGCTTGGCGCCGCCGCATGCTTTGATCGCGTCGGTCCCTTGGTAAAATCCTGAGTCGATTTCGGCTTTTGGCACGCCGAGCTTCAGCTCATCATTGAGCTGTGATCTTGTGGTGTAACAATCACCAATATTAAAACAACGCGGATCAAGCTTTTGGGCGTGCGTACTTGCGGGCAAGAAAGCGTAAAAAAAGACCGTCGCGACGAATAATGCCCGCATAGCAAATATGGAAGATGATGATGAAGAAGAAAAAAACATACTCGTGTTATTTTTGCAATTCTTGAAGAAGGAGCGCGGTCCATTGTTTTTTGGAAGGGACGCCGACGACTTTTTGATTGTTCACGATGTATGTCGGCGTGCCTGGGACATCAAGATGAACGCCGTCGGCCATGTCTTTCAAAATGGCTGATTCGTGCGTGCGAGCAGTAAAACATTGTTGGAACAGCGGCAGATTGAGGTTGAGATCAATCGCGTATGACAGTAGATTTTCTTTGGCCAGTTGTTTTTCGTCAAACAGACGACGATAGAATTCCCAAAATGCGTTTTGATCCTGTGCGCACGCGGCGGCAATCGCCGCATCCATCGCATGGGGGTGAATGCTTTCAATGGGAAAGTGCTTGAAGATGACGCGTATGGCACTGCCGTATTCAGCAAGGATTTCTTCAAATATGGGGTAAGCTTTTTGACAATAGGGGCACTCAAAGTCAATAAACGCGAGGATCGTTATCGGCGCATCCGGATTTCCAATTTGTGGACTCGAGGAATAGATATATTGCGTCACGTCTCCTTCAATGGTATCCGACGCGTCCTGCGGTTTCCCATCCGGATTGCGGGTAAATTCTCCGTAGAATTTTTTTTGGAGCTGTGCGGCGTCGCCAGAGTGAATTTTCCAAAAATAATAGCCAACCATGATGGTAAAGAACGAAAAAAAACCAACGCATACAATGCCAAGAATGGTGAGCAAGATAGTTTTGACCCCGCTTCTCTTGCCTGATTCGCGAGATGGCGTTGTTGGCATAGATCACGGAAATAATCGAAAAGAGTATATCATATTTTTTGTATTGTCAACAGTGTGTCGACTTGGGACGTATTGACTTTTTGAAGGTATCCCGCTATACTTTTGCCATTCATTCATATATTTTATCCTTCACTTCTCATATATTTTCCTCTGTTCCAAATGACAATCGGGACGGTCGTGGGAAGGAAGAGAAAAGGAAAACCTATGCCAAAAATTCCAAGTTTGGAGGACATGCTCAAAGCCGGTGTTCATTTTGGACACAAAACGTCGCGATGGCACCCAAAAATGGCGCCATACATTTTTACCAACAGGAACGGCGTCCACGTTATTGATTTAGAAAAAACACGGGAAAAATTGAAAGAAACTTTGGGCGCGGTAAAGCAGTTGGCGGCGGATGGAAAAAATATTTTGTTTGTCACGACCAAGCCGCAGGCCAAAGCAATTGTGAAACAGGCCGCCATTGATTGCGGCATGCCATACCTCGTGGATCGATGGATCGGGGGGCTCCTGACGAATTTTTCGGAAATGAAAAAAATGATTCAAACGTTTGTCTCTCTGTCCGAAAAACAGCAAAGCGGCGAGTTGGAAAAATATACCAAGAAAGAGCAATCCGAAATCGCGAAAGATTTGGAAAAAAAGCGGGTGTCTCTTTCGGGGCTGACCACGGTAACCCGCATGCCGGACGCCTTGTTCATTCCGTCTTTTCAGCGGGAAAAAACTGCTGTGACCGAAGCAAACCGGATGGGCGTGCCGATTATTGCCGTGGTCGATACCAATGCCAACCAGACAAAGGCCGCCTATTGTATTCCGGCAAACGACGACGCACTGCAATCCATTATCATGATGGTGGGACTCGTGAAAGAGGCGATACAGGAAGGTTTGGCAGAACGGAAGCCTTTGGAAGAACCAAAGGAAACCATTCGTCTATGACTATTGATGCATCTCGTATTACAAAAGTTCGGGAGCAGAGCGGGGCCGGTGTGTTGGATTGCAAAAAAGCGCTGGAAGAAGCAAACGGCAATGTTGCACAGGCTGTGGACATTCTCCGCAAAAAAGGCATCGCCAAGGCCGCGAAGCGCGCAGGAAAAATTGCCGCAGAAGGCGCAGTCGGAAGCTATATTCATGGCGCCGGGAAAATTGGCGTATTGGTGGAAGTCAATTGCGAGACCGATTTTGTGGCAAAAACCGATGCGTTCCAGTCGCTTGTGAGTGACATTGCCATGCATATCGCGGCGGCGGCGCCACAGTATATTTGCTCGGCCGATGTGCCGGGAGAGCACGTCGAAAAAGAAAAAGACGTGTACCGCGAACAGCTCAAAACCGAAGGCAAACCGGCAGAGATGATTGAGAACATTATCCAAGGGAAGATGGCCAAGTTTTATAAGGAAGTCTGCCTTCTGGAACAGCCATTTATTAAAGATGAAGAAAAGACGATCCAGGCGCTTCTTGACCAGAAGACCGCTGAAATCGGAGAAAAAATACAAGTGCGTCGGTTTGCCCGCTTTGCGCTGGGAGAGGGGATTGAAAAAGAAACGACCGATTTCGTCCGGGAAGTTCAGGAACAATTGGGCGCATAATATCCACATTCTTTATAAGAAAAGTCAAGGTTGCTCTTGACTTTTTGTTTTTTTCTGTCATACTGAATTGTGGAGTATTTTAGTCTATTACGCGGAGTGTCTTTGGCACTATATTATTATTTTATAACTGTATGGCTCGTCTCTTTTTTCGCACGATTCCATCTGCTCTTTTGTTTTTTGGGATCGTAAGTGCCGGTTTGGTTTGTTTTATCATTCCAGCATCCTCAGCAGAATTGTCTCAACTTGGGGCTTCCACTTATATTGGCGGATCAAAAGCGCAAGAATTTGTGGCAGGGATGACAATGGACAAGTCAGGGAATATCTTTATCGTCGGCAATACGATTAGTACTGATTTTCCAACCACAACCGTTGCCTACGATGTTACTGCGCCGGCAGGAAATTCAGATGTCTTTGTTTCAAAATTTTCTCCGGACTTATCAATCCTCCTTGCGTCGACTTTCCTTGGCAGTTCGGAATTTGATCAAGTGCATGACATTGCCATAGATAGTTTTGAAAATGTCTTCGTGACGGGATATACCTACGGAAATAATTTTCCTACCACTCTTGGCGCGTATGACACCACCTTTAATGCGTCAACCAATGGAAGAAGTGATGTGTTTGTCGCAAAATTTTCTTCGACTCTTGCAAACCTCAAGGCGTCAACGCTTTTGGGAGGGGCAGAGAATGATTCAGAACCCAGCTTCGCGCTGAGTCCGACGGGTGATGTGGTTGTCGCCGGTTTGACCGGGAGCATTGATTTTCCAGTAACCGTGGGCGCCTCCGTTTCAAGTTTTTTTTCATTTGTGGCAACGCTTTCTTCCGACCTCAAAACGCTGAAGGCCGGACGGTACATCCAAGACGGATTTCCGGAAGACGTGGTGGTGGATGCGTTTTCCAATGTATTTGTTGGTGGAACAGCCAGTCAATTTTTGTCTCCGTTGGTTCAAGGATATGATCTCACCTATAACGATCTTCCAGGAGAAGGAAGCGACGCGTTTCTTATGAAATTTTCTCCTGATCTCCAAACTGTAATGTCGTCCACATTCCTTGGCGGGGGTCATGCTGAAGACAATTGTGAAGACAGTCCTGAAGACAATTGTGAAGGCCAGATTGATGACATTCGCGCCATGCTTTTGGATTCTTCCGGCAATGTGGTTGTAACCGGCTATACGGGAAGTGACGATTTTCCGGTCACCGGGGGCGCATACGATGAAACATTCAATGGCATGAATGATATCTTTGTTTCAAAATTTTCGCCCAACCTGAAAACACTCCTGTCTTCAACATATATTGGCGGAGAAGAAGCGGAAGTGGGTCTTGCCATTGCGCGCGACGCGGCAAACAATACATACATTTCCGGGGGCACGGGGAGTGTTGATTTTCCAGTTTTTTCAGGTGCGTTTGACACCACATTGAATGCAGTTACCGAAGGCGTTGCTTTCAAATTGTCGCCCTCATTATCGCAACTTATGGCATCCACCTACCTCGGGGGACAGAATGTGAGTGGCTTGCCAAATACGGAAGGGGCCAATGATGGCTTTGGCATAGCGGCCGGGTTTGACAAGGTCTACGTCGCCGGAATTGCCGGGTATGGTTTCCCGACAACAGCCGGTGCGTACGATGAGGTGTATAATGGCAATGGTGACGGGTATGTGTTGTCCTTTCTTGGCGGCCCAAGCGGGTTTACTCCAATGAGCATGCCCCTTATGTTTGACGCCGCCATCCCGGAAATCGAAAGTGGAAAGATGATCAGTTTTAACGCACCGATCCAATTGCCAAAAGAGGTTGCGACGGATTTTTTGGATGGAAATGGCAATGTCACTCCTATGTCTCCTCAAATTGTTAGTTCAATCCAGGGAAAGACTTTTTTGGGTTTTGGCACCGTATCGCTTGCTCCCGATACATATGTCCTTCGTGTGTTTTCTTCATCCGGTTTTCTCCTTGCCCAAAGCAGTCCATTTGTTGTGTCAGCTCCGAAGATTGTCTATAAGGTGGTGACCGATAAAGATGTCTATATAACCAATAAAGAAATAACGGTAAAAGTGTATCCTGGTCTTTATGCCTTCGATGCGCTTATGTCCGGAGCGTATGAACTCCGGTGGGTCGATGCAAAAGGGCAGGTTGCCTCGCCGAATCTTGTTTCTTCTCCGAGTGAAGGATTTTCATTGTATCTTTTATATACATACGATGTGTCCGCACTGAACGGGACGCATGCAATTCAGCTTCGAGATACGACAACGGGAGAAATTCTTGCTGAAAAACAGGTCGTTCTTTTTCCGTCCTCTCTTTTTAGCTTGAAGCCGGTAACAAAATCGGTACCGATCACACGAATATTTCCACTGTTGCCCGCGTATCCTGTTCGTTAATCTTTTTCAGAAATGGAGTACCACCCCGCTCAGCGGGGTGGTACCAGTTGTTACCGACCGGTGGGGCGGAATCCGCCGACTCACCAACTCCGCGACTAAAGCCGTGGTATCATTTGGCGGATGACACCCCGAAAAGGGGTTTTTTTTGTTTTACTTTTTTTTTTGGATACGATATACTTTTATAATTTGAACCCTGAGTACTTAGATGTTTGTCTTTTATAATTTTTTTATGAAACAACAGGGACAACGCGGGAGGGGCCCAATGTTGAGCATTATTGCAGTCAGTATTATTGTTATTGTAGGTCTTGTTCTGTTTTTTCAGTGGTCAAAAAGGGAAGAACCAAAAGAGGCCGTCTCCCCCATAAACCAGCCATCGGCCGAGGAGGGTGGCACTTCTTTATCCGAGGTCGTCTCTTCCACGCGATTGGGATCGTTTTTTATCCAAAATCAGGGCCAGGCTCCGGGAGAGATTGTTTTTTATGCAAAACAGGGAAATGGCGGCGTTTATTTTTTGAAAGATCGATTGTTGTTTGAGAATATATATCCCGTACCGTCGGAAGACGGAAAGAGTAAGAAGGAGCGGCGTGTTACCTATTATATGCGGTTTTTGGGGGCGTCCCCGCAGGGTGTCTTGAGCGGGCGCGAGCCTTCGGAGACCGAAGTCAATTATTTTTCTGGAGAAAGCGCCAATACCGATATTGCCACGTTTCAAAAGCTCATGTATACGAATATATACCCCAACATTGATATTGAGTTTTTTTTCACGGAAAAAGGGATAAAATATAATATTTTTGTGCGTCCGGGAGGAGATCCAAACCAATTGCAGTTTGAATTTTTTGGGCTGGCGTCTCTCTCGCTTGATGAAAAGACGGGCGGCTTGATTCTTGAGACTGGCGCAGATTCGTTTCTCCATGAGCCCCCTCGCTCATATCAAGATATTGGCGGGGAGCGTTTTTCTGTCTCTTCGCGGTATGCCGTTGACACGGCAAAACAGATTATTTCTTTTGACGTTGGATCATACGACACGGACGAATTGTTGGTTATTGATCCGGTTCTCGCGACCCTTTCCGCTTCTACCTATTTGGGTTCGTCAAACTTGGATAACATTTATCAGATCGTTCAGGATGATTCGGGAAATATTTATGTTGCGGGTGACGTGGATGGCGCGGGTTTTCCTGCCGTAGGGTCGCCTGATGACAGCATCTATAATGGATCAACCGATGTGTTTGTTTCTCAACTCAGTTCAAATTTGCAAAGTCTTTTGATTTCAACCTATCTTGGCGGGACCAATCTGGACTCGCCATTCGGTCTCCAAATTGATTCGAGCGGCAATATACTGATTGGGGTCAACACCAATAGTTCGGATTTTCCCATACTGAATGGCTATGATGGCGTGTTTAATGACGCGGGAGCAAATTTGGACATTGCGGTCGTAAAAATGCCGGCCAATCTGCAAAGTATCACTGCTTCTACCTTTGTGGGGGGAGCCAGCGTTGACCTGGCGACTGGTATGGCACTTGATTCTTTGGACACAGTCTATGTTGGCGGGTGGACATGGAGCAATAATTTTCCCACGACGCTCGGCGCGTATAATACCACACCGCTTGCCGACGGAGAAACCAATGGTATTGTTTTTGCATTATCATCCAACTTGTTCAGTCTTTCGTACGCTACATTTATTCGCGGGGCAACCGTCGGGGCCACTATCGCGGAAATAGCGATCAATTCGTCTAACCAGCTATATATTGTGGGGAGTACGGCAGACAGCACATATCCGGGAACTGTCGGCACGTATGACCCGGATCCTCCCGACGGCCCATCGAAAAATTTTATTTCACGTCTCAGTCTGGAATTATCCAACATTCCCCTCTCCACATTTTTTCCTGCGGCTATGACCGTTAACGGAATGACCATAGATGCGGATGGAAATATTTTTCTTGCAGGCCAAGTGCGCGGCGGGGGATTGGCGGAAACCGCCGGAACCGCGTTTCCTTCCGCCGCGGGCGGCATCTATGAGGGTTTTGTCTCAAAATTTTCTTCCGGTTTGACGACCTTGGTTTCAACCTATTTAGGAAGTTCGGATGCAGGCCTGGCTCCTACTGAATATGCCCAATCAATTGATACTGATGCATCGGGCAACGTGTATGTCGCCGGGGTAACCGATGGAAACGATTTCCCTACGACTGCGGGGGCGTATGATACATTCAATGGAGGACCAGATGTATTTTTATCCAAGCTGACGTCTGATTTGGGAACATTATCCGGGTCCACATATCTTGGAGGGACTATGGACGATGTACCATATGCGGTATTACTCGGGACATCACGCATTTATGTTGCCGGATATACTGCGAGCGCGGATTTCCCCACGAGTGGAGCGGCGTATGACACCATCTACAATCTCGGCGGAGACGGATTTATTTCGGCATTTCTCAATAATACCGTTCCGTCCGCATCCGCAATTACGCCGACGCAGGCCACATCGAATACCGCAAGCATTACGACGACTGTCGCAGACGTTGATTTGAATGTGACCAATTTGGCCGTGGAACATTCCACTGATGGATCGACCTGGGTTTCTTCGACTATTCGAGGCGGTTCGCAAGGGGGGGGCGAAGGGGATGGCATCGCGACGACGACCGGCAACATAAGCGATATTGATACGGACACTGACGGGTCAGTGGCTTTAACATTTGAATGGAACACCGCGGAAGATTTACCCGACAGAGACGATACAACGGTGTACATGCGTGTTGTTCCCAATGACGGAACAGAAAATGGATCAACCGTAACCTCTGGTGCGTTTGCCGTGGATACTCAAGACCCCACAGTTCCGAGCGCGTTGAGCCTGGCCAATGTTGCGTCCAGTTCTCTTCAGTTTACCTTCCCGGCAACGCCTTCTTCTGATACCAATTTTTATGAATATAAAATATATTACGCAACATCGTCGCCATCTATTTCGGATAGCGCATTTGCATCTTCAACGGACGCAAATATGAGCGCCGTCGATTTTAATGGAGAAACCACGAGCGACCCTTTGGCTGGATTGACCCCGAATACACCATATTATTTTGATCTCTATGCCTATGATAGCTGGGGATTCAATACGTCAACAGCCGCGGAAGTGACAACCACCACGCTTGCCGCTGTGCCAAATGCTCTTTCTGGCGCGGTCACCGCATCAAGCATTACTGTCTCATGGAGTGCCAATGGTAATCCTTCTGGAACGTCCTATTATATTCAGTCCCCCAGTAATTCGGCTGTGAATTCCGGATGGATTACCGCGACATCACATACATTTTCCTCCCTTGCCTGCGGCACGTCGTATTCCTTTTATGTCAAAGCAAAAAACAGTCAAGGAACGGAAACGGCATGGAGTACCGCACTCAATATCACCACAACAAGCTGTGAGCCGGGCGGGCCTCCACCTCCTGTTGCGCCGCCCCCTACTCCGCCGCAGAATTCTGAGGGTCCTTCATCAGAAGAACAAGAGCTTTTTCCTGATGAAGAAATATTTACCCCAACAGGATTAATCCGTATTGTCGACAAGAAAGGAAAAAACGCTCGGTTTACCGCGACAAGGGATGTGTCTCTTCTTGTAGATGCAACCTATGCGGATCAAGTGGCATTCTATGAATCAGCCGGTCAGCCTGGGGATAATTTTGATGCGGTTAATTTTGAAGCTATTAGTTCGAAAAAATTATGGACACTGCAACCGGGAGATGGAAAGAAATGTGTCAATGCTCGTTTTTTCAACACAAAAAACGGCTATACGTACACCACGTACGCATGTGTTATTCTTGATTCCGAGGCTGAACCCCCTCACGTTTCTGCGGAGCTCCCTGAAAGCGGTCGCGTGAGAATATACGGTACGGCAGAACCGCTTGCGACCATTATTATTGTTAAAGAATCGATTCCCGCTCTTCTCTCGTCGCTTATGCGCCAGATGCCATTGCGAATACAGCTAAGGTCTCTCTTGATTGCAGGCCTCCATATTCAGACAACGCCGCCGATTGCTCGCGCCACATATTATGCAAAAGCAAATGTAAAAGGAGAATGGGGGTTTACTTTTCAGGAGCCGATTGATTTTACAAAATATCGTTTGACAGTCCAGGTACAGGATCTCGCAGGCAATTTTTCCGAAAAAGTGCCGGTGACGGTTGCCACATCAAAGTTTGAACAAGAAAAAATAGAAATCGGCGGCGGCGCATTTGAAATTGTAAATGAGGAGAATCATCAAATACTCTACACCAACAAACCCGAGGTGACGCTCCTTATTAAAGACACCGCTCTCGAATACGCGTATTTTTCAGAATCTCCAAGACCGTTGGTTCAAAAACCATACCAAAATTTTTTCCCGAAGACCCCGGGATTTCAAGAACTTTTGGGCGCCGAGGTTTTGCCGGAAACGTTTCGAAGTTTTGCATTGATTGATAAGCATGAATTCACCGTTGCCCGGACTCTTACCGGAGGAGATGGAAAAAAATGTCTGCTGGGACGCCTGCTCGATGTGGTTGAGACACCAAAGTTGAAAACCGACTTTGCGTGTGTCATTTTGGATACGACGCCGCCCAGCAAACCGACGTTTGGCACGGTTGCCATTGGCACAGTTTCCGGAACGGGTCAATTGTTTGTGCATTTTGGCGGCACCGCAGAAGACGGCGCAACCGTTGTTTTCGATACCATTCCTCTTTCTTCAGATAATCCCGCGGCGGCAAATCCTGATGTTGTGATATCATTGTTTACCACGATTGCGGGTCAAAAAAATGCGCAAATCGTAAAAAACGTGTTTTTATCCTCGCCAAGTGACACACC
>MFQC01000006.1 GCA_001784285.1 Candidatus Magasanikbacteria bacterium RIFCSPHIGHO2_02_FULL_48_18
ACCGCATCTCGGAAAACAGATGCATGGACTGACACCCGAAGAAAAATATCTAACTTTTATTGAAAAGTGTCACCCTTGAAGGTGAACCGTACAGAGGGGTGCAAAACAAAAATTTTGCTAAAATAAGCAAAAATAAATTGGCTGAGTTGGCTCAGTTGACTGCGTTAATTAATGGAACCCAATAAATTCAGAAAGATGAAGCCCAGACCGAGTCGGGATTGACCTATTTTAAACAGATAGTATACTTACCGTGTTACTCAATAATTCATATATCTATGAAGGAGGGAATCATGGAAAAACTCAAAGAGCACGATGGACAGTTTTTGTTTATTAGGGAAACATTAAATCGGCATGACGGACAATTTCACCGCATCATGGAAAAACTGGAACAACACGACAGACAATTTCTTTTTGTCATGGACAAGCTCAAAAAACATGATGAACAATTTATTTTCATCATGAAGAAATTGAAACAACATGATGAACAATTCAAGATTACCAATAAAAAACTGAAACAACATGATAAACAATTCGAATTCATCATGAAAAAACTAAAACAGCATGATATACAGTTTGTCAAAATTGACAAACGGTTTGATCGGGTTGACGAACGGTTTCAAAAAATAGATGAACGGTTTGATCGGGTTGACGAACGGTTTCAAAAAATAGATGAACGGTTTGATGGTCTGGAACATCAAGTAGATTTCTTGGCGGAAAAATTTATGGAACATGATGCGCGCTTCGATCGCATTGAAGCTCGTTTGGAAGAAACAGCAACCAAAAAAGATATGTCGCACGTCATGAGCACATTGGACAAGGTTCTCGGATTTGTCACAAAAATAGATCAAGAAATGACCATGATGAAACATGGAATAAAACGACTGACTATTGATATGGAAAGAGTAAAACCCCTTGTTGGACTGGCATAAAAATAAATCAAAAAAATCGTCCTACCGAATAACAGGACGATTTTTTATTTCTCTTTCACTTCACTTTAAACCAACCCCACTCTTTTTCGCACGTCTTTCATGGTATGCGCCGCGACCAAACGAGCGTGTTCCGCGTTTTCTTCCAAAATTGCGTTGAGCTTTTTTGTATTTTTTACAAAAGACGCGCGTTTCTCTCGAAATTCCGCGAAGGTATCCGCGATTGATTCGGCGAGAACACTCTTCAGCGCGCCGTATTGAATGGTTCCTTTTTTTTCTGCCGCGACAAATTCTTGATACTGCTCTTCCGTACCAAATTGTTTCAAAAGCAAAAGTAAATTATCAACACCCGGTGCTTTGCCGCCGCCCTCGGTCGCGGTGACGGCTTTGGATAGTTTTTTTTGAATCACGTCGGGTTCGTCGGCAAGTTCAATCACGTGTCCGGCGCCAAGCGATTTACTCATTTTTTTATTTGGGTCAAGCAAACTTTTGACGCGCGGCACGTTGGTCAATACGTGTTTCACTTCGGCAAAGTATTCGCCATATTTTTTATTAAACCACCGCGCGATGTCGCGTGTGAGTTCCACATGCTGTACCTGGTCTTCGCCAACCGGCACCACGGTTCCGTGATACAACAAAATATCCGCGGCTTGAAGAATGGGATAGGTAAAGAGACCAGCATTGATATTTTTTGCCTGACGTATTGATTTGTCTTTAAACTGCGTCATGCGCTCCAACTCCGCAATCGGCGTCAAGGTCTCAAAAATCCACGCCAACTCCGTATGTTCCCGCACGTGGGACTGAACAAACATGGTTGTTTTTTTTGGATCAATCCCTGCGGCAAGTAATTCGGCGGCAGTAATAAAAACCTGGCTTCCGCGTTCTTCGGGCGTCATATTGCCGGTCAACGAATGCAAATCGGCAATAAAATAATACATGGTATATTCACCCGTATTTTGAAAATCAATCATTTGTTTGACCGCGCCCAAATAATTGCCAATATGCAGATTGCCGGTTGGCTGAATGCCGGAAAAGAGAACAGGTTTTGGCATACTGAGAGAAATTATTGTGCTCTCATCGTAGCAAAATGGAGAAGAAAAAACAAATGACTCCGCTTTTGTCCAAAAAAATTATTTTTGAAAAGAAGTGGAGTGGCCATGGATGCAGTTCCTCCAGAGACTGCTGGCCACAAAAAGAACTTTACCGTACCGGAAAGCGCGCGATCCGAATCACCTCGGCAAGAACGTCCGCGATGAATTCGATATCATCGCTCGCGTCCATAAACCGCAGCTCCAAAATCGGCGGCTTCTTGCCGTCGCCAGGCCGGATCGCGATGTCCCGATAGGATCGGGACCCCGGAAGAGACCATCCCTCCGCGAGCGCGACACGGTACATGTCCGCCGGCGTGCCGATCTGCGTCGGCCGTACGTTTGGCACGACCGTCCGATAGAGCCGCCGCCGAAGGCCGCCCGTTGTGTCAGTCATCGCGACCAACCGATCAAGCTCCTCAAGAAGACGATTGTACATTTCGATGAGCTCGTCCAGGCTCCGCGGGCTCAGGCTGATCTGCCACGACGACACCCGCAGGGCCGAGAGCAGAATCTCTTCACCTCGCGCGCGAAGGGCCTCCGCCATGGCAATGTACTTCGGCGTTGGCGTGATGTCTCGCGGCATATTCTCGGGCGCGGCAGGACACGCGCGAAGAACACAACCCATCGCGGCGGCTTCTCGACGCATGTGCTCCAAACGATCTGAAAGATCGGCGAGCACTTCACGGCAAGTTGTCGCCGCAACCGTCCCGATCTCGGCCTGGACCTGGGTGAGTTCTTCGGTTGCCCAAGGTTGGGCAAGCCGTTGAACCAGCTCATACCCGCGAGGGGTGAGCCGGCCGGAACCATTACGCTCCGCGGTCACGAGCTCGGACTCAATCCCAAACCGACCCCCTTGGCCGGTTTCAAAATCGAACCGCGCAAAAAACGCACTTTCGGAAATAACACCGTTCCCGCTCATGGGAAACCTCCATAATTTGAAAGACCATTCACACTTCTACCCTTATTGCAAAAAAAAAATATTTTCTGTTGCAATAAAAATAAAAAAACCCTCGCAATGTCCGAGGGAAAAAATGTAAGGAAAAAAAATTTCACCAAAAACAAGGACACTGCGAATCAGGAAGCAATGCCCATCGCCATGAAATCAACTGACGCGCTGACAAGTTATTTTTTCCGTTTGTTCGTTTCATATTCACGAAATACCGTGTGAAATCCGCCGCTTTTGTCCAAGAGTTCGCGTGAACCGCGCGTGACAGTTGCAATGCCCGTCCCGAGATTTTTTGCTATCTGCCTCTGCGGAATGCCGCGTTTCAATTGTTTGATTATCTGCAGCCGAACCACGATATCATCAAATTCTTTCGGACTCAAAAGATCCCGAAGAATCGCTTCTGTTTTTTTGGGGCTGGAAACCCGGGACAAAACCGTCATGAGTTCACGAATATCTCGCGCTTTGGCCCGTGATTTCATAGGGTACATTCTTTGTGTATATTCTTTGAAAATTCTTTATACAAATGTACTGCTGTACTAGTACATGGATATATCTTTATATTACCACAAAAAACACAGCCGTCAATGAACGGCTGTGTATAACTCTTACGGATGCTCTCGCCTCTATAGAGATGATCCCTTGTTCGGATTTTCCGGAATAATAAATGCGCCAATAATATAGACAATAACCAACGGGATAATCCCTGTAACCAAAACCCCAAACACAAACAAGAGACGAACAATGGTTGGGTCGGCGTTAAAATACTCTGCAATACCGCCGCAAATACCGGCGACCACCCGATCATTTTTTGAACGATACAGTCGTTTCATATATCTCTAGTATACCGCATTTCAAAGATACGTCTATACTTCAATGACCACAGGAAGAATCATGGGGCGTTTTTCGGTTTTGGTATAAATAAATTGGCCGATTTTATCTCGAACATCATTGCGAATTTTGTTGGTATCGGTCCACGTCAAAGGATCGGACTCGATCACCATTTTTTTCACGCGATGGCGGATGTCTTCAATCAATTCTTTATTGTCTTTCAAAAAGACAAAACCGCGCGAAATAATATCGGGATTCTGGACCAATTTTCCGGTTTTTGAATGAACGGTCACGATCACGACCACCATGCCATCTTCGGCCAAAACCTGCCGGTCGCGCAACACCACATGCTGGGAATCGCTAATGCCAAGGCCATCCACAAACACATAGTCGGTCGGCGCTTTTTGGGGAAGAACGCGAATACCTTTGGTGTCGAGTTCAATCACGGTGCCGTTGTCCGGCACAATAATATTTTTTACATCAAATCCATTTTCCACGGCCAAATTTCTTGATTCTTTCAAGAAAAAATGATTCGCATAGACGGGACTAAAATAGTCCGGCTTTACTTGATCAATCATATCCACAATATCCTGCCGGGTGCTATGGCCGCTAATATGCACGTCCATGACATCGCCATGAATCACGTGATCGCACTGGCGATAAATGTTGTCTTTCAGCCGCTGAATGGTGCGTTCATTGCCCGGAATAATGGACGAAGAAAAAATTACAGTGTCGGTTTTTTGCAATTTGATAAACCGGTGTTCTCCGCTACTGATGCGACCCAAAACCGCCCGCTCTTCTCCCTGCGCGCCGGTTCCTATAATAATCAATCGGTTGTCCGGGTATTTGTCAATTTCCTTGATATCAATCAGCACGCCTTTCGGAATTTTGACGTACCCGAGCTCTTTGGCAATTTCAATGTTCACTTTCATGCTGTACCCATCGAGCGCAACCTTTTTGTTCAACGCGGCGGCGGCCTGGATCACCCATTTGACGCGTTCCACTTGGGAACTGAACGTCGCGATAATAACTCTCCCGGGGGCAGACGCCAAAATGGTATGCAAATTGTTGTACATCTCTTGATAGGTGCCATGTCTCCCTTGTTTCAATGATCCCAAACTCTCAAGCATCAAAAGGGACGGACGCCGCACTTTGGCCAACACATCATACCGTATATGGGTTTGCCCTTTTTCATCGCGCTCCATGGTCCAATCGCCGGGATGGAGCACGGTGCCAACCGGACTTTCGATCGCCACTCCCATGGAATCCATAATCGAGTGTTCCACTTGAAAAAAACGAACCGCAAACTGCCCAAGCCGAATCGTGTCGCCCAATTTTTGTACGGGAATAATCTTGAGTTTATTCGCAGACCCCTTTCGATAATCCTCCTGCTTATGTTTGATAAGGGCCGCGGTCAAAGGTCGCGTAATAATCGGCGGATTACCGAGCTTTTCAAGCACAATCGGCGCGGCGCCGATGTGATCCAAATGACCGTGCGTAAAGATAACCGCTCGAATGCGTTTCTCTTTTCCCTCAAGGTACTTGGTGTTTGGAATAATATAGTCAATTCCGGGCATGTCTTCTTCCGGAAACTGCAGTCCTATGTCAAGAATAATAATATCGTCTTCGTACTCGAAGACAGTCATATTCTGGCCCACTTCTTCGCATCCGCCAATGGGAATGATGCGAAATGTCCCCTTTGGGACCGGAGGAACAAACCTGCCATTTCTGGATGGCGGCGCGGCCGAGGGCTCAAATGACGGGTCCACCGTCTGTTTTTTTGTTGCCCGTCCTTTGCCTCGCCGATCTATTGGGCGCCCGCCTCCATGCGTTGTTTTACGCGTATACGACGATCGCCGTCCGCTATTGCGTCGGATTGCCGAACGTCCTTTTTCTGGTTGAACCATACAGAGAAGAAAAATAATGTTGTGGAGATGGTTATACCCCTCTCTCACGAAAAATAATGTGCCGATGGTGGGACTCGAACCCACATCCCGCAAGCGGGACATGCACCTGAAGCATGCGTGTCTACCAATTTCACCACATCGGCGAAAGACAGATCAAAAAATTTTATTCTTCACGATTCTGTCGATGATGCGCGCTTCCACGTTTTTTTTGTTTTCATATACCAATGCGTCATTCCCGCAAAACGATCGGACGGCATAAAAATTTCTTCCACCTGAATGCCTTGAATATCATCCGACGTCACGTACGTATAAATAGGCGTATAGAGAAAAATTGCCGGCCGATCACTGAGAATGGCTTCTTGAAATTTTACATATAATTCTGTTACTTTCGCCTGGTCGGTCGTCGCCCGTATTTCTTCAAGAATCGCATCCACGGCACGGTTCACGTACCCCGACACATTCAGACCGGGAAAATTAACCTGGCTTGAATGCCAAAACGCAAATTGATCCGGATCACTGCCTAAAATAATGCCATACAAGAGCACATCATACTCACGCGTCTTCAACACGTCACGAGAAATATCTTTCGGCGAAACATAGCGAACCGACGTTTCAATGCCCATATCTTGCCAAAAACCCACGATGAGCCCGGCCGCCTGCCGATACTCGGGCCGATCCGCGGTAACCACAGTGAGATGAAGAATCGCGCCAGCGTCATTCTGGCGATAAAATGTTTGCGCCTGGTTGATTTCCGCGTCCAAGAGCGCCTCAATCTCGGCATCGTTTTCCTCGACCGCGGGGGTGGATGTCGATACAGACCCACCGTCAGTGGTCGTCGGGGCGCTCAATGGCGCGTTTTCGCTTTCCGACTGTATCTGTTCTGCCAATGCCGCTTTTCGCTTTGCGCGATATTCTTCCACAGTCATTCGCTTCCATGTTTTGTCGAGCGCCTCATTGGCGCGGTCCAACGAATATTCTACCCGCGGAATCTCGGCATGAAAGCCAATCGACCCCGGAAGAATCGGCCCATCGATGGTTTGCCCTTCGCCTTTGAGACTTTCCCGGACAATCCTCTCTTTATCGAGTCCTGCCGCAAGCGCAAAGCGCACATCCGCATCTTGCAAAATGGGCTGGCGCTCTTGATTAAAAAACAGGGCCGTATACTGAGGAAGACGAAGCGTGTGCAAAATCACATGCTTTCTCTCTACCCGTTCCCTCAAATCGTAAGGAACAAAACTCAGCCCATCCACTTTTTGTTCGCGAATCGCGGCAATCGCGCCGTCAGGACCGTCATAATCGGCAAAAAAACGAAACACGACTTCTTCAATGAACGCGGGTTCACGGTAAAACCGATCAAACCGCTTCAATGTGAAACTATGAATTTGTCCAATGTCGTCTTTGAAATAATCTTTAAACGCAAACGGCCCGGTTCCAACAGGACGAAGATTTTGTTGGGCGAGGCGTATGCGATCTTCTGAAATGCCAAACCAGATATGCTCTGGAAGAATGCCAACCGTGAGCGATGCGAGAAAAGGACTAAACGTTTCAGAAAGCGTAAACCGAACCGTGTCATCGTCAAGCGCTTCAACACCCACTCCCTCAAATGCAACCCGAAGCGGGCTGTTGATCGCCGGATTTTGAATTGTCTCGAAGGTAAAAGCCACGTCATGCGCGGTAAACGGTTCTCCGTCATGCCACACAACTCCTTGACGCAAAAAAAATGTGTAGACTTTCTTGTCTTCGCTTTCCTCATACCGTTCGGCCAAATCAGAAACAAGATTTTGATGTTCATCATAGGCCAAGAGTCCTGAATAGACGAGACGAGCGATATCTTGATCCACGTCATTGAGGGGCGCAAAGATCGGATTGATAAACTCGGGCGAACCCACGACCGCTTCGGTGTATTGTCCTCCCACCGCGGGAATCTCTTCGAGAGAGTTTGTTGCATACACGACGCCCACCCAAATACTCCCAATGCAGAAAAGGCCAAGGCTTGCTTTGAGCAGTCGTTTTTCCCGGACGCTTAAAAACTTTGGGAAATAACGCCATTGATGGATGTTTGGAAAATGGCGTTTGTGCACCCGTCGCACCAGCCGTATCGCATGATCGGTCGAAATCAATGGTTTTTTCTCAATACTGTGAAAGAGACGTTTTATTTTTTGAAAGACAAAAAAATTCATAACAACCAAAAAGAAGGAAAGTATTCCTATTGTAAAGGAATCGCTTCCAGCCTCTTTTTAGAGAACCAACGATACAATCGCCGTGGCGAAAAAAAGAAGAGAGAGGACAATGGTCGCTTTGTACAAAAACAAATCAGCGCCCCGTTTGGTGGTGTAGAGAATTCCTGATCCGCCAAATCCTGCACCCAAACCGGCGCCTCTCTGCTGAAGGAGAATGGATGCGGTGAGCAAAATTGCGAAAATAATTTGGAGAATTGTCAGGATGTTCATCATATGGTACATGCTGTACTCTATCAAATCTCAGGCGATATGGCAAGAAAGAATGCCCGGCCTCTTCGCTATCGCACAGAAAAGAACGCAATGACTATACCACGGAATGGATTTCTTGTCAACAGCCTGTACAGTTCACCATATGAGGTGACACTCTGCTAAACTAGAGGTGACAAAGGTAAACCTTCAC